>NZ_JBYTCR010000014.1:37433-119221 GCF_058790455.1 Aeromicrobium sp. EU05-FHT14F07
ACCGCGCGTTTGCGTGGGGGAGTGTCTGTTTCCTTGGCGCCCCACGGAAACAGGCACCAGCGGCGACGGTGGGGCGGGGCGCTCAGGTCGGCGGCAGCGGCTCGACCGTGGGCGAGGTCGCGACCTGCTCCTCGACGTACCGGGGCTCGCCGACCTTGACCAGCACGACACCGGCCAGGACGAGGAGCCCGCCGAGCAGCTGGGCCGTGGTCGGCAGCTCGTCGAGCAGCAGCCAGGCGAACAGCACGGCCATGAGCACCTCCGAGAGGGCGACGAACGACGCCACGCGCGACCCAAGCCGTCGTCCCGCTGCGATGCCGGTGACGTACGCGAGCGCCGCGGTCACGACGCCGAGCAGCCCGACGAGCAGCCACCAGGGGAGCGCGACGTCGCCGAGCGTCGCGTCGGCGGTCGACGCGGTCATCGGCAGCACGCCGACGAGCCCGCCGAGACCGAGTGCGGCGCTGCCGACGAGCAGCCCGCCGCCCGCCAGCGCGACCGGCGGCAGACCGACGCGGTCGTCGGCGGACAGCAGGAAGTAGGTGGCGGCGCCGACCGTCGCGCCGAGTGCCCACAGGACCCCGACGCCGTCGAGCGAGACGCCGGAGAGCAGACCCAGCACGAGCCCGAGCCCGCCCATCGCCACGACGGCTCCGGCGACGGTGAGCCGACCGGGACGCTCCCCTCGGGCCGCCCACAGGAACAGCACGACGGCCACCGGCGCCATGTACTCGATGAGCAGTGCGACGCCGACCTGCAGCGTCTGCACGGCGTAGAAGTAGCAGAGCTGCGCTCCGGCGACGGCGAGCAGCCCGTAGAGCAGCACCATCGGCGCGGCGCGCCGGACGCCCCGCCAACGACCCCGCATCGCGAGGGCGGCCGGGAGGGCCACCACGGCCGCGGCGACGCCCATGCGGACCGCGGCGGCCGCGCCCGCACTCCAGCCCGACTCCAGCAGTCCGCGTGCCAGGGAGCCGGACAGCCCGAAGGCGGAGGCGGACACCAGGGCGAACACAAGGCCCGACGTGGTGCGTCCGGTCCCGGCGTTCGGGGAGCGTCGCGCCGACGCCGAGGCGCCCGTCGCCGATCCGGCGTCAGGGGCGTTCATGGTCATGGGTCCTGACGATAGAGGCCGATGTCGTAAGGTGTCAACATGACCTTCGCTCCTGACATCGAGGCCAACCTGCTGGCCACCGTCGAGCTGGTCAACACGGCGGAGGACCCGGACACGCTCACCACGGTCGAGCAGCTCGACGCCTTCTACGAGCGGCACGGCTACACCGGCCGCCGCGACCGCGACGCCGGCGAGCTCGCGCAGGTGCGCGCCCTGCGCCCCGTGCTGCGCGGGTTGCTCACGACCGGCGACCCCGACCAGCTCGCGGTGCTGGTCAACGACCTGCTCGATGCCCATCCCACTCGGGTTCGGCTCGTGACGCACGGACCGCTGGGGCGGCACCTGCACGTCGCCGACGACGACAGCCCGTGGCCCTCGCGCATCTGCGTCGAGGCGGCGATCGCCGTCAGCGACGTCCTGATCGCCGGCGAGCTGTCACGGTTCGGCGTCTGCGCCGACGACGGCTGTGACGGCATCGTCCTCGACCTCTCCCGCAACCGGTCCCGTCGCTTCTGCAGCACCGCGTGCGGCAACCGTCACGCCGCCGCGGAGTACCGGGCCCGCCAGCGCGAGCAGGAGCACGCATGACGCTCGACCGCAAGCGCACGCTCGCCCCCTACCGGGCCCGGCGCGGGGTCTTCGACGTGGTCGAGGTGCCCCCGCTGACGTACCTGGCCGTCGACGGCACGGGCGACCCCAACACGTCGGCCTCCTACGCCGAGGCGCTCGCCGTGCTCTACCCGGTCGCCTACACCCTGCGCTTTGCCGGCAAGGCACTCGGTCACGACGAGACGGTCATGCCGCTGGAGGCGCTCTGGTGGTCCGACGACATGGCGGCGTTCACGAGCGCACGCGACAAGAGCCGCTGGAGCTGGACCGCGCTGATCCTCGCGCCCACCTGGGTCGACGACGCCGCGTTCGCCGACGCCGTCGCGACCGTGGCGCGCAAGAAGCCCGACCTGGGCGGCCTGGAGCGGGTCGACCTGCGCGTGCTGGACGAGGGCCTCTGCATGCAGACGCTCCACGTCGGCCCCTACGACGACGAGGGCCCGGTGCTCGCCCGGATGCACGACGTCGAGATCCCCGCGGCAGGTCTGCGCATGACGGGCCGCCACCACGAGATCTACCTCGGCGACCCGCGGCGCACCGCCCCGGAGCGCCTGCGGACGATCCTGCGGCAGCCGGTCGAGGCCGTCGAGTCCTGACCCGTGGTCCCGGTCAGGCTGCTGATTCCCATCAGTTCATGGGAATCAGCAACGAGTGGGTTCAGCGTTGCCGCTTCGGGATGTTGCGGTCCTTCAGCTCGCGAGCGGCGTACTGCCCGATCTGGTGGGTCGACCACCCGTCGGACCCGCCCGCGACGGCGCCGCCGATGAGCGGCACGCGGCGCGCGACGAGGGTGACGGCGCGGCGGCCGACCGTGCGGGTGACGAGCTCGGCGGTGACCTCGTGGGAGATGATCCGGTCGAGCTCGGGGGAGTGCACGGGCGACGTCGCGAGCGTCATCGGCGGCGACGGCAGCTTGCCCGACTTCAGCAGGTCCTTGACCGCGTCCTCGCCGAGCATGCAGACCAGGATCGCGTTGCGCACCCGCGGGTCGGTGAGGTCGTAGCCGCGCAGCGCTGCCACGCCCGCGACCATGTGCGCCTGCACCAGCGTGACGCCGACGACGTTCGCCGGCACCGACACGGCCACCGCTGCGATGCCACCGAGGTTGGTCACGAAGCCCTGCGCGCCGGCCAGCGCGGTGTGCCGGCGCACGAGACGCGTGATCGCCGCCTCGACGTCACCGTCGGTGTCGACGAGGTGGGCGTCGGCGGCCTTGCGGGCCGAGGGGAGCGGGCCGACGCCGTCGATCGCCCGGTCCAGGACCTGACGGACGAACCCGCCGGCCACCTGCGGAGCGATCTTGTTCGTCGCCGCGACCGCGGCCCTGCCTCGGAGTCCAGCCATGCCCCCATCCTAGGGACGCGGCCGAGGTCCGCCCCCTGAACAGCCGCGGGCCCTACGCTCGGCCCATGGACCAGGCGTTCAGTCGACGCGTCACGTCGTCGGACTGGCTCGAGGAGGCGCACGGCTGGATCCATGCCCGCGCGGAGGAGGCCGGGCACGCGCTCGCCGGCCCTATCGAGCAGCGTCGTGTGCGGCCGTGGTCGACACAGCTGGTCGTGCCGACCGACCGCGGGCGTGTGTGGTTCAAGGCGAACTGCCGGTCGATGGCGTTCGAGCCCGCGCTGCACGCGCTGCTGGCCGACGTCGCGCCCGACCAGGTGGCCGCGCCGCTCGCCGTCGACGCCGCGCAGGGGTGGATGCTCACCGCCGACCGTGGCGTGACGCTCGGCGACTCCCGCGAGACGACCCTCGCCGACTGGCGCGGCGTCATGATCGCCACCGCTCGGCTGCAGCGTCGGCTCGTCGACCAGCGCGATGCCGTGCTCGCGACCGGTGTTCCCGACTGCTCGCCCGAGACCGTCCCGGCACGCTTCGACGCCCTGCTCGAGCGGCTGGCGACGCTGCCGGCCGAGCACCCCTCGTCCCTCGCCCACGCCGGCGCCACCGCGCTCGCCGCACGTCGCGACCAGCTCCTCGAGGCCGTCGCCCGCCTCGCGTCGTCGAGCGTCCCGGTCACCGTGCAGCATGGTGACGTGCACCCGTGGAACGCCTTCGCCGACCTGCGCGTGTTCGACTTCGGCGACCTGCAGTGGTCCCACGCGCTCGAGGTCCTGAGCGTCCCCTACGGCTGGATCACGACGCGCAGCACGCTGGCCTGGGACGACGTGCTCGCCACCTACTCCGAGATGTGGTCCGACGTCGCCGACCCGCGCGACCTCGCCGAGCTGCGCGCCGCCACGGCCTTCACGCAGCCCGTCAACCGGGCCCTGACCTGGTGGGACTCCCTCGAGGGGGCCACCGACGAGGAGTGGCGCGAGTGGGGCGAGATGCCCGCGCACCACCTGAGCCGCGTGCTGGAGGCCTGACGTGCCCGCCGTGCCGCTGCCCCCGACCCCGTGGGAGTTCCGACCCGACCTCTGGCCCCGGTCCGACTGCGTCGCCGCCGGTGCCGACCTCGAGCCGTCGACGGTGGTCGAGGCCTACCGGCACGGCGCGTTCCCCATGCCGGACGAGGGGGACCTGCTGTGGTGGTCGCCGGTCGAGCGCGGTGTGCTCGAGCCGTCGGCGCTGCGCGTCTCGCGGTCGCTGCGCCAGGCGGTGCGACGGATGACGGTCACGATCGACACCGCGTTCGCCGAGGTGGTCGACGCCTGCGCCGACCCCAGCCGACCCGGCGCCTGGATCGACCGCGGCATCCGTGACGCGTACGTGCGCCTGCACGAGCTCGGCTGGGCGCACTCCGTCGAGACCCGCGACGCCGACGGCAACCTCGTCGGCGGGCTGTACGGGCTCTCGGTCGGACGCCTGTTCGCGGGCGAGTCGATGTTCCACCACGCGCGCGACGCGTCGAAGGTGGCGCTGGTGGCGCTGGTCGACGCGGTGGGGCCGGACGGGCTCGTCGACGTGCAGTGGGCGACCCCGCACCTGGAGTCGCTCGGCGTCGTGCGGTGGCCCCGTGAGCGGTACCTGGGAGCCCTGCGGAGCCTCGTCGACGCTCCCGGCCCCGACTGGGACGCCCTCCAGGGCCCGATATCACGGGCACGAGGCACGCCGTAGGGGCCGGGGTGCACCGGAATGTCGGGGTTTCCTGCCTAGACTGCTGAGCGCACAACATCCGAACTCTCTAGGAGTCCCCGTGGCTATCTCCCGCAGCGACCTCGTCTCGGCCCTCGCCGAGAAGGCCGACACCACCAAGTCCACCGCCGACGACGTCCTCAGCGCGCTGGCCGACGTCCTCATCGACGCCGTCAGCAAGGGCGAGAAGGTCGCCATCCCCGGCATCCTCTCGGTCGAGCGCGTCTCGCGCGCCGCGCGCACGGGTCGCAACCCCGCGACCGGTGAGACGATCGACATCCCCGCCGGCTACGGCGTGAAGGTGAGCGCCGGCTCGAAGCTCAAGGCTGCCGCCAAGTGAGCTAGGCCCGTCAGCCACGGAGAGGCCCCCCGGACCACACGGTCCAGGGGGCCTTTCCGCGTCCGGGGACGCTCAGCTCTCGGTGGGACGACCCGCCGCCTCCCAGGCGTCCATGCCGCCGGCCAGGTTGACGACGTCGTGCCCCTGCTGCCCGAGCCATGCCGTGGCCCGCGCCGACCGACCGCCGAGGTGGCAGACGACGAGCGTCCGGGCCTGCGGGTCGAGCTCGCCGACGCGCGCGGGGAGGTCGCCGAGCGGCACGTGCACGGCGCCCGGGACGTGGCCGGCCTCCCACTCGTGGGGCTCGCGGACGTCCAGCACGACGAGGTCGTCGGGCAGCGGGTCGGGCAGGTCGGCAACGGTCGTCGTGGGCACGTCCACGGGGGCTCCTGAAAGGTCTGGCGCCCGTGCGGAGCAGGTCGCGCGCGGCGTCCGCGGCGGGAGGTGGGCCACACGGGCTGGATTATCGGCTGCTGACTGGTTACTTTGGACTATATGCACCCGGGCGGAGAACAGGTCGACGGCAACGCCGCGGCGACCACCCGTCCCTCCGCCACCGTGCGTCTGCCCTTCGAGCCGTCGACGCCGAGCATCGCCCGCACCAAGCTCGCCGGCTTCCTCACCGTGCACCGCGCGTCGTCGACCGTCATCGACGACGCCCTCATCGTGCTGAGCGAGATGGTCGCCAACGCCGTCGCGCACGGCCAGCCGTCCGACGACGGCACGATGGAGCTGGCGTGGACCATCGACCCCGAGCGGCAGCTGCTCGAGATCAGCGTCCACGACGACGGCCAGGGCGGTTCGCTCAAGCCGATCGACTTCGACGAGGACTCGCTCAGCGGTCGGGGGCTGTCGATCATCAACCGCGTCGCCGACCGCTGGTGGGTCGACATGTCGGCCGGCACTCGGGTGGGCGCCGAGCTGCCGCTCGCCCGCTGACCACCCCACGGCCAGCAGCGACCCTGCGGCCTGCCGACGGCTGCACCCCTGGCTAGGGTGCGACCCATGGGAAAGAAGTCGCGCCGCACGAAGGCGCCGAAGCCGGCCCGCATGCCTTTCGTCGCCCGCACGTTCGAGGGCCTGCCGCACGAGGGTGACTGGATCGCGCTGCGCGAGTTCGTGCCGTCCGCGACCGCCACCGTCACGCTCACCGACGGCGAGCAGGTGCGCGTGTGCTCGCTGCTGCCCGGTGGCGGCGCCGGCATCCGTCGGCCCGACGGCGAGATCTGGCTCGGCCTGCAGGTGCTGCACAACTACGGCGACGTCAGCCGCGACCTCGCCGGCGCCATCGAGGCCGCCCGCGAGACCGAGCCCGGCAACCCGGTCCGCCTGACCGACCCGGGCGTCGGCGACCGGCTGCAGCAGATCGTCGACCCCGCGTCGTCGTTCGACGTGGAGGTGCACGACGGCTTCGACTTCTGGGTCGAGGGCACCGACGCCGAGGGCTCCGAGGCGCTGGCCGCCGCGAACGAGTCGATCGCCCCCACGGAGCGCCTGAGCTCGGTCGAGGCGGCCTACTGGGTCCGCATGGGCGACAAGCGCTACCTGCGCTGGGTCGTCACGCAGAGCGAGGCCACGGTGCTCGACGGCTTCGCGCGTCTCGCGGCCGCCGGCGAGGAGACCCTCGGCGACGGCACGAAGCTCATCGGCATGTTCCGCGCCCACGGGCTGCTCGTGCCGGTGTGGGAGATGGACCCGGCCGTCGTCGACGACGGAGCGGCCGCCCTGGAGGAGCCCGTCGCGGCCCTCGCCCAGCGGCTGGAGGGTGCGATCGCCGACGACGCGCCCCTCACCCAGGAGCAGCGCAACGCCCGCGCCAACCTCACCAGCCGTCAGCTCACCATCCGCTGACCCCCTCACCCTTGGGGTGGGGCCCCACCCCAAGGGTGACTCCCCACCGCAGCGCTGGGGTGGGACGCATCCCCTGAGGTGGGCAGACGCGTGACGCCGCATCGTGGGACCCTGACCTCATGAGCGAGCTGGACGCGGTCCGACGGGCCGGTATCGAGGTCACGGGCATCGAGATCGTCGACGAGGCGGAGCGCACGGCGAAGCCGTCGGACCTGTTCTGGCCCTGGTTCGCCGCGAACGTGTCGGTGTTCGGCATCTCCTACGGCAGCTTCGTGCTCGGCTTCGGGCTGTCGCTGACACAGGCCGTGGTCGTCACCGTCCTCGGCGTCGTGGTCTCGTTCGCGGCGTGCGGGCTCGTCGCGATCGCCGGCAAGCGCGGCTCGGCGCCCACGATGATCCTCAGCCGCGCGCCGTTCGGCGTCGTCGGCCAGAAGCTGCCCGGCGTCTTCAGCTGGCTGATCTCCATCGGCTGGGAGACCTTCCTGGCCATCACCGCGACCCTGGCCACCGCCACCGTCCTGCGCGAGCTCGGCTGGGGCGGCGGCACGGCCACGAAGGTCGTCGCCTGCGCCGTGATCGCCGCTCTGATCGTCGCCGCGTCGGTCGCGGGCTACCACGTGATCATGCGCCTGCAGTCGGTGCTGACCTGGCTCACGGGCGCCGCCACCATCGGCTACATCCTCCTCACGTTCGACCAGATCGACCTCGACCGCGTCACGTCGCTGCCCGGCGGCTCCGGCCAGGCCATGGTCGGGGCGTTCGTCATGGTCATGACCGGGTTCGGCTTCGGCTGGATCAACATCGCCGCGGACTGGTCGCGGTACCAGCGGCGCGACACGTCGGGCGCACAGATCGTCGCGTGGAACACGCTGGCCGGGGCGCTCGCGCCCGTCGTGCTCGTGGTCTACGGCATCCTGCTCGCGGGCTCGTCCGACACCCTCAGCGCGGGCATCGTGAACGACCCCGTCGGCACGCTCGCGTCGGTCCTGCCCACCTGGTTCCTCGTGCCCTTCCTCGTCGCGTCGGTGCTGGCGCTCGTGTCCGGCGCCGTGCTCGGCATCTACTCCTCCGGGCTGACGCTCCTCAGCCTCGGCGTGCGCATCCCGCGGCCGGCCGCCGCGCTCGTCGACGGCGTCATCCTGACGGCCGGCACGGTGTACGTCGTGTTCGTCGCGCAGACGTTCCTCGGCCCCTTCCAGAGCTTCCTCATCACGCTCGGCGTCCCCGTCGCCGCCTGGGCCGGCATCATGATCGGCGACATCGCCCTGCGACGGCGCGACTACGACGAGGCGGCGCTGTTCGACGCCTCGGGACGCTACGGCGCCGTCGCGTGGACGTCGGTGGTGACGATGGTCGTCGCGTCAGTCGTGGGCTGGGGCCTGGTCGTCAACCAGATCTCCGGCACCGCGTGGAACGACTGGCAGGGCTACCTCATCGAGCCGTTCGGGCTCGGCACCCGCCTGCCCGACGGCGCCGGCTGGGACGGTGCGTGGCCGTACGCGAACCTCGGTGTGCTGGCCGCCTTCGCGATCGGGCTGCTCGTCACCCTCGTCGCGCGGCGCTCGACCGTGCGTCGCCAGGAGGCCGGTGCCGCGTGAGGGTCGGGGCATGACGCAGACCTGGTTGGTGGTCGTCGACCCGCAGCGGGTCTTCGCCGACCCCGCGTCGCCGTGGGGCTCGCCGATGTTTGCCGCGACCCTCGAGCCGGTGCGTGCCCTGGCGGCGACGATGCCGACGATCGTCACGCGCTGGGTGCCGGCTCCCGACGCCGAGCGGGTCGGGTCGTGGCGGGCCTACTTCGACGCCTGGCCGTTCGCCGACCGGCCGGCCGACGACCCGATGTTCGACGTCGTGCCCGAGCTGGCCGACGTCGCGGCGGCGTCGACGGTGGTGGCGGCGCCGACCTTCGGCAAGTGGGACGTCGTGCGGGCGGTGACGGGCGAGGCCCCGGACCTCGTCGTCGCCGGCGTCTCGACCGACTGCTGCGTGCTGTCGACCGTGCTTGCCGCCGCCGACGCCGGAGCGACCGTGCGGGTGGCCGTCGACGCGTGCGCCGGCTCGACGCTCGAGAACCACCGTCGCGCCCTCGACGCCATGGCCCTCTACGCGCCCCAGGTCACCCTCGCCTGACCCATCCCGCGCACCCTTGGGGTGGGGCCCCACCCCAAGAGTGACCTCCCACCCCAGCGCTGAGGTGGGACGCATCCTTTGGGTGGGGCCCCACCCGAAGAATGTCCGCCCGACGTCCGCCCGCGGGGGACGCTGACCGACGTCACCGCCGCTCATCACCCCCACCCGAAGGATTCACCCCACCCCAGCGCTGGGTGGGTGAGTCACCCTTTGGGTGGGGCCCAACCCCAAGGGCGGCGAGGGTGGGGGGGAGGGTGGGTCAGTCGCGGAGGACGGGGCAGGACATGCAGCGCGGGCCGCCGCGGCCCGACCCGAGCTCGGAGCCGCTGATGGCCACGACCTCGATGCCGTGCTCCTCCAGGCGGGCGTTGGTCTGCTCGTTGCGCTCGTAGGCGACGGCGAGACGGGCGTCGATCGCGAGGGTGTTGTTGCCGTCGTCCCACTGCTCCCGCTCGGCGGTCACCGGGTCGAGGCCGGTGTCGATGCGGTGCAGGCGCTCGATGCCCATCGCGTCGGCCGCGGCGGCGAAGAACGACCGCTCCGGACCGACCCGCAGGTCGCCGTCGTCGTCGAGGGTCACCGCCAGCGCGCGCAGCTGGTCGGCCATGTTCGGGTAGATCACGACGGTGTCGACGTCGACCATCGTGACGATCGTGTCGAGGTGCATCGTGGCGCGCTCCTGGGCGATCGGCACCGCCAGGACCGTCTCGGCGAGCGCTCCACCTCCTGCGGCCCCCGGCCCCGCACCCCCGCCGGGCGCCAGCACCTGCGCCGCGAACCGCTCGAACCCGGCCGGGGTGGTCCGCTCCCCGACCCCGACCGCGACGACGCCGGGCGCGAGCAGCAGCACGTCACCGCCCTCCAGGTGCTCCAGGTGCGGGCCGTGGACGCGCTCGACGCCTGCGAAGCGCGGGTGGTGGGCGTAGACGAGGCCGGTCAGCTGCGTCTCGCGGACGCGCGCCGGCATCGCCAGGCTCGTCACGGCCACCCGGTCGGGCAGCCAGACGGAGGAGTCGCGGGTGAAGAGCAGGTTGGGCAGCGGGTCGACGAGGAAGTCGTCGGGACGCAGCAGGCTCGTGACGATGCTGCGGTGCGCGACCTCGTCGTTGCGCAGGCCCGCGGTCACGACCGCGGCGAGGTCGGCGGGCGCGAGGTCCGACAGCGCGGCCACCAGGTAGCGACGCAGGCTGTCGCCGAGGTGCAGCGTCGACGTCGTGCTCTCGACGATCTCGGCCCGCGCGTCGGCCTGCTCGAGGGTCTCGGTGAGCAGCTCGACGAGGTACAGCACCTCGACGTCGTGGTCGCGCAGCGCCTGCGCGAACGCGTCGTGCTCGTCCTGGGCGCGACCCAGCCAGGGGATGCCGTCGAACAGCAGCGAGTCGTTGTTGCGCGGCGTCAGCCGCGCGAGCTCCTGGCCCGGCCGGTGCAGCAGCACCGTCCGCAGGCGGCCGACCTCGCTCGAGGCACCCCACGTCGTCATGCGCCCACCCTAGGTGGCGTCGGGCACCAGCCAGAGCACCCCGGCCGGAGGCAGCTGCACGGACGCCGACGCGGCGAAGCCGTGGTGCGGCACGCCCTCGGCCTCCACAGCACCGAGGTTGCCCACCCCGGAGCCGCCGTACGCCTGCGCGTCGGTGTTCAGCACCTCGCGCCACCGGCCCAGGAGCGGCAGCCCCACGCGGTAGTCGTGGTGCGGCGCGCCGGAGAAGTTCGCCAGGCACGCCAGCTGCGACCCGTCGCTGCCGATCCGCAGGAAGCACACGACGTTCCCCGCGACGTCCGACGCGTCGATCCACCGGAAGCCGTCGGGGGTGGTGTCGGCGGTGTGGAGCGCCGGCATCGAGCGGTACGTCTGGTTCAGGTCGGCGACCAGCTCGAGGACGCCCGCGTGCAGCGGGTCGCGCAGCTCGTCCCAGTCGAGCCCGCGGGACTCCGCCCACTCGCCCTCCTGCCCGAACTCCCCGCCCATGAACAGCATCTGCTTGCCGGGGTGGGCCCACATGAACGCCAGCAGGGAGCGCACGCCTGCCGCCTTGTTCCACGCGTCGCCCGGCATCCGGCCCCACAACGACCCCTTGCCGTGCACGACCTCGTCGTGGGAGAGCGGCAGCACGAAGTTCTCGGTCCAGGCGTAGTCGATGGCGAACGTCATCTCCCCGTGGTGGTACGAGCGGTGCACGGGGTCGTGGCCCAGGTAGGAGAGCGTGTCGTGCATCCAGCCCATGTTCCACTTGAAGCCGAAGCCGAGCCCGCCCGCGTCGGTGGGTGCGCTGACCCCCGGCCACGCCGTCGACTCCTCGGCGACCATCATCACGCCGGGGTGGTGCTTGTAGACCGTCGCGTTGAGCTCCTGCAGCAGCTGCACGGCCTCGAGGTTCTCGCGTCCGCCGTGCTTGTTGGGCACCCACTCGCCGTCGTTGCGCGAGTAGTCGAGGTAGAGCATCGACGCGACGGCGTCGACGCGGAGGCCGTCGAGGTGGAACTCCTCGAGCCAGAACAGTGCATTGGCGACGAGGAAGTTGCGCACCTCCGGGCGACCGAAGTCGAAGACGTACGTGCCCCAGTCGGGCTGCTCGCCGCGGCGGGGGTCGGGGTGCTCGTAGAGCGGGGTGCCGTCGAAGCGGGCGAGGGCCCACTCGTCCTTCGGGAAGTGCGCCGGCACCCAGTCGACGATGACCCCGAGGCCCCGCTGGTGCAGCTCGTCGACGAACCAGCGGAAGTCGTCGGGCGATCCGAACCGCGACGTCGGCGCGTAGTACGACGTGACCTGGTAGCCCCAGGAGCCGCCGAAGGGATGCTCGGCGACCGGCAGCAGCTCGACGTGGGTGAACCCCATCTCGAGGAGGTAGTCGCCCAGCTCCTCGGCGAGCTCGCGGTACGTGAGACCGGGTCGCCACGACCCGAGGTGCACCTCGTAGATGCTCACGGGGGCCTCGGCCCAGCGGGTCGCGTCGCGCTGCTCGACCCAGGCGTCGTCGCGCCAGTAGTGCGTGGGTTCGACCACGACCGACGCCGTCGCGGGCGGTACCTCGGTGCCGAAGGCGAGCGGGTCGATCTTCTCGTGCCAGGCGCCGTCGGCACCCTCGACGCGGAACTTGTACCGGGTGCCGGCGCCGACGCCCGGGACGAACAGGTCCCAGACACCCGGTCCGCCGAGCGGTCGCATGGCGTGCGCGCCGCCGTCCCAGCCGTTGAAGTCGCCGACGACCTGCACGCTGCGGGCGTTCGGGGCCCAGAGCGCGAACGAGGTGCCCTCCACGGGCCCGTCGGGGCCGTCGTGGGTGCGGACGTGGGCGCCCAGCACGTCCCAGAGCCGCTCGTGGCGGCCCTCGCCGATGAGGTGCAGGTCGAGCTCGCCGACCGCGACGGGCCAGCCGTCCGCGGGCTCGCCGCTGGTGGACGTGCTGCCGTCGGGGGTGCTGCCGGTGGGGATGCTTCCGGACGTCATGTCAGGCCTCCTCGGTGAGGATGCGGGCGATGGAGCCGAGCGGCACGTCGGTCCAGTCGGGCCGGTTGGCGTGCTCGTAGCCCACCTCGTAGACCGCCTTGTCGAGCTCGAACCCACGCAGCAGCACGGCCTCGTCGCGCGGGTCGTGCCCAGCCGCCTTGGCGTAGCCGTCGCAGAACGCGGTCCGGTTGTGGACGGCCCACGCGTCGGCGCGCTCGCGGCGGTCGGCGTCGTGCGGCTGGCCCACGAGCAGCTGGTGGGCGGCGTAGTCGAAGGAGCGGAGCATGCCGGCGACGTCGCGCAACGGCGAGCGCAGCGCCGAGCGCTCCGCGAGGCTGGCCGCGGGCTCCCCCTCGAAGTCCAGGACGAGCCACCCGGCGACGGTGCGCAGCACCTGGCCGAGGTGCAGGTCGCCGTGGACGGGCTGCAGCGGCTGCCGCAGCTCGACGTCGGCGACGGCCTGGAAGGCGGCGCGGATGCCGTCGGTGTGCTCCCGCAGGGCGGGGACCGCGGCGGCTACCCGGTCGAGCCGACGCTCCATCGCCCCGACCGTGCGGGCGAGGTCGTCGCTCGCGGCCGTCTCGGTGCCGAGAGCGCGGGCGAGGTCGGCGTGGACGTCGGCCACGGCGCGACCGAGCCGGTAGGCCTCGCCGGAGAAGTCGCCACCGAGGTCGCCGGGCGGCAGCCCCGCGTCGTCGGCCATGTAGTCGCGGACGCTCGTGGTGGCCATGACCCAGCCGTCGGCGGCGTCGGGCAGGAACCGCTGCAGCATCGCGAAGGTGACCTCGTCGTCACCCAGCACCCCGCTGATCGCGCCGAGCGGCTCGGCGACGTGTGCCGACCCGACCTCGCGCAGCGCACGGTGCAGCACGAGGTCCTTGTTCGTGCCCGGCGTCAGCCGCCGGAAGAGCTTCAGGATGTACTGGCCGCCGTACACGAGCGAGGTGTTGCTCTGCTCCGACGTGATCGGGTGGGCGCGCAGCCCGGTCACGAGCTCGGCGCCCGGCTCGGGCTCGAACCGCAGGTCGCCCACGACGTCGCCGGCGGCCACGTGGTCGAGCAGCACGCCGGTGAGGTCGGCGTCGCCGCTGGCCTCGTACCAGACGGGACCGTCCTCGACCCCGATCGCCGCGGCCGCCGGGACGTCCGGCAGGCCGTCGCTGCGTCGCCCCAGCAGCAGCTGGTAGGGCTCGGTGCGGTCGTCCTGCCCGACCTCGACCACGAGGTGCACGAGGGCCGGGTCGCCGTCCTCGACGACGGTCCAGGCCAGCGGCCGCACGGTGGTCACCTCGCGGTCCTTGCCCCCGAACCACCGCTGGGAGGGCAGCCACCCGGGCAGGGCCGCGGCGATCTGGTCGACGTCGTGCTGGGTCACGGGCTGGCTCACAGCATGCTCCTTCGTTCGCCCTCGTCGCCGAGCTCGACCAGCTGGAACCAGTAGAAGCCGTGGCCCGGCAGGGTCAGCAGGTAGGGCAGCTCCCCGACGCGCGGGAAGCGCACGCTGCCGGTCAGCTCGACGGGGGTGCACCCCTCGTGCTCGCCGAGCTCGAGCTCGACGGGCTGGGGGAAGCGGGACAGGTTGTTGACGCACAGCACGACGTCGCGCTCGCCGTCCGGGCGGGTCCAGACGCGCTGGTAGGCGAGGACGCTCGGGTTGGAGCCGCCCAGGTCGACGAAGTCGCCCTCGGCGAAGGCCAGGTGCTGCTTGCGCACCTCGATCATCCGCCGCGTCCACGACAGCAGCGACGCCGAGTTGCCCATCTGCGCCTCGACGTTGACCGCCTCGTAGCCGTAGGTGGGGTCCATGATCGGCGGCAGGTAGACGCGACCGGGGTCGGACCGGGAGAAGCCCGCGTTGCGGTCCGGCGACCACTGCATCGGCGTGCGCACCGCGTCGCGGTCGCCGAGCCAGATGTTGTCGCCCATCCCGATCTCGTCGCCGTAGTAGAGCACCGGGGAGCCCGGCAGGCTCAGCAGCAGCGCGGTGAACAGCTCGAGCTGGTTGCGGTCGTTCTCCAGCAGCGGCGCGAGCCGGCGGCGGATGCCGATGTTGGCCTTCATCCGCGGGTCGCGGGCGTACTCGCGGTACATGTAGTCGCGCTCGTCGTCGGTGACCATCTCGAGCGTCAGCTCGTCGTGGTTGCGCAGGAAGATGCCCCACTGGGTGCCGGCGGGGATCGGCGGCGTCTGCGCCAGGATCTCGGAGATGGGGAAGCGCGACTCGCGCCGCACGGCCATGAAGATCCGCGGCATCAGCGGGAAGTGGAAGGCCATATGGCACTCGTCGCCGCCGACCTCGGGGTCGCCGAAGTACTCCACGACGTCGGACGGCCACTGGTTCGCCTCGGCGAGCAGCACGCGCCCCGGGAACTCGCGGTCGATCGTCGCGCGCACCTCCTTGAGGTACTCGTGGGTGCGCGGCAGGTTCTCGCTGCTCGTGCCCTCCTCCTCGAAGAGGTAGGGCACCGCGTCGAGCCGGAAGCCGTCGATGCCGAGGTCGAGCCAGAAGCGCAGCACGTCGAGCATGGCCTCGCGGACGGCGGGGTTCTCGAAGTTCAGGTCGGGCTGGTGGCTGAAGAAGCGGTGCCAGAAGAACTGGCCGCGCACCGGGTCGTACGTCCAGTTCGACGTCTCCGTGTCGACGAAGATGATGCGTGCGTCGCTGTACTCGGTGCCGGTGTCGCTCCACACGTAGAAGTCGCCGTACGGTCCCTCCGGGTCCTGGCGCGACGCCTGGAACCAGGGGTGCGCGTCGGAGGTGTGGTTGAGCACGAGGTCGGTGATCACCCGGATGCCGCGGCGGTGCGCCTCCTCCAGCAGGTGCACGAAGTCCTCGACCGTGCCGAACTCCGGCAGCACCGCGCGGAAGTCGCTGATGTCGTACCCGCCGTCGCGCAACGGCGAGGCGTAGAACGGGGGCAGCCACAGGCAGTCGACGCCGAGCCACTGGATGTAGTCGAGCTTGTCGGCGAGGCCGCGCAGGTCGCCCGTGCCGTCGCCGTTGGAGTCGTTGAACGCGCGGACCAGCACCTCGTAGAACACGGCGCGCTTGAACCACTCGGGGTCCGACGGGGCCTGCTCGGCGTGGCCGAAGTCGTCGGCGCTCGGCTCGGAGAGCGTCCCGTCGGCGGCGACGTCCTCACCGGTGTGCGGGGTCTGCTCGAGCCCGTCGAGCGCAGCGTCGGGTGCTGTCGCCTCGGGGGGTGCGTCGGCCATCTGGTCTCCTCCCAGGAGGGGGCGCGGGGTCATCGGGGGGTCACGTGCAGGATGTGCGCGGGCGCGCGGGCCGGGTCGAGGCGCACGTAGGTGGCCGGGCCCCAGGCGTAGGTCTCGCCGGTCACCTCGTCGTGGGCGACGAGCTCGGCGTCGGGCGACAGGCCGAGCACGTCGAGGTCGAGGAAGACCGTGCCCTCGCGGGCGTCGTGCGGGTCGAGCGAGAGCACCACCACGACGAGGTCCCCGGTCGCGGGGTCCTGCTTCGACCAGGCGAGCAGCGCGTCGTGGTCGACGTGGTGGAAGTGCAGGGTGCGCATCTGCTGCAGGGCCGGGTGGGCGCGGCGGATCTCGTTGAGGCGGGTGATCCAGGGCTCCAGCGAGCGTCCCTCGGCCAGCGCGGCGGCGTAGTCGCGCGGACGCAGCTCGAACTTCTCGGAGTGCAGGTACTCCTCCGCGCCGGGGCGGAGGGGCTCGGCCTCGAACAGCTCGTACCCGGAGTAGACGCCCCAGGTGGGGGCGAGCGTGGCAGCCAGCGCGGCGCGCAGCGCGAACATGCCCGGGCCACCCACCTGCAGGTGCTCGGGGAGGATGTCGGGCGTGTTGACGAAGAGGTTGCCGCGACCCTCGTCCCAGTGGTCGCGCAGGTCCTCGCCGAACTCGACGATCTCCTCCTTCGTCGTGCGCCAGGTGAAGTACGTGTAGCTCTGCGTGAAGCCCAGCCGCGCGAGCCCCCAGAGCCGCGCCGGCCGCGTGAACGCCTCGGACAGGAACAGCACGTCGGGGTGGCGCTCCTTGACCTCGGCGATCAGCCACGCCCAGAAGCTCGGCGGCTTCGTGTGCGGGTTGTCGACGCGGAAGATGCGCACCCCGCGCTCGACCCAGTGCAGCGTCACGCGCAGCACCTCGGCGTAGATGCCGTCGGGGTCGAGGTCGAAGTTCAGCGGGTAGATGTCCTGGTACTTCTTCGGCGGGTTCTCGGCGTACGCGATGGTGCCGTCGGGCAGCGTCGTGAAGAAGTCGGGGTGCTCACGGACCCAGGGGTGGTCGGGCGCGGCCTGGAGGGCGAGGTCGAGGGCCACCTCCATCCCGAGCTCCTCGGCCCGCGCCACGAACGCGGCGAAGTCGGCGTCGTCGCCGAGCTCGGGGTGGATCGCGTCGTGACCGCCCTCGGCGGCACCGATGGCCCAGGGCGAGCCGACGTCGTCGGGCCCGGGCGTGAGGGTGTTGTTCGGACCTTTGCGGTTCTCGCGCCCGATCGGGTGGATCGGGGGCAGGTAGACCACGTCGAACTGCATCGCGGCCACCCGGTCGAGCGCCTCGGCGGCCGTGCGGAAGGTGCCGTGCACCGGTCGCCCGTCGGCGTCGACGCCACCCGTGGACCGGGGGAAGAACTCGTACCAGGAGCCGAACGCGGCGCGGTGGCGGTCGACCCACACGCGACGCACCGGTCCACGGGTGAGGAGCTGGCGCACGGGGTGGTCGTGCATGACCGTGCGGACGGCGGTGTCCAGTGCCGGGCCCACACGGGCGCCCAGCGGCAGGGTGTCGTCGCGCAGCGCCGCAGCGGCACCGGCCAGCGTGCCCGCCTGGGCGCGCCGGTCGCGTCGCGCCGCGACCTCGTCGAGCAGGCGCGCGGCGATCTCGAGATCGTTGGCCAGCTCCGCCGGGGTCTGGCCCGCGGCCAGCTTCGCCTCGAGGGCGTGCACCGCGGTGGCCCACGGGTCGCTCCAGGCGTCGACGCGGAAGGTCCACAGGCCCTCGGCGTCGGGGACGATCGTGGCGGCGAAGAGGTCGAGGCCGGTGCCCTGCTCGTGCATCCGCACGGTGCGGTCGCGCCGCTCGCCCGGCCCGCGCCAGGCGACGGTGGCCGCCACGGCGTCGTGACCCTCGCGCCAGACGGTGGCCCGCACGGGGACGTGCTCGCCGACGACCGCCTTCGACGGGTAGGTCCCGTCGCCGGACAAGGGTCGGACGTCGTCGATGCCGATCCGGTCCGTCATGCGGTGCACTCCCGTCGCTCGCGTCGGACGACTCGTCGGCCGCCGTCTCGAACGTACCCAGGTTCGGGGGGTTGCGCGATCCGCCGAGGCCTCAGTCCTGGCGCGGCGCCTTCAGCAGCAGGAGCGATCGACCCTGCACCGTCACCCGTCCTCCCGCGGGAAACGGGTCGGTCGAGGCCGGCGACCCGTCCGCGGACGTCGTGTCGAGGGTCGGCTCGAACGTCTCCCCGAACTCCGGGCCCGGAAGGACGACGTCGACCGGCTCGGCCCCGGCGTGCAGCAGGAGCAGCCACGAGTGGTCGGTGAGCAGCTCGCCCTCACGGGTGCGGGACTGGCTGTGGGAGCCGTCGATCCACATGCCGAGGGTGCGTCGCTCCGGGTCGAGCCAGTCGGGCTCGGTCATCTCGTGGCCGTCGGGGCGCAGCCAGATGAGGTCGGGCCGGCCGGTCGGCGTCGTGCGGCCGTCGAAGAACTCCGCCTGTCGCAGCGCCGGACTGTTCGCGCGCAGGTGCACGACGCGCCGCGTGAAGGCGAGCATCGCGTCGCTCTCGGGCGTCGACGTCCAGTCGACCCACGAGGTCGGGTCGTCGAGGCAGTAGGCGTTGTTGTTGCCGCCCTGCGTGCGCCAGCGCTCGTCGCCGGCGACGAACATGGGGGTGCCGGTCGACAGCAGCAGGGTGGCCAGCAGGTTGCGCGCCTGGCGCGTCCGCAAGGTCAGCACGTCGGGGTCGTCGGTCTCGCCCTCGACGCCGTGGTTCCAGGAGCGGTTGTCGTCGGTCCCGTCGCGGTTGTCCTCACCGTTCGCCTCGTTGTGCTTGTGGTCGTAGGAGACGAGGTCGCGCAGCGTGAAGCCGTCGTGGGCGGTGACGAAGTTGATCGACTGCCACGGTCGGCGCAGGGTGTGGTCGTACAGGTCGGAGGAGCCGGACAGGCGGTACGCGAGCTGGTCGACGCCAGCGGACGCGCCGCGCCAGAAGTCGCGCACCGTGTCGCGGTACATGCCGTTCCACTCGGCCCACTGCGCACCGAACGCGCCGACGCGGTACCCCTCGCCGGTCGCGTCCCACGGCTCGGCGACGAGCTTGCAGCGGGCGAGCACCGGGTCGGTGGTGATGGCGGTCAGGAGGGTGCTGTCGCGGTCGAAGGCGCCGCCGTGCGGCCGGCCCATCGTGGAGGCGAGGTCGAAGCGGAACCCGTCGACGCCGAGCTCGGTGGCCCAGTAGCGCAGCGAGTCGGTGACGAGGCGGACCACCGCGGGCGACCCGGCCTCCAGCGTGTTCCCGCAGCCGGTGATGTCGGCCATGTGCCCGTCGTCGTCGTGCAGGTAGTAGGCCGGCGCCTCGAGCCCGCGCAGGCTGAGCGTCGGTCCGTCCGGGCCGCCCTCGCAGGTGTGGTTGTAGACGACGTCGACGAGGACCTCGATGCCCGCGGCGTGCAGCGCGGCGACCATGGTGCGGAACTCCTCGACCTCGCGCCCGGGCTCGCTCGCGTAGCCCGGGTGCGGCGCGAAGTAGCCGAGCGGCGAGTAGCCCCAGTAGTTGTGCCGGCCGGCCGCCACGAGCGACGGCTCGTCGGTGAACGCCTGCACGGGCAGCAGCTCGACCGTGGTGACGCCGAGCCGCAGCAGGTGCTCGACCACCGCGGGGTGCGCGAGGCCGAGGTAGGTGCCGCGCAGGTGCTCCGGGACGTCGGGGTGCTGCTGGGTGAAGCCCTTGACGTGCAGCTCGAGGACGACGGTCTCCTCGAACGGCACCTCGGGCTTCGTGCCGGTGTCGGGGCCGCCGGGGCTCGTGACGACGGCGAGCGGCACGTGGCCGAGGGAGTCGACGGTCGACATCTCGACCCCCTCGGGGTCGTCGGCCCACCCGCGGGCGGCCTCCATGTCCGTGAGCGCGCCGGTGACCCGGCGCGCGTAGGGGTCGAGCAGGATCTTGTGCGGGTTGCACCGCAGGCCGGTCTTCGGCTCGTACGGGCCGTGCACGCGGTACCCGTACGTCTGCCCGGGCAGGACGCCCTGGACGAGGCCGTGCCACACCCCGAAGGTGCGCTCGGTCAGCTCGATGCGGCGCTCGCTGCCGTCGTCGTCGACGAGGCACAGCTCGACCCGCTCGGCCACGCTGCTCGCGACGGCGAACCGGACACCCCCCGCCTCCGGGTGGGCGCCCAGCGGGAACGGGCGGCCGGCGAGCACGGGCAGGTCCTGCGGGCTCGACGTCATGCGCCCCAGTCTCTCAGGCGGTGGGTCCGGTGCGGGCTGGTCCGTCGTGACGTCGGGGAGGTTCCCGGCGGTGTGGCTCGCGCTGAGCCGTTGCCGGGTGGTCTCGATACGACCCTCCATGCTCCTTCGTCGCAGGAGGGTCTCGACCAGCGAGGGTGTCGCGGGTGGGTCTGCTCGACCGGCGAGGGTGTCGCAGGAGGGTCTACTCGACCGGCGACGGGCGAGGGGTCAGGAGTACGGACCCGTGAAGGGGGCGGGGGCGTCCGGGTCGTCGACGTCGCCCTCGACACCCGGGTCCTGCTTCTTGTGCTTCTGGTCGTCGTCCCAGTCCTCGTGCTTGCGAGGATCCTCGCTCGGCATGTCGCTCATGCCTCAGTGTGCGGCGGGCGCGGCCTCAGCGCTCGCCGGACGACCACAGCACCGCGTCGCCGCGGCGCACCTCGGCCCGCTCGGCGTCCAGGTCGACGTCGACGACGAACGGGCCGCGGTGCAGGAGCACGCGGCGGTCGTCGTCGGCGACCTCGACCCTCGTGTCCACGAGGGACGGGTCTCGCAGCTCGGGGTGGGCGCGGCGCAGCGCGACCAGCGAGCGGTAGACCTCCAGCACGCCACGGTGCCGGGGCTCGTCGAGCTCCTCCCACCGCAGCGTCGAGCGCTCGAGGGTCGCGGGGTCCATCGGGTCGGGCACCTCCGACTCGCCCCAGCCGTGCCGGCCGAACTCGCGCCGACGTCCGGTGCGCACGGCCTCGGCCAGCTCGGGGTCGGGGAAGGAGGCGAAGAACTGCCACGGCGTGCTCGCGGCCCACTCCTCGCCCATGAAGAGCATCGGCGTGAACGGTCCGAGCAGCACCAGCGCAGCGCCGCACGCCAGCAGGTCCGGCGAGACGGCCTCCGAGATGCGGTCGCCCGTGGCTCGGTTGCCGACCTGGTCGTGGTCCTGCAGGTACGTCACGAACGCGTGACCGGGCACGGCGTGGACGTCGACGGGACGACCGTGCGTGCGGCCGCGGAACGACGACCACGTGCCGTCGTGGAAGAACGCGCCGCGCAGCACCTTGGCGAGCGCGCCGGGCTCGGCGAAGTCGGCGTAGTAGCCGTCGGTCTCGCCGGTGAGCGCCACGTGCAGCGCGTGGTGCACGTCGTCGGCCCACTGCGCGTCCATGCCGAGACCGTGCTGGTCGCGCGGGACGACCGTGCGCGGGTCGTTGCGGTCGGACTCCGCGACGAGCGACAGCGGACGACCGAGCCGCTGCGACGCCCGCTCGGTCTCCAGCGACAGCTCCTCCAGGATCGTGAGCGCCCTCGCGTCGGACAGCGCGTGCACGGCGTCGAGGCGCAGCGCGTCGACGTGGAAGTCCTCGAACCACGAGATCGCGTTGTCGAGCACGTAGCGACGCACCTCGTCGGAGCCCTCGCCGTCGAGGTTGAGGCCGGGGCCCCAGTCGTTCTCGCCGGCGAAGTACGGACCGAAGCGGTCGAGGTACGCGCCGGACGGGCCGAGGTGGTTGTAGACGACGTCGAGCACGACGCCGAGGCCCCGGGCGTGGCAGGCGTCGACGAACCGCTTGAAGCCGTCGGGTCCGCCGTACGGCTCGTGCACCGCGCCCCACAGCACGCCGTCGTAGCCCCAGCCGTACGGGCCGTCGAAGCTGTTGACCGGCAGCACCTCCACCAGGTCGACGCCGAGGTCGACGAGGTGGTCGAGCCGCTCGACGGCGGCGTCGAAGGTGCGGCCCGGTGTGAACGTGCCGACGTGCAGCTCGTAGACCACGGCACCGCGCAGGGCGCGACCCTCCCAGCCGTCGTCCGTCCACGCGAACGCGTCGTGGTCGTAGGTACGTGACGCCGCGTGCACGCCGTGCGGCTGCCAGACGGAGCGAGGGTCGGGCAGCGGGGTGTCGTCGTCGCCCAGCAGGAACGCGTAGTCGGTGCCCGGCGCGAGGTCGACGTCGTGCCACCACCACCCCGAGCGCGCCTCGCCGGGCTCCCACGCCTGCATGCGGTGCTCGACGCCGTCGATCCGCACGCGGACGCGGTCGTGGTCGGGGGCCCAGAGGGTGACGGCCACGCTCAGACCACCCGCGTGGGCGGCGACGCCGTCTTGCTCGGGTCGGTCGTCGGGATGCTGCCCAGCACCTCGTCGATGGTCGCGAGCACGTCGTCGTCGAGGGTGATCCCGCTGGCGGCCGCGTTCGACTCGACCTGCTCCGGGCGCGAGGCGCCGACGATCGCGCCGGCGACGTTGTCGTTCGCGAGCACCCACGCGATGGCGAGCTGGGCCATGGTGATGCCGAGGTCGTCGGCGACGGGACGCAGCCCCTGCACGGCGGTGAGCACCTCGTCGTCGAGGAAGCGCTCGATCATGTCGGCGCCGCCCTTCTCGTCGGTCGCGCGGCTGCCCTCGGGCGGGGCGGCGCCGGGCTCGTACTTGCCGGTGAGCACGCCCTGGGCGATCGGCGACCACACGATCTGCGACAGGCCCAGCTCCCGGCTCGCGGGCACGACCTCGCCCTCGATGACGCGCCAGAGCATCGAGTACTGCGGCTGGTTCGAGACGAGTCGGAAGCCGAGGTCACGGGCGAGCTCCTGCCCCGCGCGGATCTGGTCGGCGGTCCACTCGCTGACGCCGATGTAGTGCGCCTTGCCGGCGCGGACGACGTCGGCGAACGCCTGCATCGTCTCCTCCAGCGGCGTCTCGTGGTCGTAGCGGTGCGCCTGGAAGAGGTCGACGTAGTCGGTCTGGAGCCGCTGCAGCGAGCCGTCGATCGACTCCATGATGTGCTTGCGGGAGAGTCCGGTGTCGTTGGGCCCGCCGGGTCCGGTGGGCCAGTAGACCTTGGTGAGGATCTCCAGCGACGCGCGCCGCTCGCCCTTCAGCGCCTCGCCGAGCACGCTCTCGGCCTTGCCGTTGGCGTACACGTCGGCGGTGTCGAAGGTCGTGATGCCGGCGTCGAGCGCCGCCCGCACGCATGCCGTGGCCGCGTCGTTCTCGACCTGCGAGCCGTGGGTCAGCCAGTTGCCGTAGATGATCTCGCTGACCTTGAGGCCGCTGTTCCCGAGGTACCTGAACTCCATGCTCCGAGCCTAGGCGCGCTGCGCCGTCCCGCGACCCGGGCGAGCACCTCGCTGGTCGAGTAGTCGACGCCCGTGAGGAACGAGCGTGGCGGAGACGTATCGAGACCAGTCTCGGCGGATCAGCGTGGGTCGCCTTGCGCTGAGCCGTTGCCGGGTGGTCTCGATACGCGGCCACGTCGCTCGTTCCGCCCCCGCAAGCGGGAGGTGCCCCCAGCGCGTGGCCGCTACTCGACCAGCGGGGGGCGGGTGAGGAGGGCGACGGGGTAGGTGGCCAGGAGGTCGGCGAGCCGGACGTCGCCGCCCGCGGACGTGGCACCCGTCAGCACGTCGGTCCACGACCCCGTCTCGAGGGGGAGGGTGGTCTCGCCCCAGCCGCCGCGCCGCTCGAGCCCGACCGGGAGACGGGTCGCGACGGCGACCAGGTCGTCGCTGCGGCCGAACGCGAGCGCGTGCTCGGCAGCCGGTCCCGACGCCGCCAGCGGGGTGTACCCGCGGAACAGGTCGGGCCGGTCCCTGCGGAGTCGCAGCACCCGACGCACGAGCGACGTCTTCGCCGCGCCCGACGCGTCGAGCTCGGGCAGCCAGCCGTCGTCGAGGCGACGCAGCAGGGTGCGGAACGCGTCGTGGTCGACGGGACGTCGGTTGTCGGGGTCCACGAGGGAGAAGTCCCAGCCCTCCGTGCCCTGGTAGACGTCGGGGACGCCGGGGCCCGCCAGCTGCAGCAGCTTCTGCGACAGCGACACCGTCCAGCCGAGGGCCCGGATCCTCCCGACCAGGGCCTGCACCTCCGGACCGAGCTCGGAGCGCACGCGCGCGGGCCACGTCGCGACCGACTCCTCGAACGCCTCGTCCGTCTCGGTCCACGTGGTCCGGACCTTCGACTCGCGCGCGGCCTTCAGCAGGTAGTCCGAGAGCCGCTCGTCGCTGATCGGCCAGGCTCCGAGCAGCGTCTGCCACGCGAGGAGGTCGAGCGCCGGCTCGTCGATCCCGCAGCGCGCCGACCAGTCCTCGACGGTCGACGTGACCTCCTCGCCCAGCTCGGCGAGCACCAGCATGCGCGCGCGGGTGTCCTCGGACCGCTTCGTGTCGTGCGTCGTCAGGGCGGTCATGGCCGCCGGGTGGTCGGCCTCGCGCGCCGCGGCCAGCGCGTGGAAGCCCTCGACGTCGACGCCCCAGACGTCCGGGGAGCCGCCGACCTCGTTGAGCGCCGCGAACCGGGTGAAGCGGTAGAAGGTCGTGTCCTCTGTCCCCTTGGCGACGACCATCCCCGACGTCTGCTGGATGCGGGTCGCGAGCTCGCCGGTCGGGTCCTCGGTCACCTGCAGGTCGAGGGCGCGGATCGCCGGGTCGACGTCGGGCCGCCGCGCGCGGGCCCGCTCGACGGCTGCGTCCCACGCCTCGCGTCCCGCCTCGGGCAGGTAGGAGCGGTAGACGCCGAACGCGACCATCGTCTCGGCCACGGCGGTCCGAGCGGCGTCCTCGTGCACGTCGCGCAGCAGCGCCGCGATCCGACGCACCTCGGCCACGAGCACCTTCCGGGTGACCATGCGCCGGGCGTCCTCCTCGACCGCCGCGTAGTCGGCCGGCGCGCCGAGTCGGTCGGCGAGCGCCTGCCAGGGTGCCTCGCCGGCCGGGTCGAGCAGCACGCCGGCGACCTCGCGCATCGCGTCGTAGCCCGTGGTGCCGTCGACCGGCCAGGTCGTCGGCAGCTCCTCGCCCGGGTGCAGAATCTTCTCGACCACCAGCCAGGCGTCGGGAGCGGCGTCGTGCAGACGTCGCAGGTAGCCGCCCGGGTCGGCGAGCCCGTCGGGGTGGTCGATGCGCAGACCCGTCACCCGACCCTCGCCGACCCAGCGCAGCACCTCGCGGTGGGTGTCGTCGAAGACCGCCGGGTCCTCCACCCGCACGGCGGCGAGCGTCGTGATGTCGAAGAAGCGCCGGTAGTTCAGCTCCGACCCGCCGCGACGCCAGCCGACCAGCTCGTAGTGCTGCCGGTCGTGCACCTCCTGCGGCGTCATCGACGCGAAGCCCGGGTCCTCGAGAGTGGCGCGGTCGACCGGGAACCGGTGGTCGTAGTACGTCAGCTCGTCGCCGTCGACGGACAGCTCCGCCACGTCGGCGTCGTCGCCCAGCACCGGCACGAGCACGCGCCCGCGCGTCCAGTCGACGTCGAAGTGTCCCGCCCAGGGCGACGCCTCCCCCTCGGCCAGCACCGACCACCACCACGGGTTGGCGCGTGGCACCTCGACCGACATGTGGTTGGGCACGACGTCGACGACCAGGCCGAGCCCCGCGTCGCGCGCGGCAGCCGTGAACGCGTCCCAGCCCTCGGGGCCACCGAGCTCCGGGCGCGCGCGGGTGGGGTCGGTGACGTCGTAGCCGTGGGTCGAGCCGGGCGTCGCGTCGAGCACGGGGGAGACGTACACCGCGCCGACGCCGAGGTCCTGCAGGTACGGCACGAGCGCCTGCGCCTCGGCGAAGCCGAACTCCGGGCGCAGCTGCAGGCGGTAGGTCGAGCTGGGAGCGCTCACGACTCGACCCGCTGCAGCACCACGAGGGAGCGGGCCGTGACGTCGATCGTCGCGCCGCCCTCGACGAGGTCGTCGCCGGGCTCGTGGACGCTTCCGGTGGCCGTGTCGACGACGACGCCCCAGGTGCTCGCGTACTCGCCGTCGGGGACGGTGAAGGTGATGTCCTCGTGGTGGGCGTTGAAGGCGAGCAGGAACGAGTCGTCGACCACCCGCTCGCCCCGCTCGTCACGTTCGTCGATCGCCCGGCCGTTGAGGAACACGGCGACCGCCCGACCGAAGTCGTCGTCCCAGTTCTCGTCGGTCATCTCCTCGCCGGCCGGGGTGAACCAGGCGATGTCGCGCAGCTCGTCGGCCTTGCGGACCGGCTTGCCCTGGAAGAAGCGACGGCGGCGGAACACGGGGTGCGCGGTGCGGAACGCCGCGAGCGCCGACGTGAAGCCGAGCAGGGCGTGCTCGTGCTCGTCGAGGTCCCAGTCGACCCACGACGTCTCGTTGTCCTGGCAGTAGACGTTGTTGTTGCCACCCTGCGAGCGGCCCAGCTCGTCGCCGTGCAGCACCATCGGCACGCCCTGCGACAGCAGCAGCGTGGCCAGGAAGTTGCGACGCTGGCGCCGGCGCAGGTCGAGCACCTCCGGGTCGTCGGTCGGGCCCTCGACGCCGCAGTTCCAGGAACGGTTGTCGTCGGCGCCGTCGCGGCCGTCCTCGCCGTTGGCGTCGTTGTGCTTCTGCTCGTAGGAGACGAGGTCGTCGAGCGTGAACCCGTCGTGGGCGGTGACGAAGTTGATCGACGCGTAGGGCCGGCGCCCCGTGTCCTGGTACAGGTCCGACGAGCCGCTGATGCGGGACGCGAACTCGCCGAGGGTGGCCGGCTCGCCGCGCCAGAAGTCGCGGACCGTGTCGCGGTACAGACCGTTCCACTCCGTCCAGAGCGGCGGGAAGTTGCCCACCTGGTACCCGCCGGGCCCGACGTCCCACGGCTCGGCGATGAGCTTGACCTGGCTGACCACCGGGTCCTGCTGCACGAGCTCGAAGAACGTGGCGAGCTTGTCGACGTCGTAGAACTCGCGGGCGAGCGTGGCGGCGAGATCGAAGCGGAACCCGTCGACGTGCATCTCGGTCACCCAGTAGCGCAGCGAGTCCATGATCAGCTGCAGCGGGCTGGGGTGGCGCACGTTCAGGGAGTTGCCCGTGCCCGTGTAGTCCATGTAGTGCTGCGGGTCGTCCTCGACGAGGCGGTAGTAGGCCTGGTTGTCGATGCCGCGCATCGAGAGCGTCGGGCCGAGGTGGTTGCCCTCCGCCGTGTGGTTGTAGACCACGTCGAGGACGACCTCGATCCCGGCGGCGTGCAGCTCGCGCACCATGCCCTTGAACTCCTGCACCTGGCGGCCGGGCTGCGAGGCGTACGCGTCGTGCGGGGCGAAGAAGCCGATCGTGTTGTAGCCCCAGTAGTTCGTCAGGTCCTTCTCGACCAGGTAGTGGTCGGTGACGAACTGGTGCACCGGGAGCAGCTCGATCGCCGTCACCCCGAGACCGGTCAGGTGCTCCACGATCGCCGGGTGGGCGAGCGCGCCGTAGGTGCCGCGCAGCTCCTCGGGGACGTCGGGGTGCGTCATCGTCAGGCCCCGCACGTGCGCCTCGTACACGATCGTCTCGCGGTACGGGTGGCGCGGCAGCCGGTCGTCGGCCCAGTCGAAGTACGGGTCGACGACGAGCGAGAACGGCACGTGACCGGCCGAGTCGTCGTCGTTCGGCTCCTCCGGGGAGCCCATCTCGTAGGCGAACAGCGACGGGTCCCAGTCGGGCTGGCCCTGGATCGCCTTCGCGTACGGGTCGATGAGCAGCTTCTGGGGGTTGCAGCGCAGACCCTGCTCGGGGTCCCACGGGCCGTGCACCCGGTACCCGTAGCGCTGGCCGGGGCCGACACCCGGCAGGAAACCGTGGTGCACGAAGCCGTCGACCTCCTCGAGCCGGACCCGGGTCTCGGTGCCGGTCTCGTCGAAGAGGCACAGCTCCACGTGGTCGGCGACCTCGGAGAACAGGGCGAAGTTGGTCCCGGTGCCGTCGTACGTGGCGCCGAGCGGGTAGGGCGATCCGGGCCAGGTGCGCACGGGGTCTCCTCGTCAGGGGGGTGGGGTCATGGGGGTGGGGTCGTGGGGGCGGGGTGGTGCGGGTCAGGGGGTCGGCCGGGCCGCTCGCAGGGGCGCCACCGCTGCCCGGACCCGGTCGTGGTCGAAGAACGCGTCGAGGTCGACGGGCAGGCGCACCCGCCAGTTCGGGTACTCGTCGACCGTGCCGGGCAGGTTCGGCTGGCGCACCTGCCCCACGGCGTCGGCGGGCGAGCTGAGCACGAGCCG
The DNA here is from genome assembly GCF_058790455.1 of Aeromicrobium sp. EU05-FHT14F07. NCBI lineage: Bacteria > Bacillati > Actinomycetota > Actinomycetes > Propionibacteriales > Nocardioidaceae > Aeromicrobium > Aeromicrobium sp. EU05-FHT14F07. The sequence continues at coordinate 65,398 of NZ_JBYTCR010000014.1, forward strand.
CGACGCCGCCGGCGCGATGACGGCGTGCAGCGCGACGAGCAGGTCGTCGGTGTCGATGCCCTCCTCGCGCAGCAGAGCCAGCAGCGCCTCGCGGTCGGCGGCGGCGGTGGCGAGCGCCTCCTCGAGGGGCTCGCCGAGCAGGTCGAGGTCGGCCTGCACGCGGATGCGCTCGTCGCGCAGCCAGCCCTCGACCGTCGGGAGGTCGTGCGTGCTGATGCTGGCCATCGTCTCCGGCTCCCACTCCCGAGGGGGCACGTGCGGCTGGCCGGGGGCGTCCCAGTCGCGCTCGAACCACAGCACGGCCGAGCTGAGCACGCCGCGCTCGTGCATCGTCCGGGTGACGACGTCCTCGACCGTGCCGAGGTCCTCACCCACCACGACGGCGCCGGCGCGCGTGGCCTCGAGCAGCAGCACCGCGAGCATCACGTCGGCGTCGTAGTGCACGTAGGCGCCGCGGTGGGCCGGCTCTCCCGGGGGGATCCACCAGAGCCGCCAGAGCCCGGCGACGTGGTCGACGCGGATGCCGTCGCCGTGGCGCAGCACGCTGCGCACCACGTCGCGGAACGGGGCGTAGCCCGTCTCGAGGAGCCGGTCGGGCCGCCAGGGCGGCAGGCCCCAGTCCTGGCCGAGGGGGTTGAACGCGTCCGCGGGGCAGCCCACGCGGACGTCCGAGGCGAACACGTCCTGCAGCGCCCACGCGTCGGCGCCGCCGGGGTGGACGCCCACGGGCAGGTCGTGCACGAGACCGACGGCCATCCCGGCGTCGTGCGCGGCGTCGCGGGCGGCGTCGAGCTGCTCGCGGCACAGGTGCTGCAGCCAGGCGTGGAACGCGACGCGGTCGGCCAGGTCCGCGCGACTGCGCGCCACGGCGTCCGACGTCGGGTCGCGCAGCTCCTCCGGCCACTCGCGCCAGTCGGCACCGTGCCGCTCGGCGAGCGCGGAGAACGTCGCGAAGGCCGCGAGGTCGGGCTCGGCGTCGAGGTCAGGGTCCTCGTCGGCCGACGCGAAGGGTCGCAGCAGCTCGAGCGCCTGGCGCTTGGCCGCCCAGACGGCGTCGTGGTCGAGCAGGTCGTCGGCGGGCGCCGGGTCGGGCGCGAGGCCGAGCACCTGCTCGCGGGTGGCGTCGTCGGCGGCGGCGAACGCGGCCACGTCGGTCACGCGCAGGTAGAGCGGGCTCGCGAAGCGTCGGCTCGACGGCGAGTAGGGGGAGCGGACGAGCGGGGTCGCCGGCACGAACGCCTGGACGGGGTTCACGAGCAGCACGCCCGCGCCCTGCTCGGTCGCGGCACGCCGCGCGAGCTCGGCCAGGTCGGCGAGGTCGCCCATCTGCCACGAGCCCGACGAGTGGACGGAGTACAGCTGCAGCATCCAGCCCCAGGTGCGCGGCACCTCCGGCAGCCGGGCCGGCGCCACGACGACCGTGACCTCGTCCCCGTCGTCGGTGACGAGCCGGTGCCAACCGAGAGGCAGGTCCGCCGGCAGCACCCCGTCCACGTCGAGGGCGGAACCGTCCTCGAGCTCCATCCGACCGCGGGCGCCGAGGTCGCGCGCCCGACCCTGCACCACGGCCACCGTGCCGGGCACGGGCGAGCGCGTCGACCTGACGTCGTCCAGCGCGAGCGCGACCGACTCCGGCGTGCTCGCGTCGACACCGAGCTCGGCGAGCACCGCGACGACCACGTCGGGGTCGACGTCGACCGGGCTGCGGTCGGACCCCTCGTAGGACACGGCGACGCCGTGGGCCGCGGCGAGTGCGGCGAGGTCGTCGTCGGGGAAGGCCATGACGCCCAGCATGGTCGCGGACGGCTCGGCCCACCACTCCGGCGAGGCCCGTGTGTCCCGACGCACTCGTGGGTCGGATCGTCGTGGCGTCCCGCGCCGGTCACCTCGTCCCTGTCAGGACCCTGCGCTGGTGGGTGGGCTCATGCCCAGGGGAGTGCATCTCGGGAGCATCAGGGCTGCTCGAGGGCATGGATGGCATGGATGGCATGGATGGCGCGCATCGCGTCATTGCTGCAATCCTTCCAGAACGCGTATGATTGTCTCAATGGGTCCGTCCTGGGAGGGGATCACGACATGTCCCAGCTGAGCGTGAGCGAGGCGGCGCAACGCCTGGGCGTCTCGGCGAGGCGTGTCCAGGAGCGCATCCAGGACGGTTCGCTCGCTGCGGAGAAGGTCGGAGGTCGTTGGCTCGTCTCCGACGTGGACGTGCTGGAGCTACGTCATCGGAAGAGGCCGGGACGTCCTCTCTCGGAGAGGTCCGCCTGGGCGCTGCTGGCAGCCGCCAGCGACGGACGACTCCTGCACGAGTACTTCGCCCCACCGGAGCGTTCCCGAGCACGTGCCCGACTTCGCGCGCTACGCAGTGCTGCGGCCCTCGCCGACCTGGACGAGATCACCGTCCTCCTCGGGCACGCTCTGCGGCACCGGGCAGAGAGGCGCTTGTTCGTCGCATCGTCCCGCGACCTCGACGGGGTGCGCGGTGACTCCCGTGTCACCGTGTCCGGCCTCGACCATCCGGGCTCCAGTCTCTCCGCCGCGGACGTCGCGGAGGGCTACGTCCGAGCTGAGGACCTGCCGGAGATCGTCGACGTCCACCTCCTGTCACCCGCGTCGCGTTCGCGCGCGAACGTCGTCCTGCACGTGCTGAGCTCTGCCGCTGGACCGTACGCGACCGAGCGGGTGATGGAGTCGGACCTGCTGCACGCGGCGGACCTCGCCGAGTACTCCGGGGTGAGGGAGAGGCACGAAGCACTCCTGGCAGCCCGCCGCGTCACGCCCTGGTCCGGGGCCGAGGTCGGCGCGCGCGGTGACTGAGCCGATCGAGATGCCGGCCATGGGCATCAAGCAGGAACAGTCGTGGCACGCGCTCATGGACCTGTGGGAGCGACTCCCCGAGGGGTGGACCCTCATCGGCGGCCAGCTCGTGCACCTGCACTGCGCCGAACGCGGTGCGGCTCCTGCTCGGGCCACGAACGACGTCGACGCGGTCGTCGACGTGCGGGCAACGAGCGACATGCTGGAGAGGTTCACGGCGGTCCTCCAGGAGATGGGCTTCCGGCCGGACACCTCCGGAGACGGGCTCCAGCACCGGTGGCGGCGGGACGAGGCGCAGATCGACGTCCTCCTTCCCGAGGGCATCGGTGAGCGCGCGGCCTTGCGGCACGGTGTCGGGGGAGCGCCGAGCCTCGAGGCGCCGGGGACGACGCAGGCCCTCGCGCGCTCCCGTCCGGTCGAGGTCGCCGTCGGCACGAGGATCGGGACCGTCATCCGGCCGAACCTGGTGGCCGCCTTGATCGGGAAGGCCGCAGCACGCACGAAGATCCCGGCGGACGGAGCAGCGGCTCGGCACTGCGTCGACTTCGCGATCATGGCGACCCTCGTCAGTGCTCGCGACTTCCGTGAGACGACCCTGGGGCCCAAGGACCGGCAGCGCCTGCGGTCCATGCTGGAGATCTGCCGCGAGGAGGTCGCCGTGCTGCAGGTGGAGGGTGCGCTGGACGGGCTGGACCGGCTCGAGCGCGCCGCCGGTCTCTGAGGCAGCGACCGTGGCACGGCTCTCTCCCGGGGACCACTGCGCGGACGAGCGTCGCCGGGTCAGCCCGCGAACTCGACACCGTTCACGTGGCCGACACGAGACCGGCCTAGGCTGCTCGCGTGGACTGGAGCGACTACGACGCGGCCCTCTTCGACCTCGACGGCGTGATCACGCCGACCGCCGAGGTGCACCGGCGCGCCTGGGACCAGATGTTCAACGACGTGCTGACGCAGCGCGGTGTCGAGGAGCCGTACACCGACGCCGACTACTACCGCTACGTCGACGGCAAGCCGCGCTACGACGGCGTCCGCTCCTTCCTGGAGTCACGCGGCATCGAGCTGCCCGAGGGCACGCCCGACGACGCGCCCGAGGAGGAGACCGTCGGCGGGCTCGGCAACCGCAAGAACGTCCTCTTCGAGGAGATCCTCGACCGCGACGGCGTCGAGGCCTACCCCGGCTCCGTCGCCCTGCTCGACGCGCTCGCCGAGCGCGGCACGAAGGTGGCCGTGGTCTCCAGCTCGCGCAACGCGCCCAAGGTCCTGCGTGCCGCCGGCCTCATCGAGCGGTTCCCGATCATCGTCGACGGCGCCGTCGCCGCCGACCGCCAGCTGGCGGGCAAGCCGGCCCCCGACACGTACCTGTTCGCCGGGCAGCAGCTCGACGTCGAGCCGTCGCGCGCGGTGGTGCTCGAGGACGCCACGTCGGGCGTGGCGGCGGGCCGCGCCGGACGCTTCGGCCTCGTCGTCGGGGTCGACCGCGGAGCCGGTGCCGACGCGCTGCGCGAGCACGGCGCCGATGTCGTGGTCGACGACCTGCAGGAGCTCGTCTGATGTCGCCGCTGGACCAGGCCACCGAGCCCGTCGACGAGGACCGCGGTCTCGGACCGTCGCACGAGGCGCCGCCCGTGCGCGACTTCCTCGACCGCTCGCGCTGGCCCGCCGACGAGTGGCGGCTCACCGAGCGTCGCTACGACGCCGGCGACCTCGGCCTCACCGAGACGCTGTTCGCCGTCGGCAACGGCTACCTCGGCCTGCGCGGCAACGTCGAGGAGGGTCGCGACTCCCACACGCACGGCACCTTCGTGAACGGCTTCCACGAGACGTGGCCCATCCAGCACGCCGAGGAGGCCTTCGGGTTCGCGCGTGTCGGGCAGACGATCGTCAACGCGCCGGACGCGAAGATCATCCGGCTCTACGTCGACGACGAGCCGCTGCTGCTCTCGGTGGCCGACCTGCACGAGTACGAGCGCTCGCTCGACCTGCGCGACGGCGTGCTCCGACGCCGCCTGCTGTGGCGCACCCCGTCGGGGAAGCGGGTGCTCGTGGAGTCGACGCGCATGGTCAGCCTGGAGCAGAAGCACCTCGCGGTGATGACGTTCGAGGTGACCCTGCTCGACGACCCCGCCCCGGTGGCGATCTCGTCGCAGATCCTCAACCGGCAGGACGGCGAGGACGAGTACCACGTGCGGCACAAGGCCATGGGCGAGGGCAGCGACCCGCGCAAGGCCGAGCAGCTGACCCGACGGGTGCTGGAGCCCCAGACGAACGAGGGCGACACCGACACCGGCCGCGTCGCGCTCGGCTTCCGGTGCGCGGAGAGCGGCATGACGCTCGGCGTGATGGCCGACCACGACATCGTCACCGAGAACGAGTTCACGAGCCGGGTCGTCACCGGCGACGACCTCGCGAAGACCACGTACCGGATCGCCGCCCAGCCGGGCGTCCCCGTCCGGCTGACCAAGACGGTCGCCTACCACACGTCGCGCGGGGTGCCGTCGCGCGAGCTGCTCGACCGCTGCCGCCGCACCCTCGACCGCGCCCGCGACCTCGGCGTGCCCGAGCTGCGCGCCGAGCAGCGCACGTGGCTCGACGCCTTCTGGGCGCGCGCCGACGTGGAGGTGCCCGGACAGCCGGAGGTGCAGCAGGCGATCCGCTGGAACCTGTTCTCGATCGTGCAGGCCGCGGCCCGGGCGGAGGGCCAGGGCATCCCCGCGAAGGGTGTCACCGGCTCCGGCTACGGCGGCCACTACTTCTGGGACACTGAGGTCTACGTCATGCCGTTCCTGACGTACACCACGCCGCGCGCCGCACGGAACGCGCTGCGCTTCCGGTACTCCCTGCTCGACGCCGCCCGCCGCCGGGCCGGCCAGCTCGCGCAGAAGGGCGCGCTGTTCCCCTGGCGCACCATCAACGGCGAGGAGGCGTCGGCCTACTACGCCGCCGGCACCGCGCAGTACCACATCGACGCCGACATCGCGTACGCGCTGAGCCAGTACGTCGGGGCCACCGGAGACGTCGAGTTCCTCGACCGCGAGGGCATCGACGTGTTCGTGGAGACCGCGCGGCTGTGGGCCGACCTCGGCTTCTGGCGCAGCGAGGAGGGCAGCACCTTCCACATCCACGGTGTCACGGGGCCCGACGAGTACACGACGGTCGTGAACGACAACCTGTACACGAACGTCATGGCGCGCTTCAACCTGCGCCGGGCGGCCGAGGCCGTGCGCACGCTGCAGCACTCGAACCCCACGGCGTACGCCGAGGCGAAGGCCCGGTTGTCGCTCACCGACGAGGAGGTCGAGGAGTGGGGTCGCGCGGCCCGCAACATGAGCATCCCGTTCGACGAGCACCTCGGCATCCACCCGCAGGACTCGCACTTCCTCGAGCGCGAGATGTGGGACCTCGACCACACGCCGCTCGACAAGCGGCCGCTGCTGCTGCACTACCACCCGCTGGTCATCTACCGGTTCCAGGTGCTGAAGCAGGCCGACGTCGTGCTGGCGCTGTTCCTGCAGGGTGAGGACTTCACCCCGGAGCAGAAGCGTGCCGACTTCGAGTACTACGACCCGATCACCACCGGCGACTCCACGTTGTCGGCGGTCGTGCAGTCGATCATCGCCTCCGAGGTCGGGTACCACGACCTCGCGTACCGCTACTTCCTGTCCGCGCTGTTCGTCGACCTCGCCGACCGGCACGGGAACACGTCCGACGGCGTGCACGTCGCGTCGACGGGCGGCGTGTGGAGCGCGGTCGCGGCCGGGTTCGGCGGCTTCCGCGACCTCGGCGCCGGCCAGTGGACGATGGACCCGCGCCTGCCCGACGACTGGGAGTCGCTCACCTACCGGCTGACGCTGCGCGGCACGCGGGTGCGGGTGACGGTCCGCCCCGACGAGCTGGAGCTCGTGGTCGAGGACGGCACCGGGCACCTGGCCTTCGAGGTGCGGGGCGCCGAGGTCGTGGTCGGGCCCGACGCGCCCGTCACCGTGCCGCTCCACGGCCAGGGTCCGCGCCTGGAGGGCCAGCCGCCCAGCCCGATCGGCACCCGCCGCTCCGACGGCACGGTCATCTCCGCCATCGTTCCCGGCGCCTGAGCCACAGGTCTCCGGCTCCCCCCACCGCAAGCAGGCGCGCCTTCTGCGCGTTCACGTGGGGCCCCACGTCAACGCGCACGGGCGGCCGGTCCGTCTCGCGACCCCTGCCGCACCCGCCCTAGACTGCTGGGTGTGTTGATCGTCAGGTACGAGGTCAGTGACGGCAGGTCCGGGGAGGACGTCGTCCTCGTCGACCAGAAGTGGTCGTTCGGGCGGGTCGGCGGAGACGAGGCGCCCACCGTCGAGACCGACGACCGCCGGGTCAGCCGCGGTGCGCTCGTCATCCGCGACAGCGGCCCCGGCCCCGTCGTCTTCCGCGGCCAGCGCGGCGAGCAGGCCCGGGTGGGCCTGGTCAGCGACGACGGCAGCACCGAGTGGCTCGCCGAGGGCAAGGCCGGCAACCTCACCGCGACCGCCCGCCGCGTGACCTTCGACCTGCAGGACGAGAACGTGCTGTCGCTCGAGGTCGAGTTCGCCGACCGGGGCAGCGTCGTCGAGCGGCAGCAGGCCGCGCAGCCGCACCTGACCCTGGTGCCGGACCCCGACGACACCGCCGAGCAGCCGTGAGCGGGCCGCAGGACGTCGAGTGCGTCGACCTCGCGTTCCTGCAGGACCTCCCGAAGGCCGAGCTGCACGTGCACCACGTCGGCTCCGCGTCGGTCGAGGCCGTCGCCGAGCTGGCGGCCCGGCACGAGGGCAGCACGCCCGTGCCCACCAACCCCACCGCGCTCGCCGACTACTTCCGGTTCACGGACTTCGCGCACTTCGTCGAGGTCTACCTCTCGGTCGTCGACCTGCTGCGCACGCCCGAGGACATCTGGACCCTCACGCACCAGGTCGGCACCGACCTCGCGGCGCAGAACGTGCGCTACGCCGAGCTGACGCTCACCCCGTACACGTCCATCGTCCGCGGCATCCCCGTCGAGGCGTACGTCGACGCCGTCGAGGACGCGCGACGTCGGGTCGAGGCCGACACCGGGCTCGTGCTGCGCTGGATCTTCGACATCCCCGGCGAGTCGGGCCTCGAGGCGGCCGACGTCACGCTCGACGTGGCCCTCAACCACGCCCCCGACGCCCTCGTCGGGTTCGGGCTCGGCGGACCGGAGATCGGCGTGCCCCGTCCGCAGTTCGCGGACCACTTCGCCGCCGCGCGCGCCGCGGGGCTGCACAGCGTCCCGCACGCCGGGGAGTCGACCGGCCCGCAGACGATCCGCGACGCGATCGAGCACCTCGGCGCCGAGCGGATCGGTCACGGCATCGCGGCCGCGCAGGATCCCGCCCTCATGGCGCTGCTCGCCGAGCGCGGCATCGCCCTCGAGGTGTGCCCCACGTCGAACGTCTGCACCCGGTCGACGCCGTCCCTCGCCGAGCACCCGCTCCCGACGCTGGTCACCGCGGGCGTCCCGGTCACGATCAACAGCGACGACCCGCCCATGTTCGGCACGACCCTCACCCGGGAGTACGCGGTCGCGGCCGACCTGCTGTCCCTCGACCGCACGGGCGTGGTCGACCTCGCACGGGCAGCCGTCGACGCCTCGTTCGCGCCCGACGCGGTCAAGACGTCGATCCGCGCCGAGCTCGACGCCGTCTGACCCGCTCGGGCGACGTCAGCCCTTCTGCACGGTGGGCGCCACCGGGACCCGCACGAGCAGCACGCCCGGGCGCACCTCGGCGGTGATCTCGGTGCCCTCGTCGACGGGGTCGCCGTCGAGCTGCATGGGGGTCGGGCCGGTGGCCTTCACATGCACCCGACGGCCGGTGAAGCGGTCGAGGCGGTCGTTCGTGCGCTTGCGGCGCGTGATCACCCGCGCGGCGATCGACAGCCAGCCGAAGAACCGGCGGGGTGCGATCACCACGACGTCGAGCTCGCCGTCGTCGATCTGCGCCTCCGGCAGCAGCGGCAGACCCGCCTGCAGGTACCCGACGTTGCCGATGACCACGGTCCGGGCGCGGAAGGTGCGCGGCTCGCCGTCGTCGACGGTGATCGTCACCTTCGTGCCGGAGTAGCGCAGCGCCTTGACGCCCGACACGACGTAGGCGACCCAGCCGACCTTCTTCTTCAGCTCGTCGTTGACGCCGGTCATGATCATCGCGTCCATGCCGAGACCCGCCATGACGAGGAAGCTCGTCTCGACGCCGGAGTCGGTGCTGAAGCGGGCCAGGTCGATGGCCTTGTCCTGGCCGCCGAACGCCACCTCGAGGGCGTCGCGGGAGTTGAGCGGGATCCCGAGGTTGCGTGCGAGCAGGTTGCCGGTGCCCTGCGGGATGATCGCGACGGCGACGCCCGTGCGGGCGGCCTCCTCGCAGACCGCGCGCACCGTGCCGTCGCCACCGGCCGCGACGACGAGGTCGACGTCGGCCTCGAGCGCCGCCTCGGTCTGTCCGTGGCCCGGGTCCTCGACCGTCGTCTCGAACCAGGCCGGCTCGTTCCAGCCGTGCTGGCCGGCGACCAGGCGCACGAGGGCCTTGAACTCCTCGACGTCGGTCAGCTTGGAGGGGTTCAGGACGACCGCCACGCGCTTGCGACCCGTGCCCGTCACGACCGCGAGCTCCGGCGGGAGCCGCGTCGCGTCGGTCGCGACCGCCAGCCAGAGCACGATCGTCACGAGGGCACCCAGGGTCAGGCCGGCGGTGACGTCGGACAGGTAGTGGACGCCGAGGAGCACGCGGTCGGCGGCCGTCACCAGCGCCAGCAGCGCCCACAGCGCGAGCAGCAGCCGGCGTCGCCAGCCACGGCCGGTCAGCACGATGGTCAGCAGCGCGAGGACCGTGAACAGCACGCCGGCGCCGGCGGAGTGCCCGCTGGGGAAGGAGTACCCGCCGATCTCGTGGATCGGCTCCTCCCAGGCCGGTCGTGGACGCTGGAACACCAGCTTGACGAGGGCGTTGCCGCCGATGCCGGCCACGCCGCTGAGCGCGACCCAGGTGGCGATGCGCCACTCGCGGCGCGCCAGGGCCGTCGCCGCGAGCAGGGCCAGGACGATCCCCACCCCCACGTTGGAGAGCACGACGGCCAGGACCTCGAGCACGTCGACCAGCCAGGGTCGCGCGGCGCTGACGTCGAACGCCGCCCGGGCCACGCCGTCGTCGACGTCCTGCAGCCAGGCGGCGTCGGTGCCGACGAGGAACGCGAGCAGGGCGAGCAGCGTCACGAGGACGACGAGCACCGTGGCGTACACGCCGTCACGGCCTGGCTCGGCGCGACGCAGGTCGATCGACACAGGCGTCCTTCCGGTCGGGGTCTGGCCGGTTCAGCGTAGTGCGGACCGGGCGTGGACGCGCCGAGGCGGTGTCGCCCGGCCTCCAGGGGAGGGACCGTGCGACACCGCCTCGGGGTCGTGCGGGGTGCGGGGTCAGCGCTCCTCGGTGCCGGAGATGAAGGCCTCGAGGCGCTGGCGGCCGACGTCGTCGGGACGCTGCTCCGGCGGGCTCTTCATCAGGTAGGAGGACGCGCTCAGCAGGGCGCCGCCGATGCCGCGGTCCTTGGCGATCTTCGCCGCGCGGATGGCGTCGATGATGATGCCGGCGGAGTTGGGGGAGTCCCACACCTCGAGCTTGTACTCCAGGTTCAGCGGCACGTCGCCGAACGCACGACCCTCGAGGCGCACGTATGCCCACTTGCGGTCGTCGAGCCAGGCGACGTAGTCCGACGGGCCGATGTGCACGTTGCGGTCATTGGCGCCCACGCCGGCCAGCGAGCCGGTGAGGTTCGACGTGACGGCCTGGGTCTTGGAGACCTTCTTGGACTCCAGGCGCTCGCGCTCGAGCATGTTCTTGAAGTCCATGTTGCCGCCGACGTTCAGCTGGTACGTGCGGTCCAGGGCCACGCCGCGGTCCTCGAACAGCTTCGCCATGACGCGGTGCGTGATCGTCGCGCCGACCTGGCTCTTGATGTCGTCGCCGATGATCGGGACGCCCGCGTCCTCGAACTTCTTGGCCCACTCGGGGTCGGAGGCGATGAAGACGGGCAGCGCGTTGACGAACGCGACGCCGGCGTCGATGGCGCACTGCGCGTAGAACTTGTCGGCCTCCTCCGAGCCCACGGGGAGGTAGGAGACGAGCACGTCGGCCTGCGTCTCCTTGAGCACCTGGACGACGTCGGCCGCCGGCGCGTCGGACTCCTCGATGGTCTGGAGGTAGTACTTGCCGAGACCGTCGAGCGTGTGCCCGCGCTGCACCGTGACGCCCGTGGGCGGCACGTCGGTGATCGTGATCGTGTTGTTCTCGCTGGCCCGCGTGGCGTCGGCGAGGTCGAAGCCGACCTTCTTCGCGTCGACGTCGAACGCGGCCACGAACTCGATGTCGCTCACGTGGTAGTCGCCGAACTGGACGTGCATGAGTCCGGGGACCGTGCCCGCCGGATCAGCGTCCTTGTAGTACTCGACGCCCTGGATCAGGGACGTGGCGCAGTTGCCGACGCCGACGATGGCGACGCGGATCTGGTGGTTCGCCGAACCCATGGGTTCTCCTTCAGGTGGATGGTTGGTTGGTCGGGGTGGATCGGGGGCTAGAGGGACCCGGACCGGTCGGCCGGGTCGGGGTGGGGGTTGCGCTCGCGCTCGATCAGGTCGGTGAGCCAGCGCACCTCCCGCTCGACGGACTCCAGGCCGTGGCGCTGGAGCTCGCGGGTGTAGGCGTCGGCCCGTTCGCGACCGCGCTGGTTCGCCTCGCGGACGTGCTCGAGGCGTTCCTGCAGCCGGCTGCGCCGACCCTCGAGGATGCGCACGCGGACGGCCGACTCGGTGCGACCGAAGAACGCGAACCGCACGCTGAACGTCTCGTCGTCCCAGGTGGCGGGCCCGGAGTCCTCCATCGCGGTGGCGAAGTGCTCCTTGCCCGCGGCCGTGAGGTGGTAGACGATCCGGTTGCGGCGTCCGCGCACCTCGACGTCGCGGTCCTCGTCGGCCTCGATGAAGCCGGCGCGCACCAGCGTCTTCAGGCAGGGGTAGAGGGTGCCGTACGAGAGCACCCGCCCCAGCCCGAGCAGGCTGATCAGCTCCTTGCGCAGCTCGTAGCCGTGCATCGGCGTGTCGTGCAGCAGGCCCATGACCGCCAGCTCGAGCGTCGCTCCACGACGTGCCATCGCGACCCTCCCGCTGATCGGTCGGGCGTCCGGCGACGACCCGCTATATCGGGACGATACATCAGATCGGCATTCCATGTCAGCCCATGTCAGGCGCGGGTGTCAGGTCATGTCAGGTCCTGTTGTCCGGTCATGTCCGGTCCGGCAACGGCTCCGCGCGGACCGGCTCCCAGCGTCGGCCTGGAGTGGTCTCGATACGCCCGACCGGGCTCCTTCGTCGCCGGTCGGTCTACTCGACCAGCGAGGGATCCGCTGGTCGAGGAGCGGCACGGGCGACAAAGAAGCCCTGTGCCGCAGGCCCCGCAGCGAGTGCCGCGGGGGATCCGACGGAACCTGCGACGCGTCCGGCGTCGACCCGCCATCCTGGGGTTCTCAGGATGATCGGGCACACTGGAGCGATGCCGCGCCGTGTCCCGGGCGCACGCACAGCACCACGCCCTGCCCACAGGGCCGAGACGGAGGAAGTGGTCCGTGGCCACCAGCACGCACCGAACCAAGCCGAAGAGCACGCCCCGCAAGCCCGGTCTGTTCCGTCGCATCGGCGGCGACGGACCGCGCTGGAAGCGGGTGCTGCGCTGGTTGGCGCTCCTGCTGGTGCTCGGCATCCTCGCAGCGGCGCTGCTGTTCTTCGTGCTCTACCGGATCATCTCCATCCCTGACGCGAACGCCGACTTCCAGACGCAGACGACGAAGGTCTACTACTCCGACGGCAAGAGCGAGCTCGGCACGTTCGCGATGCAGGACCGCGAGAGCATCCCGCTCGACGAGGTGCCGTCCGTCATGCAGGCGGCCGTGATCGCCGCGGAGGACCGCACGTTCTACGAGAACCAGGGCATCGACTTCAAGGGCATCCTGCGGGCCGTGCGCGACAACGCGACCAGTGGAGAGATCACCAGCGGTGGCTCCACCATCACGCAGCAGTACGTGAAGGTGCTGTACCTGAACCAGGAGCGCTCCTACAAGCGCAAGGTGCGCGAGGCGATCCTCTCGATCAAGATCCACAACCAGCTCTCCAAGCAGGAGATCCTCGAGGGCTACCTCAACACCATCTACTTCGGCAACGGCTCCTACGGCGTCCAGGTCGCCGCGCAGACGTACTTCGACCGCCCGGCCTCCCGGCTGAACTACGCCCAGGCCGCGCTGCTCGCCACCATCATCAACAGCCCGAGCTACTACGACCCGTACGCCGAGGGGGCGAAGGAGCGGATCCTCCCGCGCTACCGCTACGTGCTCGACGGCATGGTCAAGTCGGGCGCGATCACGGCCGACGAGGCCGCGAAGTACCAGGACCAGCTGCCCCGCGTCGTCCCCAAGAAGAACAGCAACCGGTTCCGCGGCACGAGCGGCTACCTGCTCGAGCTGGTCCGCACCCAGCTGCGCCAGGCGGGCTTCTCCGACAACGAGATCGACGGCGGCGGCCTGCGGGTCACGACCACCTTCGACCGTCGCCTGCAGCGCGACGCCGTGAACGCGGTGCGCACGATCATCCCGCAGAACCTGAACGAGCTGAACGTCGGACTCGTCTCCGTCGAGCCCGGCACGGGCGACGTGAAGGCGATGTACGGCGGTCGCGACTACCTCAAGAGCCAGCTGAACTGGGCGATGCAGAGCGTCCAGCCGGGCTCGACGTTCAAGGTGTTCGCCGTGATCGCCGGTCTGGAGGACGGCTACGGCCTGCGCACCACGCTGAACGGCAGCTCGCCGCTGCGCATCGGCAACAGCATCGTCGGCAACCAGGGCGACAGCGGCGGACGCTCGTTCGGGCCCGTCACGCTCGAGATGGCGACGCAGGAGTCGATCAACACCGCGTTCGTCGACCTCACGCAGCAGATGAGCGGCGGTGCCGACGCCGACGCGAGCATCGGCGCGCGCAAGATCCTCAGGGCCGCCAACCAGGCGGGCATCCCGCGCTCGGTGACCGACAAGATCAGCCCCGTCGCGGTCACGTCGCTCGGCTTCGCCGGCGTCCCCGCCGTCGACATGGCCAACGCCTACGCGACCATCGCCGCCGGTGGCGAGCGCGCCCAGTGGCACGTCCTGAAGAAGGTCACCGGCCCCGGCGGCAACGACCTCGAGCTGCCGAAGCGCGAGACGCGGCGCTCGATCCCCGAGGACGTCGCGGGCGACACGGTCGCGGCGCTGCAGAAGGTGACCTCGGCCGGCACGGGAACCAACGGCCGCACCATCTGCCCGACGATCGGCAAGACGGGTACCGCCACGGCGGGCAAGAACGACGCGGACCAGCACGTCTCGTCGTCGTGGTTCGTCGGCGCGACGCCCAAGCTGGCCACGGCCGTGACGTTGAGCCGCGGCGTGGGCAACGAGGACATCGAGGGCTACCTGGTGCCGTTCTTCGGCGGTCAGTACCCGGCGCGCACGTTCAAGGCGTTCATGGACCCTGCCCTGCAGGGCACCGACTGCGGCAGCTTCCCGCCGCCCGGCAACATCCAGGCCGACAAGGGCCGCACGTACGTGCCGCCGGCGCCCACGGCGACCCCGTCGCCCACGCCGACGCCCACGCCGTCGCGGACGCCGCGTCCCACCCCGTCGCCCACGCCGACCCCCAGCCCGTCGCCGACCGCGACGGAGCCGGCGCCGACGGAGTCAACCCCGATCATCCCCACCCCGCAGGATCAGTGACGGCACGACGGTGGCCGCCCCAGAGGGGGTGGCCACCGCGTCCGCGTCGTGGGCGGGAGGTCAGTCCAGGACGATCCGGTCGAACGTGGCCGTCGTGAACCGCACCGCGCAGCGCACGTCGTCGCCGACGGCCGGCGCCGTGGCCGACGCGGGCAGCAGCACCTGCGACGCGTGCATGTGCGGGGGCTCGGCGAACCAGCGCTGCCGGCCGTCGACCGTGAACGGGCTGAGCATCAGGCCGGCGGCCTCGAGGCCGCCCTTGGCGAGGGTCTTGCCCCGCTGCACCACGCCCGCGCTGGAGCGCGGTGCCTCGACGCCGAGAAGTGCACGGTCCAGGTCGGCGAGACCGTCGAGGGCTTGGGGGCAGGCTCCGCCCGGACACCACGAAGACGAAGAAGCTCAGAAACTCGAGGACGACGTCTACGTCTTCTCTGGGTCGTCTGCCTATCTCCGACACGCGAACTTGTACAAGCGGCAGTGACGGGCCGCATGTGTGACCGTCGGACGGGTCCTGGCCCGTTATCGGATGCCGCTGTTGGCCCACCTCGACCAGTCGACCGGTCTGGCAGTGCGCAAGCCTGCGCCGCTGCGTGACGAGGCGTCCGCTGCGGGCGAGTTGGTACACGTTGACGTCAAGAAGCTCGGCAAGATCCCTGACGGTGGCGGATGGCGGGCCCGCGGCCGCGGCTCGGCTCAAGACCGCGCCGTGGGCTCTGCTCGGGACAAGGCCGCCCGGGCCGGGGCGGCCGGCTCGCGGGGCTACTCGTTCCTGCATCATGCCGTCGACTCCCCCACGCGGTTGGTCTACTCCGAGCAGCTGGCCGATGAGCGCAAGGAGACCGCAGCCAGGTTCTGGGAACGCGCACGCGCCTTCTTCTCCGAAGCAGGATTCGAGATCACCGCGGTCATGACCGACAACGGAGCCTGCTACCGCTCACACGACTTCGCCGCAGCCCTCGGCGACGGGGTCAAGCACCGCCGCACCCGGCCCTAGCGGCCCCAGCCCAACGGCAAGGTCGAACGGTTCAACCGCACCCTCGCCACCGAGTGGGCCTTCGCCCGCCCCTACTTCTCCGACGACGCTCGCGCAGCAACCTACGCCGCCTGGATCCATCACTACAATCACCACCGCCCCCACACCGGCATCGCAGGCCTCACCCCCGCGCAACGCGTTCACAACGTCACGGGGAACTACACCTAGATCTCTTCGTAGGTCCGCCTTTCGCCCCAAGCGAACGTGCTTTCGGCGATGAAGTCTTGAAGTTCGGACGCCAAACGACGGCGAACTTCGGCGTCGGACTCCCTG
Source organism: Aeromicrobium sp. EU05-FHT14F07 (assembly GCF_058790455.1). NCBI lineage: Bacteria > Bacillati > Actinomycetota > Actinomycetes > Propionibacteriales > Nocardioidaceae > Aeromicrobium > Aeromicrobium sp. EU05-FHT14F07. Next base: position 81,332 of record NZ_JBYTCR010000014.1, read on the forward strand.
GACCAGTCAGGTGCCCACAGGTAGAACGAGGACGGCTCGCCGCAGGCTGAAAGGTGCAGGGTGAGCTGTCCGCTGTCGCTCCGAGTGATGTGGATCGAGTCAACCTCGTCGTGAGATAGAAGCGCCCCCAGGACCGGAGCCAGGATCTCTTGTATCGCCCACAACGGTCCGCGCTGGTTCGACCCACCCGTCTTATCCATTGTAGAAATACCACTTGCCCTTGATCGTGATGTGCACGTCGCCTCCGCCGCCGATGTTGTGGCGGAAGTAGAACTCGTCCTGATACCGGATGTAGTAGTTCTTCTTCACCGGGTTGTACGTCCCGTGAAACTGATAACTGGCCGACACGTTATGCGGCGACTGGGTCGGCTTCTTCGTGCCGTTGTGCCACCAAGCCATCCCTGTCTCTTTGACGGTACTGGCAGCGATTGAACGCATCTTGCTCGAAAGACGATAACCCCAGGGTGCCGTTGAGCCACCGCACTTGTGCTGCAATGTGTACTCACCGTTCGAGTCTGACCAGGAGTTGGAGGTGCCGCAGGCGAGTTTGTCGTAGCCGACGGGTTCGAATGATTGTGCGGCGTGCACCGTCGTATCGTCATCGGTGCCGACTACCTGGGCATCATCGCCAAGAAGATCGCGAACCTCCTCCAGGTCGGAACCGCTTGGCTCCTGATCGAAGGAAATCTCGACGGCCGACTGAGCGGCTGGGGTCACGTTCGATGTCTCCGGCTGAGCGGCCATGGCCGGAGTGCTGGTCAATGCGCTCGAAGTGAGCACGAGGGCGGCGAGTGAGGCACCCGTCTTTGAGAGTCGTGAGAACATGATTCGTCCTTCATCGGGCGATTGGCTGCGCCGGTGAAATGGGAAGGTAGCCGCGTCTCAAGTCAATGCGCAACAGACCAGTCCTTTCGGCAGATGGATGGATGCTGAACTCTGGTTTGGAGAGGGTCGAGGCTGACACTCGTCCGCCAGCCCTGGCGGAAGAGGTGCGTGGTGGCCTGCTCGGAGTCTCTTGATTCGGCGGTGCTCGGCCACAGGTTCGACCCACGAACTCGTGCTCCGGCTGCCGCTGCCGCACGGGCGCTCACCCGGCAGGGCCGACAGAAGCCGGCCTTGGTGTACGCCGCACCGAGCGGCGCGGGCAGGACTGGATCGGACCCGAGCTCGGGATCCCTGCCAGCACGGTCGGAGCGAGCCTGGCCCGCCACCGGGTCCCGCTGCTGCGCGAGTGCGCGCCCTTGGCTCGACTTCTCCAACAATCGACGACGCCACTCAGCCCTCGCAGGACTACCTCCGATCAGCCGAGTGTCATGAACGTCCCCGCCGAGTACACCTCGTCGCACGACACGACGCGGCCGCCACCCCGGGGGTGGCGGCCGCGTCGTGCGTCGTGTGCTGGGTGGTCAGGCCAGGACGACCCGGTCGAACGTGGCCGTGGTGAACCGCACCGCGCAGCGCACGTCGTCGCCGACGGCCGGCGCCGTGGCCGACGCGGGCAGCAGCACCTGCGACGCGTGCATGTGCGGGGGCTCGGCGAACCAGCGCTGCCGGCCGTCGACCGTGAACGGGCTGAGCATGAGTCCGGCGGCCTCGAGGCTGCCCTTGGCGAGGGTCTTGCCCCGCTGCACCACGCCCGCACTGGAGCGCGGTGCCTCGAGCCCGACGCCGTGACTGGTGCCGCCGGAGATCACCAGCAGGTAGCCGTCGCGGGGGACCGCCCGCTGCCGGTAGCCCACCCGCTCGCCGCGGGAGACCCGGTGGACGTCGAGCACCTTCGCGCGCACGTCGAGGGCGCCGAGGTCGCCGAGCCACAGCGACGTGCCGACGCGTGGGCGCACGGTGAGCCCGGGCCGACGCTCGCGCAGCTGACCGAGCTCGCCTGGGCTGAGGTGGGACACGTAGAAGGTCGTCGTGTCGAGCTGGGACGCCTCCAGCGCCGCCGCCCATGACTCCGCCTCGGCCAGGTTGCTCCCGGTCATCGGCAGGTGGGCGGCGAAGCCCTCGACCGCGAGGCCGCCGAGCGCGGCCACCGCGGCGGCGAGTTCGTGCCGGTCGAAGCCGTGGCGCGCCATCGACGTCTCGCCCTCGACGACCACCCGCGCGCCCGGCGCGCGCTCGGCCAGCGCCGCCACGTCGGCCACCCGACCCACCGTGTGCACCACGCGAGGGTCGGCGAGCGCCTGCTCGACCGCGGCACCGTCGAGGAACGGGCGCCACGGACCGAGGACCATCACGTCGCCGCCGAACGCCTCGAGCGCCTCCGGCACCTCCGCGTAGACACCCACCGCGACGGTGTCGGCGCCGAGCGCCGCGCTCTCCGCGGCCAGCCGGTCGCGACCCAGCCCGTAGCCGTTGCCCTTGATCACCGGCACCAGCCCCGGCAGGCGCTCCGCCGCAGACTTCAGGTGACCGCGCCAGCGCTCGACGTCGACGTGCAGCTCGAAGGTCATCCTCGTCTCCTCATGTCGTCGACTGCGTCGCCGCATTCGTCGCTCGGCTGAATCGCGATCGTGCGCGCAGCGGGTGCGTTGCTGCCGTGGTCGCGCACGTCGCGCACGTCGCGCACGTCGCGTTTCACCCTCGTTTCCTCATGTAGGCGGTGAACGCGGCGTAGAGGGGGCGGTTGAGGGGGAGGTCCCACTCGCCGAGGTACTCGACCGCCTCGCCCCCGGTGCCCACCTTGAACTGGATGAGGCCCACGTGCGGGTCGTCCGGGTCGAGCGTGTCGGTGATGCCGCGCAGGTCGTAGACCGTGGCGCCCGCGGCGAGCGCGTCGCGCATCATCTGCCACTGGACGGCGTTGGACCCGCGCACCTCGCGCTTCGCCGACGTCGACGCGCCGTAGGAGTACCAGGCGTGCGTGCCCACCCGCACGAGCGTGGTCGCCGCGACCAGGTCGCCCTCGTGGTGCGCGAGGTACAGGCGCATGCGGTCGGGGTCCTCGCCCGTCAGCGCGTCCCACATGGTCAGGAAGTACGACAGCGGACGCGGTGTGAAGTGGTCGCGCTCGGCGGTCTCGACGTACACGCGGTGGAACGCCTCGACGTCCTCGCGCCCGCCGAGCGTCACCTCGACCCCCGCCTTCGCGGCCTTGCGGATGTTGCGCCGCCACAGCTGGTTCATACCGGCCAGCACCTGCTCCTCGGTGCGAGGCGCGCCGTCGGCGTCGGCCAGGGGCAGCCAGAAGTTGTACTGCGGCTGGCCCGCGCTGAACCCGCCCTCGGTGGCGAGCCGGCGCCAGCCGAGGTCCTGGAGCTGGTCGGCGACGGCGAGCGCCGCGGCGTCGTTCACGTCGGCCGGCACCTCGCCGAGCGTGCCGAGCGCCGGGTCGGCCACGGCGGCCTTGACGGTGGCGGCGTGCCAGCGGCGGGTCACGACCGGCGGTCCCATCCGGATGCCGAACGCCTTCTTCGCCTTGAGGTGCGCGGCCAGCGGCTCCAGCCAGGCGCCCAGGTCGGCACCGGCGTCGACCCACGGCAGCACCGGACCCTCCGGCAGGTAGGCGAGGTAGCGCCTGACCTTCGGCACCTGGCGGTACAGGACCAGCGCGGCACCCACGACCTGGCCGGACGCGTCGATCCAGCCGACCGACTCCGACCCCCACTCGGCCTTGACCTGCGCCCACGCGGGCGTCTGCAGGAAGGAGACGGAGGGACGGCCGGCGACGAAGTCGAGGTGCTCCTCGCGGGTGATCGTGCGGACGGTCACGGGGGAGGGGCTCACCCGGTCGAAACTACCAGCGCGCCGGCCGCCCAGCAGGATCAGTTAGGCTAGCCTAAGCAACTGCCTCACCGTCGACGTCCCGCCCAGGAGGAGAACCATGAGCGAGGTCCCACCGGTCTGCCGGGCCACCGTCGTGCGCAAGGTGCGGCTCTCCGCGCACCTCGTCACGGTCACGCTGCGGCCGGAGGAGTTCACCTCCACCGGCGTGCCCGACGAGTACGTGCGGCTGATGATCGCCCCCGAGGGGGCCGAGCTCGCGATCCCCACCTACGACGAGAACTGGGTCATGCGGGTGCCCGAGGGTGCCGTCGAGCCCGCCGCCCGCGTCTACACCATCTCCGACCACCGCGTCGTCGACGGCGTGCCCGAGGTCGACATCGACATCGCGGTGCACGACCACGGCGTCGGCGCCGACTGGGTCAAGCGCTGCGTGCCTGGCGACGAGGTCGGGATGATGGTGCCGCACGGCCTCTACGCCGCACCCGACGACACCGCCTGGCAGCTCCTCGTGGCCGACGTGACCGGGCTGCCGGCGCTCGCGCGGATCCTGCGCGGCCTCCGCGTCGGGCAGCGGGTCGAGGCCGTGGTGGTCCTCACCGACGAGGGCGACCGCATCGCCCTGCCCAGCGCGGCCGACGTCGACGTGCGGTGGGTCGTCGTCGACCGCGAGACCGACATCTGCGGTGCGCTGGAGTCGGCCGTCACCGAGCGCGGCCTGCCCGCCGCCGGCGAGGCGACCGACGACGTGCCGCTCAGCCGGTACGTGTGGCTCGCCGGCGAGGCGCGAGCCAGCCGCGCGGCCCGCAAGCTCCTGCGGCGCACGCTCGGCTGGCCGCAGGCGGACTTCTACACCTGCGGCTACTGGCAGATCGAGGCCGAGAAGTGGAACGCCCGCTACGAGGAGGTCGCGGAGGAGGTCGGCGCGAAGGCCCGCCAGGCCTACCTCGAGCTGGCCGAGACCGACCAGGGCGCCTACCTCGACGCGATCGAGGAGATCTACGAGAAGGCCGGCCTGTAGCCGGGGCTGCCCGTCAGGTGCTGCGTCCGCGCAGCGACCGCACGAGGTGCGCGAGCTCCTGCATGCGGGTCAGGCGCGTGCCGACCAGGTAGGTCACCGCGCCGAGACCGCCGGCCACGACGAGCGTCACGAGCGCGCCGACGGGCTCGCCCCGGTCGAGGCCCAGGGCGTCCAGGACGGCCACGGAGCCGAGCATCGCGCCGACGGCGAGTGCGAGCGAGATCGTCAGCCGGACCACGAAGACCCGTGTCTCCCGGTCGACCAGCCCGCCGAGCCGACGCGACAGCAGCGTCGCCGAGACGGTGGCTCCGACGGCGTAGGCGATGCCGAACGACAGCGCCAGCATCGGCGCCACGTGCCGTGGCTCCACGTCGTGGGTGAGGACGAGCGCCGCGACGATGTTGGTGGCTGCGACGACCACCTGGACGAAGAACGGCGTCCGGGTGTCCTCGTCGGCGTAGAACCCGCGCAGCACCAGGTAGTGGATCGTGAAGGCGATCATGGCCGGGGCGAAGGCGGCGACCGCGAGGCCGATGACGTCGGCGTTCGGGCGCAGCGTCGGCACGAACCCGAGTACGGCTGCCGCCGACCAGCCCAGGCAGCCCACCGCGACGGCGAGCGGTGCGATGATCGCGAGCGTGACCCGCAGCGTGCGCTGCAGCTCCAGCGCCATCCGGTCGTAGCGACGCTCTGCCGCGAGCGCGGAGAGCGTCGGGATGATGGCTGTGGCGAGCGAGACGGTGATGACGCCGTGCGGCATCTGGCTCACCAGGAAGCCGATCTCGTACACCGCTGAACCGGTGGCCTGCGTCCCTTCGCGCGCGCCGGCTAGCGTGCCTCCCACGCCGAGCCGCTGGATGACGATGAACGCGACCTGGTTCGCGGCGATGAAGCCGAGCGTCCAGGCACCGAGGCGGAGGGTGTGGCCGAGGCCCACCCCGCGGAAGTCGAAGCGCGGTGCGTACCGGAACCCGGCCTGCCGCAGGAACGGCACGAGCACCAGCGTCTGCACGGCGATGCCGAGCGTCGCGCCGCCGCCGAGCAGCAGCGCCTGGCCGGTCGAGAACCCGCCCGTCCCGCTGGAGGCGCCGTAGAGCACCAGGTACACGCCCAGGGAGCCGATGGCCACCAGGTTGTTGACGATCGGCGCCCACATCATTGGCCCGAACTTCTGCCGCGCGTTGAGCACCTGCCCGACGAGCACGAACGCGCCGTAGAAGAACACCTGCGGCATGCACAGGTACATCAGCAGCTGCGCCGACTCGCGCTGTGCCTCGTTCCGGTCGGCGAACAGCTCCCCGTCGAACACCACGTGCATGATCAGCGGGACGAGGAGGGTGAGGACCACCGCCGCCATACCCAGGACCAGCAGGCCGAGCGTGATCACGCGGTTGGCGTAGGCGTCGCCGCCGTCGGCGTCGTTGCGCATGGCCCGGACGAGCTGAGGGACGAGCACGACGTTGAACACGCCGCCGGCCACGAGGATGTAGAGCGCGTTCGGCACCGTGTTGGCGTTGTTGAAGAGGTCGGCGTTCAGCGCGGTGCCGATGGTCGCCGCCAGCATGAGCAGCCGGCCGAAGCCCGTGACCCGGGACACGACCGTGCCGATCGCCATCCCGGCGCTCGCGCGGGCGACGTTGCGTTCAGCCATCGGTCGGGGTCTCCTCGGGGGTCTCGGTGGTGGCCCGTCGGCCGCGCAGGAAGCGTCGGCCCAGGGCGAACAGGACGAACAGCCCCGCGGCGCCCATGAGCGCCCACAGGGCCACGCCCACCCGGCTCGACCGCACGTTGAAGGAGTCGGCACGTCCCACGGCCGTCCCGTCGGGCGAGATGAGCTGCGCCGTCAACGTCGACGACGTCTGGTCGCCCACGTCGACCTGCACCGTGACCGTGCGCCGCTCACCGGCCTCCACCTGCACCGGGGCGACGTCCGGGATGCGCAGCGCCGGGTTGCTGGCGCTGATCCGCACGCCCACGCGCACGGCAGTGTCGGTGTCGTTGCTGACCGTGAGCGGGAAGCTCCCCTCCGCGCTGGAGAGCGTGATGGCGGGCGGACCCTCGACGGCGAGCCGGCCCAGCTCCGAGCGCACCCGACCGAGCGCGCCCGTGGCCGCGCGCAGGCCCTCGGCGCGGTCGGAGCGCCACGCGGTCGACAGCAGGCCCGTGGACGTGCGGTCGGTGCGGGCGGCGAGGTCGTCGCCCTCGACGGCCAGGCCGGCGAGCACGCCGCCCTCGCGGGCCAGCTGCTCGACGGCCGTCACCTGTGCCTGCGACAGCGGTCGGGCGTCGGCCGTGCGCGCGACGTCGCCGGTGTACGCGGCGCGCCGCGTCGTCATGAGGTCCTCGAGGTCCTCCGGCGTGACGAAGTCGGGGTCGAAGGCACCGGCGAAGGCGTCGTCGGCGTCGCCGGGGTTCCAGCGCGGGTCGACGAGCACGAACGCGTCGGCCTTGGAGTCCGCGTCGGCGCTGCGCTCGAGCGAGGCCAGCGCGGCCTCGCTGAGCAGCCGCTGGCGCAGCGTCGCGACCGTCGCACCGCCGGGTACCCCGACGTCGAGTCCTGCGTCGACGAAGAGCGGCACGGGGCCGCTCTTCGTGCGGCGGGTGACGACGGAGCCGAGCCGCGGCTCCCAGTCGGGTACGGCGTCACGGGTGACGATGACCGGTCGGTCGCCGCTGCCGCGCACCTGCTGGAGCAGGTCCAGGGTCGTGCCCCCGGGTGTCGGCCACGTGACCCGGCGACCCGACACCTGGAACTGCGCCAGGGCCGACGACGTCGCGCGCTCGATCGTGCCGGTGAGACGGTCGTGGGCGTCGGAGCGGCTGAGCGCCAGCCAGTCGGGGCGGGCGTAGCCGAGCGTCCACGTGGCCACCCGGCGGGACAGGCTCGTGAGATCCTCCACGAACGTGCGCGCGGCCGCCCGTTGCGTCTGGTCGAGGCGCACGTCGCGCGGTAGACGCCGACCCTCGGCGAGGTCGTCGACGGCCACGAGCAGGGCAGGGTCGAGCACGACCGACGTGCCGTCGGAGGGGGCGGCGAGCGCCTGGTCGAGCAGGTTGCGGAGCTGGCCGCCGGGCGCGACCCGCTCGGCCAGGCCGGGGGCGTCCATCCAGGTGCCGGACGGGCCGAGCCGGTCGGGCAGCACGAACGGCCACACGAGCCCTCCAGGCACGCGCGCGGAGTCGCGGTCGAGGCGGGGCAGGAACGTGGTGGCGCGGGCGATCGCGGCGTTGTCGCGGGTGCCGTCCTCGGCCGTCGCGAGCACCTGGACACCCACCGGGTAGACGCCCTCGGCGCCCGAGACGCGCAGCTGCGCGTACGGCACCCGCACGCGGAACGGTCGGGTGCTGCCAGGCGCCAGGGTGCCGACCTCGTCGATCGAGTCGAGCTCGACCACGCGCTCGCCGGTGTAGCTGGCCTGGCTCTCGACCGCGTCGCTCACCTGCTGGCGCGTGGTGAACGGCGTCCGGGCGATCACGAGGTAGGCCTGCGCCTTCGTCCACCGCTCCTCGCCGCGGTTCGTGATCGTGCCGGTGAGCGTGACGGTCGCGCCGTCGCGCAGCTCGGTGGGGCTCACGCCCGTGATCCGCACGGCCACGTCGGGGTCGACGGCGGCCTGCGTGGGCGCGGCGACGGCCACCGTCAGGGAGCCGCCGAGCAGCAGCGTCAGGGCGCACACGACCAGGCGTACCAGAGCTCCCGGGCCCGGACGCACACGTCGGGCCGGGTTCGTCACCCGCCCATCGTAGTGGTCGACCCCCACGGGCCCGGCCACCTCGACCGGGCGCGCTGCGGTCGCCGCGGCACGGCCCCCGGGCGCCCGGGCGCGGCGCACTACACTCGGGGCCCGTGTCCGCCCCCGCCTCTCCCTACGACGTCTCCGCCGTGCGCGCCGCCGCCGACGCCGTGCTGCGCGAGCACCCCGTGCTCGCCGAGCTGGGCGGTCTGTTCGCGACAGCGGGCCACGAGCTGGCGCTCGTCGGCGGGCCGGTGCGCGACGCGCTCCTCGGTCGCCGGGTCAGCGACCTGGACCTGACGACGTCGGCCCGGCCCGACGACGTCGAGCGGCTCGTCGCCGACTGGGCGGATGCCGTGTGGGACGTGGGCCGGGAGTTCGGCACGCTCGGCCTGCGCAAGGGCGACGATCAGATCGAGATCACCACCTACCGCACCGACGCCTACGACCCGACATCGCGCAAGCCGCAGGTGGCCTTCGGCGACACGCTGCAGGGCGACCTGTCGCGCCGCGACTTCACCGTGAACGCCCTGGCGCTGCGGCTGCCGTCGGCCGAGTTCGTCGACGAGTTCGGCGGTCTCGACGACCTCGCGGCCGGGATCCTGCGCACGCCGGTGACGCCCGAGCAGTCCTTCAGCGACGACCCGCTGCGCATGATGCGGGCCGCCCGGTTCGTCGCGCAGCTCGGCTTCGCGGCCGACGCGGCCACGACGTCGGCCATGACGGCGATGGCCGACCGGATCGAGATCGTCTCGGCCGAGCGGGTGCGCGACGAGCTGGTCAAGCTCGTGTGCGGGCGCGAGCCCGTCGCCGGGCTGCGGCTGCTCGTCGACACCGGCCTCGCCGACCACGTGCTCCCCGAGCTCCCCGCGCTGCGGCTCACCGCCGACGAGCACCACCGGCACAAGGACGTCTACGAGCACTCGCTGACCGTGCTGGAGCAGGCCGTCGAGCTGGAGCACCGGCTCGAGCAGCGTCCCGACTTCGTCGTCCGCTTCGCCGCGCTCGTGCACGACATCGGCAAGCCGCGCACGCGACGCTTCCTCGACGACGGCACGGTGACCTTCCACCACCACGACGTGGTGGGCGCGAAGATGACGCGCAAGCGCATGAAGGCCCTGCGGTTCAGCAACGAGCAGATCGCGCAGGTGAGCCTGCTCGTCGAGCTGCACCTGCGCTTCCACGGCTACGGGTCGGGGGAGTGGACCGACGCCGCCGTGCGCCGCTACGTCCGCGACGCTGGCGACCAGCTGGAGCGGCTGCACATCCTCACCCGCGCCGACTGCACGACCCGCAACCGGCGCAAGGCCCAGCGGCTGCAGCGTACGTACGACGATCTGGAGCGTCGCATCGAGCAGCTGGCCGCGCAGGAGGAGCTCGACGCCATCCGGCCCGACCTCGACGGCAACCAGATCCAGCAGATCCTCGGCATCGGGCCCGGGCGCGAGGTCGGGGAGGCGTACCGGTTCCTGCTCGACCTGCGCCTCGACCGTGGGCCGCTGGGCGAGGACCTCGCCGCCGAGGCGCTGCGCGCCTGGTGGTCCGCGCGCGGCTGACCACGCCGGCTCGCGCTGCGCCTACCCTGGTCGGCATGACTGCAGCAGCGGGAGCCCTCTGATGGCCGGCGGACTCGTGGCCCTCCTCGACGACGTCGCCGCCCTCGCGCGCCTCGCGGCCGCGTCGGTCGACGACGTCGGTGCCGCGGCCGGCCGGGCGAGCGCGAAGGCCGCCGGTGTGGTCGTCGACGACGCCGCCGTCACGCCGCGCTACGTGCAGGGCCTGGACCCCCAGCGCGAGCTGTCGGTCATCGGCCGCATCGCGCGGGGGTCGCTGATCAACAAGCTCGTGATCATCCTCCCGGCGCTGCTGCTGCTCAGCGAGTTCCTGCCGTGGCTGCTCACGCCGCTGCTCATGCTCGGTGGCGCCTACCTGAGCTTCGAGGGCGCCGAGAAGCTCTGGGAGAAGGTGTCGGGGCACGCGAAGACCGAGAAGCCTCGTTCCGTCGGTGGTGCCGACCAGGAGAAGGCCGTCGTGAGCAGCGCCGTGCGCACCGACTTCATCCTCTCCGCGGAGATCATGGTCATCGCGCTCAAGGAGGTCACCGACGAGCCGTTCGTGTCGCGGGCGGTCATCCTCGCCGTCGTCGGCATCGGCATCACCGTGCTGGTGTACGGCGTGGTCGCCCTGATCGTGAAGATGGACGACGTGGGCCTCGCGCTCACCGAGCGGTCGTCGTCGGCGGCGCAGTCCGTCGGGCGGGGGCTCGTGAAGGCGATGCCGAAGGTGCTCGCCACGCTGGCCGCCGTCGGTGTCGTGGCGATGCTCTGGGTCGGCGGGCACATCCTGCTCGTCGGCACCGACGACCTCGGGTGGCACGCGCTCTACGACCTGGTCCACCACGCGGAGGAGGCCGTGCACGACGCGGTCGCCGGTGGCCTCGGCTCCGTGCTGGCGTGGCTGACGAACACGTTCTTCTCCGCACTCCTCGGGCTGGCGGTCGGTGCGGTGCTGGTCACCGTGCTGCACCTCGTGCCGCGCCGTCGTCACTGAACGGCACGGTCGTGCTGGTCTGACCACGTCGGTCGCGGGACGTCTCCCGAGCCCCGTTCGCACGTCGGGGCTGGCGGTCGTCGCCGCGTGGTGCCACGGTGGGGTCATGACGGACGAGCTGCTGTCGGGCGACCAGGTCGAGGCGATGGGCCTCGACGACTGGCGGAGCATGTACGGGGCCGTGGAGGCGTGGTTCGCCACGGGCGACTTCGCCACCGGCCTGCGCCTCGTCGACGCGATCGGCGCAGCGGCCGAGGAGGTCGGCCACCACCCCGAGCTGACCCTCACGTACTCCGCCGTCCACGTCCTGCTCACGAGCCACGACGTCGGCGGCAAGACCCGGCGCGACGTCGACCTCGCCCGCCGGATCAGCGCCATCGCCGCCGACCTCGGCGTGCGGGCCACGCCGTCCACGGTCCAGCGGCTCGAGCTCGCTCTCGACACGTGGGACGTCCCGGCGATGCGACGGTTCTGGTCGGCCGTGCTCGGGGTCGACCCGGGCGGCGTCGACGACGAGGTGCGCGACCCGACGGGCGTGAGCCCGACGATCTGGTTCCAGGAGACCGACGAGCACCCCGAGCCGCGGCAGCGGTTCCACCTCGACCTGCGCATCCCTCCGGAGGAGGTCGAGCCCCGTCTGGCCGCGGCGCTCGAGGCTGGCGGCACCCTCGTCTCCGACGCGGAGGCGCCCCGCTTCTGGGTGGTCGCCGACCCCCAGGGCAACAAGATCTGCCTCTGCACGCACCGCACGCGCCGGCAGTGAGCAGCGGGGCCACCGGCCACCCGGACGGCAGCGGTGGGCCGGATAGGCTGACGAGGTGATCGACGCCAGGCTGTTGCGAGACGACCCCGAGTCCCTCCGAGAGGCGCAGCGGCGCCGCGGGGAGGACCCCTCGATCGTCGACGCGCTCGTCGCCGCCGACGAGCGACGTCGCTCGACCATCGCCGCGTTCGAGGCGCTGCGCAGCGAGCAGAAGTCCATGGGCAAGCAGGTCGCGCAGGCGCAGGGCGAGGAGAAGCAGACGCTCCTCGCACGCACCAAGGAGCTGAGCGCGCAGGTCAAGGCCGCCGACGCCGAGCAGACCGCGGCCGGCGAGGAGTTCACGACGCTCCTCAAGGCGCTGCCCAACCCGGCGCCCGACGCCCCGCCCGGCGGCGAGGACGACTTCGTGGTCCTCGAGGAGGTCGGCACCCCGCGCGACTTCGCCGCGGAGGGCTTCACGCCGAGGGACCACCTCGAGCTCGGCCAGCTGCTCGGCGCGATCGACGTCGAGCGCGGCGCCAAGGTCAGCGGCTCCCGCTTCTACTTCCTCACCGGCGTCGGCGCCCAGCTCGAGCTCGCGCTGACCCAGCTGGCCATGTCCAAGGCCGCCGAGTGGGGCTTCACCCCCATCATCCCGCCCGCGCTCGTCAAGCCCCAGGCGATGGAGGGCACCGGCTTCCTCGGCCAGGCGGCCGACGACGTCTACCACCTGGAGAAGGACGACCTGTACCTCGTCGGCACGTCCGAGGTGCCGCTCGCGGCCTACCACTCCGACGAGATCCTCGACGGTCCGCGCCACTACGCCGCGTTCAGCCCCTGCTTCCGCCGCGAGGCCGGCTCGCACGGCCGTGACACCCGGGGCATCGTGCGCGTGCACTGGTTCGACAAGGTCGAGATGTTCGTCTACACCTCCCTCGAGGACTCCTACGCCCAGCACGAGCGCATCCTCGGCTTCGAGAAGCAGTGGCTCGACCTGCTCGAGCTGCCCTACCGGGTCATCGACGTCGCCGCCGGCGACCTCGGCCTGTCCGCGGTCCGCAAGTTCGACTGCGAGGCGTGGATCCCCACGCAGGGCAAGTACCGCGAGGTCAGCTCCGCCTCGAACTGCACCCAGTTCCAGGCCCGCCGGCTCGACATCCGCAACCGGCTCGACGACGGCGGCACGGAGCCGTCCGCCACCCTGAACGGCACGCTCTGCGCCATGCCGCGGATCATCGTCGCGCTGCTCGAGAACGGGCAGCAGGCCGACGGGTCCGTGCGTCTGCCCGCGGCGCTGCACCCGTTCCTCGGCGAGGTGCTGCAGCCGGTCGGGGCGCGCGCATGACGGGCTGGCGTCCGAGGATCGTCGCGCTCGACGTCGACGGCACCATGGTCGACTGGGAGAACCGGATGACCGACACCGTGCGCGACGCCGTGCACGCCATCAAGGACTCCGGGGTGCACGTCGTCATCTCCACGGGCCGCGCCATCCCCGGCGTGCTCGACGCCGCCCGCAACCTGCGCCTCGACGGCGGCATCGCCGTGGCCAGCAACGGTGCCGTGGTGCACACGTACTCGCCCGTCGAGGTCGTGCACACGGTCACCTTCGACGCGAGCGAGGCGGTGCGGCGCGTGCTCGAGCACATCCCGGACGCGCTCGTCGCCGTCGAGGAGGTCGGCACCGGCTACCGGATCAGCGCGCCGTTCCCCGAGTGGGAGATCGACGGCACGGTCACCATCCAGACCGTCGACGAGCTGGTCGCCGAGCCCGTCACCCGCGTCATCATCCGCGCTCCCGAGCACGACGTCGAGGAGTTCGGCCGGCTCGTGCACGGGCTCGGCCTGAACGAGGTGAACTACAACATCGGGTACACCGCGTGGCTCGACATCGCCCCCGACGGCGTCTCCAAGGCGTCGGGCCTGGAGGTCGTGTGCGAGCGGCTCGGCGTCGACCGGGCCGACGTGCTCGCGGTCGGCGACGGCATGAACGACTACGAGATGCTCCGCTGGGCCGGTCGCGGCGTCGCGATGGGCCAGGGCTCGGACGAGCTGAAGGCCGTCGCCGACGACGTCACCGGCACGGTGCTCGAGGACGGTCTGGCCACCGAGCTGCGCCGCTGGCTGTAACGCAGAGGGTCTGGACGCTTCCTGCGTCTCGCTCCGCCGCGGCTCCCTCTCCCGCAAGCAGGAGGTGCCCCCAGCTGCGCTCGCTCGGACTCGCTCAGGCGAGTCGGGCGGCGTCGAGCGTGTCGAACGCGTCGAGCACGTCGTCGACGGTCGGCACGCGGCGGGGGCTGGGCGCGACCTGCACCTCGGCCTCGGCGGCCTCGGCGCGGGCCCGACGCAGGTGACGCTTGATGGTCGACGTGGAGCAGCCCAGACGCTCGGCCAGCTGCTGGCAGGTGTCCTTGGGGTGGGCGGTGCGCGCCGTGAGCACGGCCTCGTGGCTTACCGGACCCGCGCCGCTGCGGGCGGGACCGTAGGAGCCGGTGGGTGCCGCGTCGACGACGATGCCGAGGCTGTCGCGGATCGCGGCGCGGTCGGCCTCGGTGGTGCAGGCGACGAAGCCGGAGACGTCGACCTCGACGACGGCGCGGTACAGGCAGTCGACGAGCAGGGGGCAGCCGGCGCAGCGTCGGTGCGCCAGCGCCAGCACCTCGCCCATCCCGGCGCGGCTGGCCGCGTCGAGCTCGTGGGCGCCGAGGTACAGCCGCTCGTCACGGAAGACGGCCTCCCGTGTGCACGGAGGCGCGTCGATGTCGGTCACGATGGTCATGGGTCCCTCTCCCGTTCGCATCCTTTCGCGACACCTTAGAGGTACATGCCTCCCGTGGGAGCCGATTGCGACGAATCGGTACTTTGGTCACCCTCGGTGCCGTTTGACTGCGGAAGCGCCAGCCTCATGTTCTGGAACTGCGCCTGAGCCTGCACCTGCTGTGCGTACAGCGCGGCCTGGATGCCGTGGAACAGTCCCTCCAGCCAGCCGACCAGCTGGGCCTGGGCGATCCGCAGCTCGGCGTCCGACGGCGCCTCGTCCTCGAACGGGAGGCTGAGCCGCTGCAGCTCGGCCACCAGCTCGGGGGCCAGGCCGTCCTCCAGCTCCTTGACCGACTGGCGGTGGATCTCGCGCAGGCGCACCCGGCTGGCGTCGTCGAGCGGGGCGGCCTTCACCTCCTCGAGCAGCTGGCGGATCATGCCGCCGATCCGCATCACCTTCGCCGGCTGCTCCACCAGGTCGCCCAGCGCGGTGCCACGCTGCTGCGGCTCGACGTCGCCGCCCGGCGCGGCCGAGCCGTGCACGGGGGAACCGTCGGGGCCGATCACCTGGGGCGGGATCGCGGACTCACGGGGAGCATCACTCATGCCTCCACCCTAGGAGAGCACGCCGACACGCACCCCTCGGCCACGCGCCGCTCAGAGCGTCAGCAGCACCTTGCCGGTGTGCGAGGAGTCCTCGAGCAGCTGGTGGGCGTCGCGCACCTGCTCCAGCGGCAGCCGGGCGTGGATGATCGGACGCACGGTCCCCTCGGCGACCAGCGGCCAGACCTGGGCCACCATCGCCGACACGATCGCGGCCTTCTCCTGCGTGGGTCGGGCACGCAGCGACGTCGCCATCACCGCGGCCCGCTTCATGAGGAGCCGGTTGAGGTTCAGCTCGCCCTTCACGCCGCCCTGCAGCCCGATGACGACGAGGCGTCCGGCGGTGTTCAGTGCGCGGACGTTCTGGTCGAGGTACTTGGCGCCGATGATGTCGAGGATGACGTCGGCCTTGAGCCCCGCCTCGTCGAGCGCGTCGACGAACTCGGTCTCGCGGTAGTTGACGACCAGGTCGGCACCCAGGTCGCGGCAGAACGCCGCCTTCTCCTCGCTGCCGACGGTGACGACGACCCGCGCGCCGAACGCCTTCGCCAGCTGGATCGCCATCGTCCCGATGCCGCTCGCACCACCGTGCACCAGCAGCGTCTCGCCGTGCTGCAGCTTGGCCATCATGAACACGTTCGACCACACGGTGGCGGCCACCTCCATGAGGCCGGCCGCGTCGACGAGGTCGATGTCGCGCGGTGCCATCGCCACCTGGCCGACCGGCACCGCCACGTACTCCGCATAGCCGCCACCGGACAGCAGCGCCACGACGTGCTCGCCGACGGTGTACTCGCTGACCCCCTCGCCCAGCGCGACCACGTCGCCCGAGCACTCCAGGCCGAGTACCGGCGTCGCACCCTCCGGCGGGTCGTAGAACCCCTGACGCTGCATCAGGTCGGCCCGGTTGACGCCAGCCGCGGTGACCCGCACCAGCACCTCACCGGGCCCCGGCGCAGGCGTCTCCATGTCGACGACCTGCAGGGCCTCGACCCCTCCCGGCTCCGGAACCACGACAGCACGCATGCGTCCGAGGCTAACGGCGCGCCCCGACGTCCGCCTCGGCGGTCACGGGTCGGACGGGGGGTGGGGTTCTCGACCTGCGGATGCGTTGGTGCGGCTTCGAGGCCGGGTGGGGGTGCGTCGGCGTGGCTTGCCTCTCGGGTGGGGCTGCGTGGGTGCGGCTTCCCGTTCGGGTGGGGCTGCGCTGGCGTGGCTTCCCGTTCGGGTGGGGGTGCGCTGGTGCGGCTTCGACTCGTCCTGCGCTCCGAAAGGGCCTCGACCGGGCGGCTGGGCGGGGGCCGGCTTCGGGTCTCGGGCTGTGGCCCGCGCTGTGGGACGCAAGATACTGCGTTCGTGTGCTGGGACTCCAAGGAGTCTGCGTTCGCCACGGGATCCCGTCGTGAACGCAGAAGCGTTCGAGCTGGTTCGCGTGAATGCAGAGTCTTGGGTGCCCTTTACGTTGGGGGGACGAAGGATTCTTCTTTCTCGTGGAATGTTCCACGAGAAAGAAGAATCCTTCACACCCCTCGCCCCCTCAGCGGTGGATGCGCCACCTGAACAGGCCTCAGAAGGTGGCAGATCCACCGCCGGCACGCGCAAACGCAGAATCTTGCGTCCAACGCGAGCCGCAGCCCGAGAACCCAGCCCACTTCGCGCCCAGCCGCCCAGTCGAGGCCCTTTCGGAGACCACCTCCACGACAAGCCGCAGCGGCGCAGCCCCACCCGACCACGAAGCCGCGCCGACGCAGCCCCACCCGAGCAGCAAGCCGCGCCAACGCACCCCCACCGCCAGGACAGTCAGCACCCACGCAGCCCCACCCCACTGGACAGGCGGACCCTCGTCCCCCGCCCTAGCGTGGGCGGCGTGAGCCGACGCGTCCGTCTGGTGCTGCCCCACCAGCTGTTCCTGGAGCACCTCGACGTGCCGCGGGGGACGACGTTCGTGCTGGTCGAGCACGACCTGCTGTTCCGGCAGTACGCGTTCCACGCGCAGAAGCTGGTGCTGCACCGGGCGTCGATGGAGCGGTTCGCGCAGCGGCTCGTCGATGCCGGGCACGACGTCGGCTGGGTGAGCACCGACGGTCGGACCACCAGCCGTGCGGCCCTGGGCCGCACGTTCCGGGCCGATGACGAGGTGAGCGTCTACGACGTCGTCGACGACTGGCTCGAGCGCGACCTCGAGGCCTGTGCGGACGACGTGGGCGTCCAGCTGGAGTGGCTGGAGACGCCCTGCTTCCTCACGACCCGCGAGCAGGTGCGCGAGCAGCTCGGCGGCAGGCGTCCGCGCATGCAGCACTTCTACGCGTGGCAGCGGCAGCGCCTCGACGTCCTCGTCGACGGCGGCCAGCCCGTCGGCGGGAAGTGGTCGTTCGACGAGGACAACCGCAAGAAGCTGCCGAAGGGCGTCGACGTGCCCGACGTGACGCGGCCGGAGCGGGTCGACGCGGTCGACGACGCGGTCGGCTGGGTCACGCAGGCGTTCCCCGACGCGCCCGGCGACGTCGACGCCTTCGCGTGGCCCACCGACCACGACGAGGCCGCCGCCATGCTCGAGCAGTTCGTGACGGAGCGGCTCGAGACCTTCGGTCCGTACGAGGACGCCATCACGACCCGGTCGGCGACCGTGTTCCACTCGGTGCTCACGCCGGCCCTCAACATCGGACTCCTCACCCCCGGGCAGGTCCTCGGCCGTGTGCTCGCGCACGCGGACGACCACGACGTGCCGCTCGCGTCGCTGGAGGGCTTCGTCCGCCAGGTCATCGGGTGGCGCGAGTACATGCGCGGCGTCTACGTCACCCACGGACGACGCATGCGCAGCACCAACCACCTGGCCCACACCCGACCGCTCGCGAGCGGCTGGTGGGACGCGACCACCGGTCTCGCGCCGGTCGACCTCGTGCTCGAGCGCGTCCTGGCGAGCGGCTACGCGCACCACATCGAGCGGCTCATGGTCGTCGGCAACGCGATGTGCCTGCTGCGCATCGACCCCGACGACGCCTACGAGTGGTTCATGACGCTCTTCGTCGACGCCTACGACTGGGTGATGGTGCCCAACGTGTACGCGATGAGCCAGTTCGCGGCGGGTCCGCTCGTCACCACGAAGCCGTACGTGTCGGGGTCGGCGTACCTGCGCCGCATGTCCGACCTGCCGAAGGGCGACTGGTGCGACGCGTGGGACGGCCTGTACTGGACGTTCGTCCGCGACCACCTCGACGTCTTCGCGACGAACCCGCGCTCGCGCATGACGGCCCGCTCCTACGAGGGGATGGAGCCTGCGACGAAGGCCACGCACACCCGGGCCGCCGCGCCCTTCCTGGACGACTGACGCCCGGCGTTGCAGGGCTGCCCGGCCCTCGCAGGCCGTCGGGAACCGGTCTCATCCCGCTCTCAGTCCGCCCCTGTCACACTGGACGGCATGCGTGTGGCGGCTGTGCAGGTGGCGTCGACGATCGACTCCACCGCGAACCGGGACCTCGTCGAGGCCCGCCTGGCCGCGCTCCCCGCCGACCTCGACCTCGTCGTCCTGCCCGAGGCGACGATGCACGACTTCGGTCCCACCGACCACGACCTCGCCGCGGTCGCCGAGCCGCTCGACGGGCCCTTCGTCGCGACGCTGGCCGACCAGGCCCGACGCCTGGGCGCGACGGTCGTGGCCGGCATGTTCGAGCGCACCGACGACCTGCCGTACAACGCGCTCGTGGTGCTGGACGCCGACGGCGCGCTGCGTGCCACGTACCGCAAGATCCACCTGTACGACTCGTTCGGCTACACCGAGTCGTCGCGGCTGCGCGGCGGCGACGTCGAGCCGGTCGTCGTCGACGTGCCGGCGGCCGACGGCTCCTCGACGTCCGTCGGGCTGATGACCTGCTACGACCTGCGCTTCCCCGAGCTGGGCAGGGCTCTCGTCGACGCGGGGGCGGAGCTGTTCGTCGTGCCCGCCGCCTGGGTGGCCGGCGAGCACAAGCTGCACCACTGGCGCACGCTGCTCGCCGCCCGCGCCGTCGAGGACGTCGTGCCCGTGGTCGCGGCCGCGCAGGGCGGCGAGCGCTACACCGGACACTCCCTCGTCCTCGACGCCTGGGGCACTACCCTCGCCGAGGGGGATGCTGGAGAGGACGCCGTGGTGACCGCCGAGATCGACCCCGCCGACGTCGCGCGAGCCCGTGAGGTCAACCCGTCGCTCGCGAACCGACGGATGGGTCAGCGGTGAGCCGCACGCACGCCACGAGCAGCGGCGGACGTCGTCGGCTCGACGCGTCGGTGCCGGTCGACTACGACGTCCCGGTCCGTCAGCCGCGGCTGGAGTCGCCGACCGCCACCCGGTACGCGTTCGCGGCCACGATCGTCGCGTGGGTCGTGGGCGTGGTCGGCGCGGGGTCGTCGCTCGTGGCGGTCGCGCACCCGCAGTGGATCGAGCGCGTGGGCGCGGCCCTGCTGCTGGTGGTGTTCAGCATCGGCCTGACGCACCGCGGCGGTGGCCACATGCGCATCTGGACGGTCGCGTCGTCGGTGCTCGCCGTGGCGGCGGTCGCGACGGGTGTGAACCTGCTGGTCGCCTCGGCGGCGGCGGTGTCGGCGATCCTGGCGAGCGTCTGGGCGGTGGTCGCGACGAGGCCCGCTCGGACCGCTCTCGGCGCGGTCAAGGAGTTCGCCATCGCGTTGCTGGTGGCGTTGAGCGGCACGGTGGCCGTGGCGGCCTGGAACGCGCCGGTCGCGTACCAGCGGTTCAACCTGGTGGTGCTGGCCGCGTCGCTGACGGTCGCGATCGCGTTCGTGTGGAACCTCGGTGCCGGTCTGCACGGGCTCGGCAAGCAGAACCTGGCGATCATCTCGGGTGTCGCGATGGTGCTCGTGGTGCTGCTGGCGTACTCCAGCGTGGTGCGCACGCACGGCTCGGAGTCGTTGGTGGAGGGCATCACCAACGCGGTGACGTGGATGCGCGAGACGGTCGGTGGCGTGCCCCGGCCGGTGGAGGTGTTCATCGGCTTCCCTGCGCTGATCGTGGGCGTGTCGCTGCGGTCGAAGCGTCGGGACGGCTGGTGGGTGCTGGTGTTCGCGGTGCTCGGCACGGGCGTGCTGACGACGTCGCTGGTGTCGCCGGGTGCCTACCCGTCGTACATCGCGTTGTCGACGGCGTACTCGGTGGTGCTGGGCCTGCTGGTGGGCCTGGCGGCGCGGTTCCTGCTGGTGCGCGAGCGCGGGTCGCGGTCGTCGCGTGCGTTGATGCCGACGTTGCGGTCGGAGCCTGGCCGGATCGCCCCGCTCAAGTAGTGCGAGAATCGGCGATGGCGCCGCCCCGGTCCTGACCGGGCGGATGCCGTGGAGGGGTGCCGGAGTGGCCGATCGGAACCGCCTTGAAAGCGGTCGTAGCGAGAGCTACCGCGGGTTCGAATCCCGCCCCCTCTGCTCAGCGCCGCGCAGCGGCCCCTCCCACCCCGTTGAGTGTGACGTTTCGGGCCTTGAACACCCCGAATCAGGCCCCAAACGTCACACTCAGCGGGGTAGGGCAGACTGAAGGACCTCATGACCGTCTACCGACTCGACCGCGCACCCGTCCTCGCCGTGGTGGGGGTGATCGTGGTCGTCGCCGCGGTGACGGGCTTCGTCGCGTTCGTCGCGACGTCGGCGCTCGCGGGGGTGGCCACGGTGGTGCTGCTGGTGGCGGCCGCGCTGCTCGCGCTGCGCCCGCCGACGGTGGCGCGGCTCGACGAGCACGGCATCCGCACGCGTCGGGCGCGTGAGCGGTGGGTCGACGTCGACGACGTGACCCTGCGCGACGGGGCGCTGCTCCTCGCGCTGGGCGAGGAGGGCGCGGAGCAGTGGGCGGTGCGCATCCCGCTGGCGTCCGTCGGTCGACGCTCGCCGGAGCTGGTGCGCGAGGTGTACGACCGGATGAACACGGCCCACGGGTACCGACGCTTCGAGTGACGCCGGTCGTCGCGGTCGTCGAGCGGTAGGTTCGTCCCGTGACCTCGACGTCGAAGCCGCGCTCCCACTACGCGCGCGGCCACCAGCGGCGCGCGGAGGTCGTCGCCGCCACGATCGAGGTGATCGAGCGGCGGGGCATCGAGGGCGTCACGCACCGGTCCGTGGCCGCTGCCGCCGGCGTGCCGCTGTCGACGACGTCGTACTTCTTCGACTCCCTCGACCATCTGATCGGCGAGGCCGTCACGAAGATCGCCGAGGACGTCGTGGCCGGCGCGGACGCGCTCATCACGCAGCTGCGGGACGCCGAGGGCGGCTCCCGGCGCGAGGCGGTGGAGCGGCTCATCGAGCTGATGTCGGTGCAGCGTCCCGGGCCGCTGGTCGCCCAGTTCGAGGCATACCTCGCCACCACGCGCCGACCCGAGCTGCGGGCTGCCGTGCAGCGCATCGTCGGGGTGTACGAGGACACCGCGGCCGCCGTGTTCGAGGCGCTGGAGGTCGACGAGCCGCGGCTGGCCGCGCGGCAGCTCGTGGCGCTGCTCGACGGCCTCGCGCTGCTCTCCGTCGCGGCGCCCCGACCCGACGACGCCGACGTGCGCCGCGACGCGCTGCGCCGGCTCGGGGCCATGCACCTCGGCCCCGACTGGGACTGAGCGGTCAGCCCAGCACGAGCAGGCTGATCGCGACGTACTGGCACGTCCACGCGGCGATGGTGCACCGCGGTGTCGTGGGGCAGAGCCTGCTCGACCCCGACGCGACCTCCGCGGCCGCCCTCGACCGGCTCGCCTGGCTGTCGCTGACGCTCCCGGCGCCTCCCGCCGACGGTGGTCCACGGACGGGTGCTCAGCGGGTGGGCGTGGAGGCGGCGAACGCGTCGACGGAGGCGAGGTCGTAGGAGCCGGCGTCGGTGCCGAGACCCTGTGCCACCTGGGCGGCGACCGCGCAGCCCAGCCGGGCCGACTCCTCCGCGGAGCGACCCGTGGCGCGCCCGAGGAGGAAGCCCGCCGAGAACGCGTCGCCGCAGCCCGTGGTGTCGACGACGTCGATCGCGAAGGCCGGCACCTCGACCACCTCGTCGGCCGTGACCACCACGGCCCCGCGTTCGCCGGCCGTCGCCGCGACGCAGCCGACGCCCTTCGCCAGCAGCGCGCGTGCGCCCTCGACCAGGTCGGTGGCACCCGTGAACCCGAGCACCTGCTCGTCGTTCGGCAGCAGCACGTCGCAGTGCGGAAGGGCGTCCTGGATCCACTCGAGCATCCCGGGGTCGCCGGGGGCGAGCACGTCGATCGACGTCGTCATGCCGGCGGCCCGCGCCGCGGCGAGGAGCTCGCCCGCGGCCGGTCCGCCGACGAACTCCGGCCCGCCCAGGTGCACGTGGTCGACGCCCGCGAGGTCGGCGACGTCGGGCAGGGTGAGGCCGCCGTTCGCGCCGATGACGTGCCAGGCCGGACGGTCGCCGTTCGGACGCACCGGGATCACCGACGTCGACGTCTGCTCGGTCGGGTGGGTGGCCAGGCCCGTCACGTCGATTCCCTCGTCCTCCAGCAGCCAGCGCAGGGTGCGGCCGGCCGCGTCGGCGCCGACCGCGCCGTAGGACCGGACGTGCGCGCCGAGGCGGCTCAGCACCAGGGCGGCGCCGCCGGCGGTGCCGGCGGCGGACAGCCGGATCGACTGCACGAGCTGGCCCTCGGAGCCCTCGGGGACCGACTCGATGCCGACCGCGTGCGCGTCGAGCACGTGCACGCCGACGGCGGCGACGGTCACGGTCGCGGCGGCGGGGGTGGGGGACGTGGTGGTCATGGGTTCTCCTGGACGGTTCCGTAGTGGCGCTCCAGCGCCTGGGTGATGACCGCGAGCTGCTGGTCCTCGGTCAGGGGCACGGGCTCGGACACCTGACTCACGCGCAGCAGCAGCTCGGCCAGCCACTCGACGAGCAGGGCGTGGTCGACTGCCGCGCGCAGGTCCTGCCCGAGGGCGACGGCGCCGTGGTGCGCCATGAGCGCCGCCTGCCGCCCGTCGAGCGCGGCGAGCACGTGCTCGGCCAGCTCGGGCGTGCCGAAGGTGGCGTACGGGGCCACGCGGATCTCGCCGCCGAGCAGGATCTGCTGGTAGTGCAGCACCGGCATCGAACCGAACCGCGCGGGGGCGCAGGCCACGGCGGTCGCTGCGGGCGAGTGGGTGTGCACGCAGGCTCGGGCGAACGTGCGACGGTAGACGTCGAGGTGCAGCGTCAGCTCCGACGTCGGCTTGAGTCGGCCCGAGACGACGGTGCCGGACAGGTCGGTCTCGACGACGTCGTCGGCAGTGCACCGTCCCAGCACCACCCCGGTGGCGGTGACGAGCACGCGGTCGTCGCCGACCCGCGCCGACACGTTGCCGGCGGTGCCGACGAGCAGGCCGACGTCGGCCAGCTCGCGGGCCGCGGCGGCGAGCGCCTCGCGGGGGTCGTCGGCCTCGGCGCCGCTCATCGGGTCTCGCGGGGCAGCGGCCGCTCCGAGCGGAGCAGCGTGTCGAGGTTGTGCATCGAGCGCTGGAACTCCTGCGGCAGGGTCCGGCCGAGGACGGCTGCCAGCACTGGGCCGATCACTGGGCCGAGCGCCAGGCGGAAGGTGACCTCGTAGGTCATCAGCGTGCCGCGGCCGTCCGAGGTCGGCGTGAACGTGAAGACGTTGCGGACGTCCCGCAGGGGCGCCAGGCCGTCGCCGGCATCGACGCGACGCGCGCGCGGCTCGACCTCGAGCACGGTCCACGTCGTCGTCGCGGTGAGCGGCCCGAGGGTGCTGTTCCGCTCGCCGTACGTGCTGCCGACCGTGGCGCTCCCGTGGTGGTGGGTCACCTCGAGGCAGCCGTCGACCCATTCGGCGTAGCGGGAGGTGTCGTCGACGACGGCCCAGACGTCGTCGACGGGGGCGTCGATGCGGCGCTCGGTGCGGACGCGGTGCTGGCTCATGCGGTCTCCTCCTGCGGGGTGGTGCGGGTGATGAGGACGGCGGCGGCCTCGCCGGTGCGGACGGCGCCGTCCATGTAGCCGTTCCAGTAGGTGGCGTGCTCGGCGCCCGCCCAGAGGACGCGGCCGTGCGGCACGTCGCGCCAGGGTCCGAGCTCGGTGAGCACGCCGGGCGCGAGCACGGCGGTGGGTCCGCCGCGGGTCCAGGTCTCGGTGGTCCAGTCCTGCTCCCAGTAGTCGACGGGCTCCAGCGCCCTGGGCCCGACGACGCGCGCGAAGCTGCGCAGCACCGCCCCGCGCCGCTGCTCCGCCGGCCGGTCGGCCCACGTCTTCCAGGCGTGTGCGCCGAGGAAGCCCATGAGCACCCCTGGTGCACCGGACGGCGGGGTGTTGTCGAACATCGAGCAGACCGGCTCCGCGTCGCCACGG
Source organism: Aeromicrobium sp. EU05-FHT14F07 (assembly GCF_058790455.1). Taxonomy (NCBI): domain Bacteria; kingdom Bacillati; phylum Actinomycetota; class Actinomycetes; order Propionibacteriales; family Nocardioidaceae; genus Aeromicrobium; species Aeromicrobium sp. EU05-FHT14F07. The sequence continues at coordinate 105,766 of NZ_JBYTCR010000014.1, forward strand.
AACAGGCCCTGGCCGGAGAGGCCGTCCTCGCGCCAGAACGGCTCGTCGTACACGGCCTCGCACTTCATGAGCGTCCCGAACGTCATGCGTCGGAACAGCTCGGCCTGCGGGGCGGGGAGGGCGGGCTCGAGGTCGATGCCGGCCACGAGGTGCGGGGGCACGGCGACCACGACGTGCTGCGCGTCGACGTCGAGGTGGTCGGTGCTCACCCGTGCACGGGTGGCGTCCTGCGCGATCCGCCGCACCGGCGCGTCGAGCACCACCGCGTCGCCGAGGTCGGCGGCGAGCAGCGCCGAGATCCGGTGGGAGCCGCCGACGAACCGCGACTCCTGCGCGCCGCCGTCGACGCCGATCATGCGGTCGAGCGTGCCGCGGTGCGTCTCGTCGCCCGCGCCGGCCACGTACCAGAGGGTGAACAGCGCCGACGCCTCTGCGGCCGTCGTGCCGTACGCGGAGCCGAGCAGGATCTCGAGCACCTCCACGGCGCCGCCGCCGAGCGACAACGACCGCGCCCACGACTCCGTGGTCATGGAGTCGAGGCGGCGGGCGTCGGGGGAGCGCCACGGGGCGTCGACGTCGATGCGCTGCACCGCACGGTCGAGCCGGGCCATGAGGAGACCGAGGTCGGGGAGGGTGGTCCAGGCCGGAGGGATGTCCCCGCCGAACCGGCGCACCGTCCTCCCGTGCACGTACACGGTGTCGCCGACGTCGTGGGCGCGGAACGTCTCGACGCCCAGCTCGGCGGCCAGGGCGAGCACGCGGTCCTGCGTGGGGCCGACGAACTGGCCGCCGGACTCGACCACCTGCCCGTCGCCCAGGTCGTGGTTGAGAGTGCGGCCGCCGACCCGGTCGCGCGCCTCCAGCACCAGGACGGAACGCCCCCGCTCCTGCAGACGTCGGGCCGCGGTGAGCCCGGCGAGTCCGGCGCCGACCACCACGACGTCGACGGTGCGATGCTCCCGCGCGGTCATCGGACGGCCTCCCCCGTGGCGAGCGGCACGAGCCGCTTGCGCAGCTGGCCGGCGGCCTCGTCGAGCACGCGACGGGCGACGGTGCCGACGCCGGTGGCGTTCACCAGCCCGTGGACGATGCCCTCCTGACGGGTGAGCGTGGTGGGCACGCCGGCCTCGAGCAGCCGGGTGGCGTAGGCCTCGCCCTCGTCGCGCAGCACGTCGAAGCCGGCGACGACGACGTGGGCGGGCGGCAGTCCCTCCAGGTCGAGGGCGAGGAGCGGTGAGACGCGCGGGTCGTGGGCCTGGGCGGGATCGGTGAGGTAGTGCGCCTTGTACCAGTCCATCTGGGCGTCGCTGAGGAAGAACCCGTCGCTGAAGAGCTCGTACGAGCGGTGCTTGGTGGTCAGGTCGGTGACCGGCATGAACATCAGCTGGAAGGCGGGCACCGGCACCGCCGGGTCCGTGCGCGCCTCCTGGGCGCTGACCAGGGAGACGACGGCCGTCAGGTTGCCGCCCGCGCTCTCGCCGCCGACGGCGACGGCCGACGGGTCGATGCCGAGGTCGGTCGCGTGGGCGACGACGTGACGGAACGCGGCGACCGCGTCGTCGACGCCGGCGGGGAAGGGGTGCTCGGGGGCGAGGCGGTAGTCGACGGACACGACGGTGATGCCGGCCGTGTCGGCGAGGTAGCGGCAGACGGAGTCGGCGGAGCCGAGGTCGCCCAGCACCCAGCCGCCCCCGTGGAAGTAGACGAGGCCGGCCGAGAGGGCGGGGAGCCCGGCGGGCCGGTAGATCCGGGCGGGCAGGTCGCCGCTGGGGCCGGGGAGCACGAGGTCGCGCACGTCGTGCACGGGGTACTCGTAGCCGAACACCCAGGCCTCGCCGTCGATCTGGCGGCGCCCCTCCTCGACGGGCAGCGTCTCGAACGTCTCGCCGACGGCGAGGTTCAGCAGCCGCACCCCGACCTGCGCCTCGACGTCGAGCGTCTGCCCGTCGATCGTGATCGGCCTCCCGGCGATGGCGCGCTTGAGCGGCCGCGGCAGGCGACCGAGCGTGCGCACCACGCGGCGCGCGACCCGGTCGGACAGGGGTCGGTGGGTCGACTGGTTCTCGGACATGGGGCTCCCTCGCTGGCGTGTGAGCCAGGGTACACCCAACATCGGACATCTGTCCGATGTTCTGCGACGGGCCTCGTTGGGCATGCGGGTCGCCACCGAAGACTTCACCGTGAAGTGAACCCACGCGACGAAGGAGCCCCGATGTCCGCCACCCGCCCCACCGTGCTCGTCACCGGTGCGAGCATCGCCGGCCCCGCCCTCGCGTGGGGGCTGTCGCGCGCCGGCTTCGCCGTGACGCTCGTGGAGCGCTCGCCCGAGCCGCGCACGACGGGCCAGAACATCGACGTCCGCGGACTCGGCCGGCAGGTGCTGCGCCGGATGGGCGTCGAGGAGGAGGTGCTCGCACACCTGACCGGGGAGGACGGCACCCGCTTCATCGGCCCGGACGGCACACCGGTCTCCGTCCTGCCGAAGCAGGAGGGTGCCGACGTCGACGGACCCACCGCCGAGATCGAGATCCTCCGCGGACGCCTGTCGCAGATCGTGCTCGGCACCCTGCCGGCCGCGGTGGACCAACGGTGGGGAACGTACGTGACCGCCGTGGCGCAGGACGCCGACGGCGTCGACGTCGAGCTGGCCGACGGCACGCGGGAGCGGTACGACCTGCTCCTCGTCGCCGAGGGGCGCGGGTCGCGCACCCGCCGGCTCGTCATGGGCGAGCGCACCGAGGTCCGCGACGCCGGCGTCTCGATGGCCTACGGCACGATCGACCGCAGGCCCGACGACACCGACTTCTGGGACTGGTACACCGCCCCGCGCGGTCGGTCCGTCACCCTGCGGCCCGACGACGTCGGCACGATCCGGGCCACGCTCACCTTCGCGTGCGAGCCGTTCGGGTTCGAGCGGCTCGACACCGACGCTCAGCTCACGGTGCTGCGGGAGCGCTTCGAGGGCGCCGGGTGGCAGACCGAGCGCGTCCTGGACGGCTTCGCGCAGCACCCGGAGGAGCTCTACGCCCAGCGGTTCGCGCAGATCGTGCTCCCGACGTGGAGCGAGGGTCGAGTCGCGTTCCTCGGCGACGCCGCGTGGGGCTCGGGCCCGACCGGGATGGGCACCACGCTCGCGTTGGTCGGCGCGCACGTGCTGGCGGGCGAGCTGGATCGCAGCGTCAGCCTCGGGGAGTCGCCACGGCGGGCGTTCGAGCGGTACGAGCGCCTGCTGCGCGAATACGTCGACGACGCGCAGACCCTGCCGCCGGGCGGTGGTCGGCTGATGCACCCGTCGACACGGGCCGGCGTCCGGGTGCTCAACACGATCGCGAGACTCGCGGCGTCGCGGCCGCTCAGTAGCGTGCTGCAGCGCAGGCTCCTCCCGTCACGCGATCGTGAGCCTGAGCTGCCCGAGTATGCGCCCCTCCAGCGCCAGAGGCGTGCTGCGTGACGTCGTCGCCTCAGCCGGCGTGCTGCCCGACGAACAGACCTCGGCCGGACGGTCCTCCCTCGAGGTACTCGACGTCGAGGCCCGCCCGGCCGAACGAATCCTGATACTCCTGCCGGTCGAACAGGGTGATCTCGTACTGCTCCGTCTCGTGCCGCACGCCGGTGGAGGGTTCCGCCACCAGCCAGTGGATGTCGAGCCGTGACACGCGGCCGTCGCGCACGGAGTGCGAGACCCGGGAGATCGTGCGCTCACCCGCGCGGACGACGTCGGCCGCGACGTAGCCACTGAGGAAGGTCGACGGGAACCACCACGGCTCGACGACCACGACGCCCCCAGGCGCCAGGTGGCGGGCGAAGGACGCGACGGCGGAGTCCAGCTCCTCGACGTCGGCCATGTGGCCGATCGAGCTGAACATGCACGTCACCGCGTCGAAGCGCCGGGGCAGGTCGATCGAGCGCATGTCGCCCTGTGAGATGGCGAGCATCGGGTGACGCCGGGCAGCCACCTCGATCATCGCGGGCGAGAGCTCCAGTCCCTCGACGCGGGCGAACTTCCGGGCGAGCGGCTCGAGATGACTTCCCGTCCCGCACGCGACGTCGAGAAGGGACTCGGCCTGCGGTGCCCTCGCCCTGACCAGGTCGGCCACAGCAGCGGCCTCCGCGGCGTAGTCCTTTCCTCGAGCCTCGTAGAACTGGTCGTAGAGCTCTGCGAACTCTCCTTCGTACACGGGCTCCTCCTGGCGTTCGGGACGGTGGACGTTCGATCAGGCGTCGAGGGGGATTGCACGTGCGGCGACGGTGCGTCGTTCGATCTCCTGCGCGACGGCGAGAGGCGAGGGCTCGGACCGCAGCTCGTCGCGCAGGACGCGGGCGCGCAGGCCGAACTGGGCGTCGTCGAGGACGGTGCGCACCGCCGCCGCCAGGGCGTCGGCATCCGTCCGCTGCGGGTCGAGGGAGAGACCGGCGCCGGCATCCGCGATCTGCTGGCCGCGCAGGAGGCAGTCCCACTCGTGCGCGACGGCTACCTGGGGAACGGCTTGGTGCAGCGCGGACGCCCACGTTCCCGCGCCGCCGTGGTGCACCACGAGGTCGGAGGCCCCCAGGAGCACGTTCATCGGGACGAAGTCGACGAGACGGACGTTGGCCGGTACGTCGCGGGTCGACAGTCCGGAGCGCGTGACCACGATCTCGTGATCGAGGTCGGCCAGGTGCGCCAGGAGGTCGACCAGGTCGATCCCGTGGCCGAAGCCGGAGAAGCCGCCGGTGATGACGACACGTCGACGGACGCCGTCCTCCAGCCAGGCAGGCACCTGCGAGCGGCCGTTGTAGGGGACCAGGGTCCCGGACATGGTGTCGAGGGCGGAGTCGAGGCGGAAGCGCGTCGGCAGCTGCTCGATGGTCCACTGGCCGAGGGCGAGGTCCTCTGAGGCGTCGACGCCGTGGTCGGAGGCAAGGCGGCCGAGCCAGTCGGAGAGAGGATCGGGTCGGTCGTGGTCCTCCCGGCGGTTCCTCAGCTCGAGGAACCGCGTTCGGAAGTAGCCGGTGAGATCGGTGCCCCACGCGACCCGCGCGTGCGCCGCTCCGCTGGCGCGCGCCGCGACGCCGCCGGCGAAGGTGAACGGCTCCCACAGCACGAGGTCCGGTCGCCACTGTCGGGCGTGCGCGACGAGGTCGGCGACGAACTCGGGGTTGTTCACCCGAGGGAACACGAAACGAGCGTTCACCGACTCCAGGCCGAGCACGAAGTCCCACGAGTGCAGCTCGTCGTGACGTCCCGCGAAGTCCAGGCCGGTGGAGTAGCGGTGGACCTCACCCGCCTCGACGGTGTCGATCTCGAACAGGCGGTGGTCCGTACCGACGGGGACCGCGACGAGGCCGGCCGCGGTGATGTCGTCCACGAGCGCGGGTTGGCTCGCGACGCGGACCTGGTGGCCAGCCAGGGTGAGGGCCCAGGCCAGCGGCACCAGTCCCTGGAAGTGGGTGCGGTGCGCGAACGAGGTGAACAGGACCTTCACCTCACCGGACCTCGGTCTTCTCGTGGAGGGCCTCGACGACCCCGCGGACCCCGTCCTCGAGACTGACCTGCGGCGACCACCCGGTGATCGCCGTGAACCGGCCGTCGCTGGCCGCGTCGTCTCGGAAGTCGTTGACGGCCGCGTGCGCGGGGGCGGGGACGCTGAGCACCGGCACGGGAGGCAACCCGGTGATCGCGCCGGTGGCGTGGGCGATGGCCTCGAACACGGTGCGCAGCGGTCGGGTGCGGCCCGAGGAGAGCTCCCAGACCCCGCCCACCAGGTCACTCTGGTGCTCCAGCGAGGTCAGCACGGCACGGGTGGCGTCATGCACGTGCAGCAGGTCCCGACGGACTGCCCCGTCGTTCCAGAGCGTGAGCCCGCTGCCCTCGAGGGCCTTGCGTGCCATCGCCGCCACGACCCCACGTCCGGTCTGGCCGGTCGGTCGGGCGACTCCGTAGATCGTCGGCAGGCGCAGGACGACGGAACGGACGACGCCCTCCCTGCCAGCCCGCTCGAGCAGGTGCTCGACCTCGATCTTCTGCTCGGCGTAGCGGCTGACGCGTTCCGGGGCCCCGGCCTGCACAGAGCTGAGGTAGACGAGGAGAGGCGCCTCCCGGCGCTCGGAGAGGACCTCGACGAGCTCGCGGACCGCCTCGACGTTGATGCGGTCCGACGCCGGGTTCTCGGCATCTCGCCAGGTCGACCCCTCGGTGCCGTACGCGGCGGCGTGGACGACGACGGACGCCTCGCGCACCGCGAGCGCTGCCGAACCCGGCACGGCGAGGTCGAGGCGGCGGTCGACCACGTGGTCGCTCGGGCGCACCCCTGACCGCGAGACTGCGACCACCCGGGAGGCGTGTCGCGGCAGCGCCGCCAGCAGGTCTCCGCCGACGTAGCCGGACGCTCCGAGCAGCGCGATCACCGGGTCCTGTCCCAGGTCGTCCGGCATGCCTTCCCCCCGTGTCGCGCTCGCGAACGAGAACACCGTACCGGATTCTCGGGACGCCGCCGGACGGGGGCGAGCATTCATCCGAACGTCACCTGCTCAGTTTGTCCCGCCGCTTCCCGTCTGGTTTGCTGGCGTCGCACGGGCGGTCGTGCAGCCCGGACGAACCCCTGGAGCCCGAGGAGTCTGCCCGTGGACCGCGCCACCGCCGACGTCCGAGCGCTCGACGTGCCGTCCGACGCTCCGCTGGCCCTTCCCCTGGCCGGTGCCGACCGTGATGCCGTGCGTGCGCTCGCCCTGGGAGTTCGCAGAGCGGTGGTCGACGGTCAGCTGGGTGACCTACGTGCCCTCGGCGCCGCGCTGGCGGCGCAGGTCGCCGCCCCCGTCCCTGACGGTCATCGTGCCGTGCTGGTCCTCGACGCCGGCGCCACGCACGAGGACCTCCTGGAGGTGCTGGAGGCGCTCGTCGCAGGACGCCCGGACCCGCGTCTCGTGCAGGGCGAACCGCGACGCGACCCCGGCGCGACTGCGCTGGTCTTCCCCGGGCAGGGTGCGCAGTGGCCGGGCATGGGCTCGCTCCTCCGCGAGCAGTCGCCGGTGTTCGACGAGGCCATGGCGCGGTCCCTGTCGGTGGTCGCCGAGGAGCACCCCGCCTGGCCCGACGACGCTCTCGACTCGGTGGAGAGGCTGCGAGCGGTCGAGGTGGTCCAACCTGCACTCTTCGCGGTGCAGACGTCGCTCGCCGAGCTGTGGCGAGCGCACGGTGTCGAGGTGGACCTCGTGGTGGGCCACAGCATCGGCGAGCTCGCCGCCGCGCAGGTGGCCGGGGCGTTCTCGCCTGCGGACGGGGCACGTGCCGCTGCTCGCTGGAGTCGCGCGATGATGCCGCTGGTCGGCGTGGGCGACATGGCGTCGGTCGGCCTCGCGCTCGACGACGTGCGGGCGCGGCTCGCCCGGTGGCAGGACCCTGACCTCGAGGTGGCCGGCGTCAACGGTCCGACGTCGGTGCTGCTGGCGGGAGATCCTGCGACGGTCCGGACCCGCGTGGCCCAGCTGCGGGACGAGGGTGTCCGTGCCCAGGTCATCGCCGTCGAGATGGCGGCTCACTCCCGCCAGGTCGACGCCGTGGCCGCGGACCTCGCCGCCGCCTTCACAGGCCTGGAGCCGGCGCCGCTCGACCTGCCGTTCGTCTCCAGCGTCGCGGGTGGCCGTGTCGAGGGTCCGTACCTCACCGGTGCCCACTGGGCGCGATGCTTCCGCGAGCCTGTCCGGTACGACCGGGCCGTCGAGGTCGCTCTCGCCGAAGGAGCGGGAACCTTCGTCGAGGTCAGTCCGCACCCCGTGCTCGCCGCCGTCACGCGTCAGGTCGTCGAGGCCGAGGGTTCCGCCGCGCAGGTGGTGTCGACCCTGCAGCGCGACGTCGGAGGGCTGGGCCGGTTCCTGCACTCGCTGGCCCAGGTCTGGGTCGGCGGCACGGCGGTCGACTGGTCGGCGTCCTGCTCGGACGTCGAGCCCTCCGCCGTCCCCGTTCCCGCGCCGCTGGGCGACCTCCCGAGGACCGACGGCGGACTCGCGCAGGACGGCCGTGGTCCGGCGCCCTCGGCCCCGCACGACGTCGTGGCGGTCGTACGAGCCGAGGCCGCCACGGTGGCTGGCCGTGCCGTGCGCTCCGACGAGACGTTCCTCGAGATGGGGCTCGACTCCGTGCTCGTGGCCCAGCTCAGGACCCAGCTCGCCGCGGCGCTCGGCCGCGACCTGCCCATCACGTGGTTCTACGACTTCCCGACCCCGGGCGCGCTCGGCGACGCGTTGGCCGGAGCGGTCGACCGTCCCGCGCCCCACCGTCCAGCGCCCGCCTCGCGCCACGACGACGAGCCGATCGCCGTCGTCGCGATGGCGTGTCGGCTCCCGGGCGGCGTGGCGACGCCGGAGGACTTCTGGGAGGTGCTCTCAGGCGGTCGCGACGTCGTCGACGGTCTCCCGGCGGACCGAGGCTGGGACGTGGCTGCCCTGCTGCACCCGGACACCACCCGGTCCGGCACCACCGTCCAGCGCAGCGGTGGCTTCCTGCGTGCCGTCGCCGACTTCGACCCTGCGTTCTTCGGGTTGTCGCCGCGAGAGGCGCTCGCGACGGACCCCCAGCAGCGGGTGCTCCTCGAGCTCTCGTGGGAGGTGCTGGAGCGGGCAGGGATCGCACCGGACTCGTTGCGAGCCACGCGCACCGGCGTCTTCGTGGGACTGATTCCTCAGGAGTACGGCCCAAGGCTCGCCGACGGCGGGAGGGGTGTCGAGGGCTACCTGATGACCGGCACGACGTCGAGCGTCGCGTCGGGGCGGATCGCGTACACGCTCGGGCTCGAGGGCCCCGCGCTGACCGTCGACACGGCGTGCTCGTCGTCCCTGGCCGCGGTGCACCTCGCGTGCGCGTCGCTGCGACGGGGAGAGACCCCGCTGGCCCTCGTGGGCGGGGCCACGATCATGCCGACGCCGGGCATGCTCGTGGACTTCAGCCGGATGGGCTCGCTCGCCCCCGACGGCCGCTCGAAGGCCTTCTCCGCGGCGGCGGACGGGTTCGGCATGGCCGAGGGCGCCGGGATGGTCGTGCTCGAGCGGTTGAGTGACGCCCGTCGTCACGGCCATCCCGTCCTCGCCGTGGTGCGTGGCACCGCCATGAACTCGGACGGCGCGAGCAACGGACTGTCGGCCCCGAACGGCCGCGCACAGGTGCGCGTGGTGCGGGACGCGCTCGCAGACGCGGGGATCGCCGCAGCCGACGTCGACGTCGTGGAGGCGCACGGGACCGGGACGCGACTGGGCGATCCGATCGAGGCGTCGGCCCTGCAGGACGCCTACGGAGACGGACGCCAGCGGCCGCTGCTGCTCGGGTCCGTGAAGTCGAACATCGGGCACACCCAGGCGGCCGCCGGCGTGGTGGGCCTCATGAAGCTGGTCCTGGCCCTGAACCACGACCTGGTCCCGCCGACGCTGCACGCCGCCGAGCCGTCCACGGAGATCGACTGGTCCGAGGGGGTCCTCGAGCTGGTGCAGCGACCCACGCCTTGGCAGCGCGGCGAGCGCCCCCGGCGTGCGGGGGTGTCCTCGTTCGGGATCAGTGGCACCAACGTGCACGCCGTGCTGGAGGAGGCTCCTGGACCCGCCTCCTCGACCACCACGTCGCACCGCGGCCCGGCGGCCTTCCCCTGGGTGCTGTCAGGAGCGTCGCGGGAGGCGGTCGGGGCTCAGGCCGCACGCCTCGCGGACCACCTCGAGGAGCACCCGCAGCTCGATCCGGTCGACGTGGCCCGCACGCTCGCGACGGGGCGGTCCCCGCTCGGGCACCGGGTCGGACTGGTCTCGTCACCCGAGCGGGTGGTCGAGTCCCTGCGCGCCGTCGCCGATGGCACCTCACGAGCGGCATCCGGTGTCGTCGACGGGGTGGCCCGACCGGTCTTCGTCTTCCCCGGCCAGGGATGGCAGTGGGCGGGCATGGCCGTCGAGCTGCTCGACACGACCCCCGTCTTCGCCCAGGCCATGCGCGAGTGCGCACGCGCGCTCCGGCCGCACCTGGACCTCGACGTGGTCGAGTTCCTGCGCGGCGAGGCGGCGCAGGCCGGCTCGGCAGGTGCGCTGTCGACGGAGCGGGTCGACCACGTGCAACCGGTCCTGTTCGCCGTGATGGTGTCCCTGGCCGCCACGTGGCGTGCTCAGGGTGTGGAGCCCGCCGCCGTGGTGGGACACTCCCAGGGCGAGATCGCAGCAGCCTGCGTGGCGGGCCTGCTCACGCTGGAGGACGCCGCCCGCATCGTCGCACGTCGCAGCCTCGCGATAGCCGCCATGCCGCGTCGGGGCGCCATGGTCTCGATCGCCGCGCCCTTGGAGGAGGTCCGTGCCCGCCTCGGTGACCGTCTGGACGTCGCCTCGGTGAACAGCCCCTCCTCCGTGGTCGTGGCCGGTGACCGAGACGTGCTCGACCTCCTGGTCGCGGAGTGCGCGGCCGACGGGATCCGGACCACGCGGCTGCCCGTGGACTATGCCTCGCACTCCCGCCACGTCGACGACATCGAGGGGGAGGTGCTCGAGGGCCTGTCGCCGGCGCCTCGACCTCTGCCCGGCGCCGTCCCGATGCTGTCGACCGTCACGGGCCGATGGGTAGGCCCGGGGGACCTGGGTCCCCGGTACTGGTTCGACAACCTCCGCAGCACCGTGCGGTTCTCCGACGCGGTGCAGTCGCTCGTCGACGGCGGTTGGGGGACGTTCGTCGAGATCAGTGCGCACCCGATCCTGACGACGGCCGTCGAGCAGACCGCGGAGGCCCACGGGCACGACGTCGTCACGATCAGTACGCTGCGCCGCGGCCACGGTGGGCCCGACGAGCTGGCGTCCTCGCTCGCGCGAGCCTTCGTCGCCGGCGTGCCCGTCGACTGGCGCGAGACGTTCCGGGGTTCGGGGGCGGTGCCCGTCCAGCTGCCCACCTACCCCTTCGAACGCCGCCGCGTCTGGTGGTCGCCGTCCTCGGGAGACGGGGCGGGCGCGGCACCTCCGGACCCCCGTAGCTACCGGATCGCCTGGCATCCCGGTGCCATCGACCCCCACGCGCGCTTGCGAGGCACGTGGGTGCTGCTGCACCGTCCAGATCTGAAGCAGTCCTTCCTGGCCACGGCGGAGGAGGCGCTGGCACGCCGCGGCGCACGGGTCGAGCGCTGGGCGGTTCCCCCGGGAGGGGCGGAGCAGGAGGTCGCGGCGGGGCTCGAAGGCACCTCGGACGTCACGGGGATGGTGAGCCTGCTGGCCGTCGACGCGTCCGAGGACGCGGGCTCCCCGCTGTCGTCGCCCGTGATCGACGACCTGCTGGGCGCGGTGCGAGCCGTCGTGGCGTCCGACTCATCGGCGCGGCTGTGGTGGGTCACCAGCGGAGCGGTCGCCACGAGCCCCCACGAGCGTCTGCGGACGCTCGGCCACGGAGCCTCCTGGGCCATCGGGAGGATCGTCGGGCTCGAGAACCCGACCGTGTGGGGAGGTCTCATGGACCTGCCCGGCATCGACGCCGAGGACGCCGTCGCGCAGCTCGGGGCCGTCCTCGCCGCCGACGACGGGGAGGACCACCTGGCGTTGCGCCTGTCGGGACCCTGGGTACGTCGATGGGTGCGCGTCACGACACCCGCGACGCAGCAGTGGCGCCCGCGCGGGACCGTCCTCGTCACGGGGGCGACCGGCGGTGTCGGGCGTCAGGTCGCGCGGTGGCTGGCCAGCCGGGGTGCGCAGCGGCTGGTGCTGCTGAGCCGTAGCGGTCCCCAGGCGGAGGGGGCGGGTGACCTGGTGCGCGAGCTGGAGGTCGCAGGGGCACAGGTCGACCTCCGCGCGTGTGACGTCGCCGACCGGGACGCTCTCGAGCAGGTGCTCTCCGACATTGGCGACGACCTCCCTCTGTCCTCGGTCTTCCACGCGGCGGCGACCCTGGACGACGCCGTCGTGACCGAGCTGACCGCCGAGCGCATCGAACGGTCCAACCGCGCGAAGGTCCTGGGAGCGCTGCACCTGGATGCACTGACCCGGGACGTGGAGCTGGACGACTTCGTCCTGTTCTCCTCGTTCGCCTCGGCGTTCGGAACACCGGGGCTCGGTGGGTACGCGCCCGGCAACGCGGTCCTCGACGCGCTCGCGCACGAACGCCGGCGCGTCGGACGTCCGGCGATGTCGGTGTCGTGGGGCACGTGGGCCGGCGGTGGAATGGCCGAGGGTCCGGTCGCTGAGCGGTTCCGCCGCCACGGCGTGCTGCAGATGGACCCGCGCGACGCGACGGCCTCGCTCGTCTCGGCCCTGGACCGGGCCGACGCGGCACCGCTCGTCATGGAGATCGAGTGGAGGCGGTTCGTGGCCGCCTACACCGCGCTCCGGCCGACCCGTCTCTTCGACGACCTCGCTGAGCGCGGCCCGGACGCTGTCCAGGCTGCGCGCACCGCGGACGAGCCGGCACGCGGAGGCCGTCCGGCGGACCGCGACGCGGTGACGGCACTCGTGCGAGACCGGGTCGCGGACGTGCTGGGGCACGAGTCGGCAGACGCCATCGACGTGGACCAGCCCTTCGCGCGGCTCGGGGTGGACTCGCTGTCGGCGCTGGAGCTGCGCAACGCGCTCGGCGCGACGACGGGGGTGCGCCTGCCCACCACGATCGTCTTCGACCACCCGACGGTGCGGCGCCTCGCCGCGCACCTCGCGGAGCAGCTGGGTCTGTCGGAGCAGTCCGTCGGCCCGGAGCGGGAGAGCGTCGAGAGGGACGACGAGGACCCGATCGTGGTCGTGGGCATGGGGTGTCGGCTGCCCGGCGGTGTCGACGGACCGGAGTCTCTCTGGGACCTCGTGGTCGACGGGGCGACGACGGCGACGGACGCCCCCGACGACCGGAGCTGGACCGTCGAGGAGCTGGCGCGCGGCGGCGTCGCCCGCGGCAACTTCATGGACGGTGCCGGCGACTTCGATGCGGCGTTCTTCGGGATCTCGCCGCGGGAGGCGTTGGCGATGGACCCGCAGCAGCGCCACGCCCTGCAGTCGGTGTGGGAGACGCTCGAGCACGCCGGCATCGCTCCGGACTCGTTGCGGGGCACCCGGACCGGCGTCTTCGTGGGGCACTCGCACCAGGGGTACGGGACGGGTGCCGTGCAGGACGGCGGCGACCTCGAGGGGTACCGCCTGACCGGGACCACCGCCAGCGTGGTGTCGGGGCGGGTGGCGTATGTGCTGGGTCTGGAGGGGCCGGCGATCACGGTGGACACGGCGTGTTCGTCGTCGTTGGTGGCGTTGCACCTGGCGGTGGGGGCGTTGCGGTCGGGTGAGTGTGATCTGGCGGTGGCGGGTGGTGTGTCGGTGATGGCGGGGCCTGAGGTGTTTGTGGAGTTCTCGCGTCAGGGTGCGTTGGCTGCGGATGGTCGGTGCAAGCCGTTCTCGGCGGCGGCTGATGGCTTCGGCCTCGGCGAGGGGTCGGCGTTCGTGGCGGTGCAGCGGTTGTCGGTGGCGCGGCGTGAGGGGCGTCGGGTGTGGGCTGTGGTGG
>NZ_JBYTCR010000015.1:0-111493 GCF_058790455.1 Aeromicrobium sp. EU05-FHT14F07
TATCGAGACCACTCCAAGCGGTCGCTGGGAGCAGGCCCGCGCTGATCCGTTGCCGGGTGGTCTCGATACGTCCGAGCTTCGCAAGCTCGCTCGGACTACTCGACCAGCGGAGGGTTTCGCTGGTCGAGTAGCGCGGAGCCGCGAGGGACGAGCGTGCTCCGGGCGTATCGAGACCATTCCAGGCTTTCGCTGGGGGTCGGCCCGCGCCGGTCCGTTGCCGCGTGGTCTCGCTCCGTCGCGGCTACGCCCCCTGTGCGACGGCTCCATCGCACCGACGAGCTCGCTGGCGCTCGCCGTCGCTGCTACTCGACCAGCGGAAGGTGTCGGTGGTCGAGTCGAGACGCAGCACTACGCTGGGTCCATGTCGTCGCAGCTGACCGTCGCCGAGGCTGCCGCGCTGCTCGCGGTGCCGACGTCGGAGGTGCACCGGCTCATCGCGACCGGGCGGGTCGAGCACCAGCTGGCCTGCTCCGGGCGGTGCGAGCTGCTCGTCAGCGCGGAGTCGGTCGAGGCGCTGCGGTCGGCCGCCGGTCGGTCCTGACCTCGACCTTCGGACCTCGAGGTCCGGCCTTTCGGACGACGCGATCGCGGTGCCGTCCCTCCTAGCGTGGGCGTCATGATCGCGGGCCCCGAGACCGAGCTGCGCATGTCCGACGCCGACCGGGTCTGGACCGTCGTGCTGCTGGCCGGGGGCGGTGCGGCGCTGCTGCTCGTGCTGCCGTGGCTGCTCGAGCTGCTCAGCGGCTTCCCGTGGGTGCCCTTCGAGGACGTCGCGCGCTGGGTGGCCGGCTTCGACACCCCGTGGGCGTGGGCCGCGCGCCTGGCCGTGGGTGCTGCGGTCGGCGGCGCGCTGGCGGCGCTCACCATCGTGGACGAGCACCGGGTCGTCGTGCGCGACGAGGAGCTGGTGCTGGTGCACGGCCGCGACCGCCGCACCGTGGCGCGCGACCAGGTGGTGGGGGTGTACCGCGACGGTCGACGTCTGGTGATCGACGGGACGCAGGGGCGGCGCCTCTTCGACGAGCGTCTCGAGGCCCCGCGCGACCAGGTGCGCGAGGCGTTCCTGGCGCACGCCTACCCGTGGGAGTCCGCCTAGGGGCGGAGCGGCGTGGACGCTCGGCGCCCCTCGTCGGCGCGCCGGTCCCGCGGTCCCGTGCTTCGATGAGTCGACGGCGAGGGACGCGGGAGACGCGACATGGGCAGGTTCGACGGCGACGTCGTGATCGTGACGGGGGGCGGGTCCGGCATCGGGGCCGCGACGGCGCGGCGGTTCGCGTCCGAGGGGGCCACGGTGGTCGTGGCGGGACGGCGCGAGGAGAAGCTGCGCGAGGTCGCGGAGTCCGCCGACGGCACGGTCGTGCCGCACCGCTGCGACGTCAGCGACGTGGCAGCGGTCGAGGAGCTCGTCGCCTCGACCGTCGAGGCCCACGGCCGGCTCGACGTGCTGGTCAACAACGCCGGCATCGGGCCGTCGGGTCCGGTGCCCGACGTCGACCGCGACGCGTGGGATCAGACGTTGGCGATCGTCCTCGGCGGCGTGTTCCACACGTCCCGCGCGGCGTTGCCCCACCTGCTTAAGACGCGCGGCAGCATCGTCAACGTCTCGTCGGTCTCGGGCGTCGGGGGCGACTGGGGCGCGGCGGCGTACAACGCGGCGAAGGGCGGCGTCACGAACCTGACCCGTGCGATGGCGCTCGACCACGCCGAGGCCGGCCTGCGGGTGAACGCGGTCGCACCGAGCCTGACGAAGTCGGAGATGACGGCCGGGATGGCCGACGACCAGGAGCTGCTCGACCGCTTCTGGGACCGGCTCCCGCTCGGGCGTGCGGCCGAGCCGGAGGAGGTGGCGTCGGTCATCGCCTTCCTCGCGAGCGACGACGCGTCGTTCGTCAACGGTGTCGTGCTCCCGGTCGACGGCGGGCTCACCGCGTCGAACGGGCAGCCCCGCTTGGGCTGAACGGTCGACCCTCTCGGCGCGTGCTAGGTTACTGACCGTAACTTACCGATGGTCAGCAGGAGGTCGAGGATGAGTCCGGAGGGTCGACGACCCCGGTTGAGCCGGGAGGAGCGGCACGACCAGCTGCTCGAGGAGGCGCGGGCGCTGATCCGCGAGGAGGGCACGGACGGCTTCACGCTCGCCCGACTCGCGGAGCGGGCCGGCGTCACGAAGCCGCTGGCCTACCAGCACTTCGGCGACCGGGCCGGTGTGCTCGCCGAGCTGTACCGGTCCTTCGAGGTCCGGCAGCGGGAGGTGCTCGCCGACGCCCTCCGCTCCACGCCGGACGAGCTCGAGGCCGTGGCCGCGGTGGTGGCGGGCGCGTACGTCGACTGCTGCATCGCCGAGGGCGCGGAGCTGGCCGACGTCGTGGCCGCGCTGGCCGGCTCCCCGACGCTGAAGCTCGTGCGCGACGAGGCGGAGGCGGCCTATCTGGGCATGCTCCGCGAGGCCGTCGAGCGGGTCTCCGGCCCGCTCGACGACGCCGCGCTGCAGGCCGTTGTCGGTGCGGGCGACGCCGTGGCCCGCAGCGCGATCGACGGCACGAGCACGCCTGGACGAGCGCGGGCGCTCCTCGCCTCCGTGGTGGTCTCCGTGGCGTCAGGAGGACGACGATGACCGGGGGCACCGCGCGCGGTGCGCACTGGGTGCTCGCGCACCCGCAGCAGGACTCCTTGAACGGACGCCTGTTCCGTTCCGGTGTCGAGACGCTGTCGGCCGACCACGACGTGGTCACGTCGGACCTCTACGCCCAGGAGTTCGACCCGGTGCTGCGCGAGTCCGACCTCGGCCGACCGGCCTCCGGGCCCGGCGGTCGCGCGGCCGAGCGTCTCGCGGAGGCGTACGCCCGCGGCGAGCTCGCGGCCGACGTCGTCGCGGAGCAGGCCAAGCTGGCCGCGTCGCAGCTGCTGGTGCTGCAGTTCCCGCTCTGGTGGTACGGGCCGCCGGCCATCCTCAAGGGCTGGCTCGACCGCGTGCTGGTCGGCGGGTTCGCGTACGACGACCGCCTCGACCCCAGGTACGGCGTGCCGCGGCGCTACGGCGACGGCGGCCTGGTCGGACGGCGGGCCCTCGTGGTGGTCACCGCCGGCGAGGACCCGGGCTCGATCGGGCCACGGGGCATCAGCGGCGACCTCGAGTCGCTGCTCTTCCCGCTGCTCCACGGCACGCTCTGGTACGTCGGGATCGAGGCGCTGGCCCTGCACGTCGTGCACGACGCCGACGGGCTCGACGAGGACGGCGTCCAGCGCGAGGAGGCGAGGCTGCGCGAGCGGCTCCGCGGGATCGGCACCGAGCCCGGCCGCCCCTACCGGCGGCTGCGCGACGGCGAGTACCGCGAGGGGCGTGCGTTGCGCGCCGACCTGCACCCGGGCCGCACGGACCTCGGCGTCCACCGCCTCGACGCCTGAGCGCCGGGTCAGCCCACCTGCTCCGCGGCGGCGCGTCCGGCGACGCGGCCGGAGAACAGGCAGCCGCCGAGGAAGGTGCCCTCCAGCGCGTTGTAGCCCATCATCCCGCCGCCGCCGAAGCCGCTCACCTCGCCGGCCGCGTACAGCCCGGGCAGGGGCGTGCCGTCACCGGTCAGGCAGCGTCCGGACAGGTCGGTCTCCAGGCCGCCGAGCGTCTTGCGGGTGAGGATGTTGAGCCGGACGGCGATCAGCGGACCGTTCCTCGCGTCGAGGAACCGGTGCGGCGTCGCGACCCGGACGAGCCGGTCGCCGCGGTAGCGCCGCGCTCCGCGCATCGCGGTGATCTGGGCGTCCTTGGTGAACGGGTTGTCGATCTCGCGGTCGCGGGCCTCGACGAGCCGGCGCAGCGCGTCGGCGTCGATCGTCACGTCGTCGTCGCCCACGCGGTTCATGCCGGCGACGAGCTCGTCGAGGGTGTCGGCGACGACGAAGTCCTCGCCGTGCGTCTTGAACTTCTCGATCGGTCCCGGCGCGCCCGGGCGGACGCGGGAGAGCAGCAGCCTGACGTCCTTGCCGGTGAGGTCGGGGTTCTGCTCCGAGCCCGAGAGCGCGAACTCCTTCTCGATCACCTTCTGGGTGAGCACGAACCACGAGTAGTCGTGGCCGGTGCCGCGGAGGTACCGCAGCGTGCCGAGGGTGTCGAAGCCGGGGAAGTACGGGGCGGGCAGCCGGGCGCCGGTGGCGTCGAGCCAGAGCGACGACGGTCCGGGCAGGATGCGGATGCCGTGGTTCTCCCAGACCGGGTCCCAGTTCCGCAGGCCCTCCACGTACGCCCAGAGCCGGTCGGGGTTGATCACGGACGCGCCGACGTCCTGGGTGATGGCAGGCATGCGACCGTCCACGTGGGCCGGCACGCCGGCGACCATCGTGGCCGGGGGAGTGCCGAGCCGCTCGGGCCAGACCCGGCGGACGAGGTCGTGGTTGCCGCCGATGCCGCCGGACGTCACGACCACGGCCTGCGCACGCAGCTCGAAGTCACCGACCAGCGTGCGGCTCGACGCGACCCCGCGCTCGACGGTGGTGGGCTCCAGCAGGGATCCGTGGACGCCGACCACCACACCGTCCTCGACGACCAGTCCGTCGACCTGGTGCCGGAAGGCGAACCGGACGCGTCCGGTCGCCACGTGCTCGCGCACGCGTCGCTCGAACGGTGCCACCACGCCCGGTCCGGTGCCCCAGGTCAGGTGGAAGCGGGGCACCGAGTTGCCGTGCCCCTCCGCGCGACCGTCGCCGCGCTCGGCCCAGCCGACGACGGGGAAGAGGCGCAGGCCCATGCCGTGCAGCCAGGACCGCTTCTCCCCGGCCGCGAAGTCGAGGTAGGCCTCCGCCCAGCGTCGTGGCCAGGCGTCCTCGGGCCGGTCGAACTGGGCGCTGCCCATCCAGTCCTGCTCGGCGAGGGCCCGGGAGTCCTTGACGCCCATGCGCCGCTGCTCCGGCGAGTCGACGAGGAAGAGCCCGCCGAGGCTCCAGAACGCCTGGCCGCCCAGGCTCTGCTCGCCCTCCTGGTCGAGCAGCAGCACACTGCGCCCGCGGTCGGCGGCCTCGGCCGCGGCGACGAGACCGGCCAGGCCGGCTCCGATGACGATGACGTCGGCGTCCATGTCTGCTCCTTCGCCCGGCCTGGTCGGCCGTCCTGTCACCTAGGATGCAAGTCGAACCGCCTGCTGACCACGGCCTTTGTCATCGGGTGAGCATCACGATCGCGGCGGGCTGACAGGAGGCATCCGTGGGGACCGTCGAGCGTCGCGCGGTCCAGGCCCGCGTCCTGGCCGGCTCCGGTCACCTCGCCCGCCGCATCTCCGACGCGCTGCAGCGCGAGATCCCCGCGTACGCGGCGCTCGGTGAGAGCCAGCGGCAGGAGACCGAGGCGATCAGCCGGTGGGGCGTGCAGCGTCTGCTCGAGCTCTGGGTCGAGGACGGCCGGCTCGGCGAGGCCGACCTGCGCCAGTTCCACGGGATCGGCGTGGCACGGGGGACCGACGGCCGCCCGCTGTCGGCGGTGCTGCGCGCCTACCGGGTCGCGGCGGTGGAGGCGAGCGGCCTGGTCCGTGACAGCGGCGTGGCCGAGCTCGACGTCGAGGACGTGCTGGCCATGAACGTCGTGCTGCTGGAGTCGCTCGACGCGCTGTCGGAGGCGCTGTCGGCGGGGTACGCAGCCGCGACGGAGCGTCTCGCCACCGACCGCGACGAGGTGGTGCGCACGCTGACGCAGGACCTGCTCGCCGGTCGCCAGACGTCGACGTCGGCGCTCGCGGACCGCACCCGCCTGCTCGACCTCACCCTCCCGGCGCGGCTGACGATGACGGTCGTCGGTGCCCCGGGGAGCGACGTGACCGCGGGCGACGTCGCCCAGCTCCTGACGACGGCGGCCCCCGACGGGCTGGTGCTCTCGACGACGCGCCAGGGGGTCGGCGTCGTCCTGCACGAGCGACCGCTCGACCTCGGCGTCGACGTGCGGTCCCGCGGTCGGCGCACCTGCCGGTTCGACGACGTCGCCCTCACCGACCTTCCCGCCACGTTCCGGCTCGCCGAGGTGGCGGTGCGTCACGCGCCGCCCGACACGGAGGCCGCCGGCGGGGGTGCCGGGCCACGGGCGGCGCACAAGACTGCTGCGATGGTCGAGGCCGACGCCCTGCTGGTGGCGCTGCTGCACGGGCAGCCGCCGGTGGATCCTCGGACCCTGGCCGAGGCGGCCCTGCGCCCGCTGCTGGAGCCCGGCCAGGCGCACCTCCTCGCCGGGCTGCGGGCGTTTCTCGAGCACGGGTCGGCGGTGGCGGCGGCTCAGGTGCTCGGTCTGCACCCGCAGTCGATGCGCTACCGCTTGCGGCGGGTGCGTGAGGCGACGGGTCGCGACGTCGGCTCGGCGTGGGACCGGCTGCTGCTCGCGACCTCGGTGGCGGTGCTCTCGCTCGAGCCCTGAGGGCGGGGCGTGGTTCGATGGGCGCGTGGCCGACCCAGACCTCCTCGTCGAGCATTACCTCGCGGCCCTGCAGGCGGCCGACCTCGACGCCGTGCTCGCCCTGTTCGCACCGGACGCGACGGTCGTCTCGCCGTTGTACGGCACGGTGCCGGCGCGCAAGTTCTACCCCGTCCTGTTCGCTGACACGGCCGAGTCGCGCCTGACCCTCAAGGCGACGATGCGCGGCACGCGCGACGGCCGCGAGCTGGTGAGCTTCTGGTTCGACTTCGACTGGACGCTGGCCTCGGGCGAGCCGGCCCCGTTCTCGGTGGTCGACGTCGCCGAGCTCGACGACGCGGGACGGATCGAGCGGCTGACGATTGTCTACGACACCGCTCCCATCCGCGGCGCGTTCGACCGCCAGCGCCCGGGCGTCGACCGGGACGATCGGCGCTCGTAGCCCCGCTGATTCTTGCGCGGGCCGCCCGGCAAGCCCGCCCTTCTCGCAACGATCCACGCTCCCTGCGACCGCTCGACGTCGCGGAGGAGGCGTTGGGCGCGGTCGAGGGGACCAACGGTCAAGCCAGTTTCGAGATCCAGGTACTCGCTGGGGAGGTGCAGTCCCGGCCACCGCATCCCGCAGGACGATCGACCCCGCTGCCGTCGAAGACTTCGGCGAGGCCGCCCGCATACCGATCCGCGACACGGCGCCCCCGGCGACACCAGTAGCCCTGAGCCCTGGGCGCCGCTGCCAACCGGTCCCTGGCCAGGAGCCTCCGTCGACGACACGCGGCACGATCTGGCCGCGGTGTCGCCCGGGCCATCACCCTGGCGCTACTCCGACTCCACGCTCCCGGAGCTGCTCGCCGAGACCGCTGAGCTCGACGAGCGCAGCAAGGACAAGTTCGCCATCCGCGCCCATGCGTCCACGGGTATCCGAGATCGGGATTTAGACCGGCCGGGTGCCATTGTCGAGTGTGAGAAGTGTGGTCGAGTCGAGGCTTAGCAGAGCACCGAGCAGCGTCAATGCGGCTAGAAGCAAAGCGAGCGACGGATCGGGAGCGTCGTGAAGGATCGGCAGATTTCCTACCAGCAGGACCAAGATCTGAAGGGCCGAAAGGGACGCGATAGCCACGCAGACCGCCCGCCGTCGACGAGATCCCCGGCGGTGGACAAGAATCCGCCCACCTCGACGCGCTGCGCACCGCGAGCCTCACGAGGAAGCTGCCGACCATGGAATCCAGGTGCGGGCGCGGATGGCGAGGTTCGATTCGAACTTTCCGGCAACGCACGTCGCCGTACGAAGAACTCACGCCCCGATCAAGCGCGTCAGCCTCGCTGCTAGGAATGTCATCCCGCTCACGAAAACGGTCAGCAGCCCCAGCATGGTCGGCACCAGCACGATGTCCAAACTCGAGGGGTCCGTCCACACCAGGCTGTAGAGCGGAACAGCGAGGATCTGCAGGAGTCCCAGGACGGCGATGACGTCACACCATCGTCGTCCAGCAGGAGATTCCGATACGCGCATCGTCAGAGCAAGAAGGACGACCACTACTGCACTACCGAGGTAAAGAGCGTAGGAGAGGCTGTTCGAATCTACCGCAAGCCAGGCGTACACGCTGAGAGTGCTTGCCGCAACGATGATGAGGTGCGGTATCGCTCGCTTACTGATCATCACCAGGGACTCCATCGGTAGGCCGGGTACCAGGTCTCTCCGTCGTGGCCCCATCCACCACCGTGCTTCTCAGTTGTGCGGCGGACAGCGGCGACGTAGATGTCAACCCAGCTGTAACAGCGTGTCAGCGACTTGCTGTTGTCGATGGCGTGACGACAGTTCGTTCGCAGCCACGACTTGAAGCCGTCGTCACAATAGTACCGCTCCGGCGCCTGCTTGAACTCGATGCAAAGGTCGTGCCTGCCGCACGGACCACGGAAGTTGACGCTGTAACCATTGAGTTCCATGGCGTCTTTGGAATTAGTGCAGTAGTCGTGCCACGACGGCCGCGTCTTGGCGTCGGGGTTGTAGTAGTAGAACTTCGGCTTGATGGGCGCGCCGCTCTTGTCGTTTCGCCGCGCCGGAATGGGGATGTAGGGCTTCGAGGCGAAGGTGGTGACCGCCTCGGGGTCAGTTCCGTCTTCAACCTCGTCTGGGTTGGACGAGTATGCGGGCGTTCCGGGCGGGTCAGCGGGGGTTTCATCGCCGGCGCCTGGATCTCGGAGGTCCGCGATCCGTTCGGCCATCGCAGCATCGATGTTCTCGATGATCTGGGAAGCCGAAAGCCCGCTTCCCTGCTCCCGCGCCACCTCCGGGTAAAGCGCGGCGGTTGGTCCGTAGTTCGCGTCCTTTGCTTTGAATGCGGGGAACGCGGTAACGGGGAAAGTTGTAGATGCGGTTGGCGTGACGGCTTGAATCACCTGCGCACCGTTGACTGACAGGATCGTGGGCACGTCTACTCCGTCCGCATCCACAGCGACGCCAGAGTAGTAGCCCAGCTCGGTCCCAGAGCTCTTGATGACCACCCGGGCGCCACTCATCTCGCGGCCTAACGACGCGTCGATCGGCAGGTTGAACGTCAGCTGCTGGGACGCTTGATTGCTTGCATCCGCGAACTGAACCTCCGGGTTGGGTCCAAGAGTCGAAGGACCCGCCTCGTCAACCTGAGCAGTCTGTGACCGATCGAACCAGCCTGCCGAATTGATCAGCAGCCGAACTGAGGAGGAACTAGACCTGTTCCTGACGGTCACCGTGTTCCCTCGGCTGACCTCGACGATGGCGCTTGAGGTCAAAGCGGTCCCAGTGTCGGCATATGAACCGGTGTAGGCGAGATTGCTGGTGCCGTTGTCGTTCGCCAAGTCTGAGTTCACGACACTGACGTAGCCTCTAGAGGTCCAGTCAAGAGCGGTGATGCTCATGGCCACAGAGCCGAGGTCCGTGGTGTCAGGAACGCTGGCTTTGCCACCGACCTTGATCTCTCGGACCTCACCTGGGGCCAGGTTGCCCGACGGGCTTGAGGCGGAGTCGTAGACGCGACCGTTGGTGAGTGGATGGAAGCTCCCCCCGCCCGTGCCGCGGGTGAAGTAACCGTGCACATCGATTGCGACGTCGAATGTAGTGTTCGTGCTCCCCAGAAGCTGGGCAGTTCCGTTGCTGTCCACCGGGATAACGCCGCTTCCGTCGAAGGGACGGTCAGAGTCGTAGTTGACCAGTGACGGCGTGCTCTGGCTGATCGAACCGTTGTAGGGAGCGAACCGCAGACCTCCCTGACCGGTGGCGTTGAGAACACGAACGTGCGCAAAGACGCCAGTGGCGTCCGCTGGAATGTCCGCGCTGCCGGCCAGCTGAACGGCCTTCGCGGTCCCTCCGCTCACAGCAGAGGTGAAGCCCTTGTTGTTGGCCGAATCGACGACGCGTGTGGGGGTGGTCGGTACGAAACCGCCCGTGGTGCTCGACGTCGACGACTTGGTGAAGTACCCCTGCACATCCACGTTCATGCGGGTAGCGCCGGCCTCGTTGAATACCTTGACCTTGCCGTCCGGCCCGGGGCGCACGATGACCGTGGTGGAGTCCCACGTTGTGGCACCGTGGATGGAAAGGGCCGAGAGGCGGCGGGTTTCGTCGGAGGGGTCGACGTAGACCTTGGTGTCGCGACTGGAAGCCGCGGCCACATCAAGAACCACAGCGCTCACGGACGTCAGCGCTGGAACACCCGCACGACCTGTCACTTGCAGCGTCCTGGATTCGCCACCACCGAAGTGGCCATCGGAGCTGAACCCCGAGCTTGCCTCCGCCGTGTCAGCGATGCGGCTCGGGGTCACCGGAACGAACGAGCCGCCCGTTCCCACCGACGCTCCCGCTGGCAATGAACCTGTCGTCGAGGCGACGAGCATGCTCACCTGCAGCGAACTCACAAGTCCGCATGCCAGAGTGATCTTCCCTGGATTCATCCGCCGCGCTTCCTGTCCTATGGTTCCCCCGATCGCCGAGCTCGCTGAAGTAGAGCACGCCGGCGCCGAGCGCGGATGGTTTTTCCAAGAATTTCCTGAGAGCACTCTGCGGTCACCTACAAGATGACCGAGCATACCGGCCCCTCCGGCACCCGCCTCGTCCCCAACGCCCGCGCTGATGAGATCGGCGTCAGCCTCGGAGACCAACGCATCATCGTCGACCGCACGCCCACCGAGACCGACTATCCGGGCGTGCGGTGCGGCACCGATCAGCTGACGGTGTAGTCGGAAACGATGGGCGGGGAGACACTGACCGGCAGGTCGCAGCAACGCCGCCGGCGCCACGGCGAAGAGGAGCGGTGACGCCCCGGGGGTGGTAGCGGGTCGGATCCAAGCGGGTGGCCAGTGGGAGCGCCGAGGTTCACACGCCTCCGGCGCACGCCGTGCGAGCCGTCCGTGGTCCTGGCTGTCCTGGGGAACCGTCCACGGCCTCGCGCGAGTCGGCCATGTTTCGCGATCGCCGCCGCGAAACAGTCGAGTTGCGCAGACCTTCCGGCGACGTAGTCCGACAGTGACCAGTCTGAAACATCCCGGCTGCTGAATGGTGGCATGCCTCCCGCACCGCTCGACGCGCACCGCCACATCGGCGAGCTGCCCGCGTTCCCGTTCTACGGCGGCCCGCCGATCCGGGCCGACGTCACGGCCAAGGCGACGGTGCGCGACTTCCTCCAGACCCTCGACGACGAGGGCACCGAGCGGACCCTGGTGCTGCCGAACTACGGCGTGCCGGTGCCGGACGCCGCCTTCGACCTGAACCCGCTTGCAATCGAGGCCGCACAGCGCGACGACCGGGTGATCTGTGGCCTGTGGGTCTCGCCGAAGGCGTCCGACGCCGAGCGCAACACCGCCGCGCTGGCCCTCGTCGGCGAGCAGGGCGTCAAGGCGCTCAAGACCAGCTTCCTGCTCGGCGGCAGCCCCACCGACCCCGACTGCGCCGAGGAGATCGACCGCATCTTCACGACGGCCGCCGACCACGACCTCGTCGTCCACGTGCACACCTCGCCGGGGGCCGCGTCCGACGTCGACCAGGTCGGGACGCTCGTCGACCGCTACGGCGACGACACGAAGATCCACCTCGTCCACCTCGGGGGCGGGATGAGCGGGCACATGAAGCTCATCGGCGGACGGCTCTTCGACTGGATCGAGGCCGGCAAGAAGGTCTACACCGACACCAGCTGGACCATCGGCTTCGCGCCCGCCTGGCTCGTGCAGGAGATCGAGCGACGCGGCGTCGGGCACGACCGGATCCTGTTCGCCACCGACGCCCCGTGGGGCGACTTCGCGGGCGAGCACGCCCGGCTCGCCGCCGCGGCCGGCGACGGCGAGCTCGCCGACCTCTTCTTCCGGCGCAACTTCGAGGCGCTCTACGGCACCTGACCCCCTGATCCCTGGCCGCGGCTCGGCGGCCAGTGCACCACCCGCACCACCCACATCGCAGCACCCCCTACCGCAGCACCCCATCCCACACCGCACCAGGAGAAGGCCATGACCGACATCGACGACCAGATCGCCCAGAACATCGCCGCCTCGCTCGCGGAGATCCCGCACCCGTCCCAGGCGAAGGGCACCAACCTCTACGGCTCGACCAAGATCTTCCCCGACTACCAGGCGGAGGACGGCGAGAGCTACTTCACGCTCGTGCACGGCATCCCGCACGAGTCCAGCGTCAGCTTCGTCGCGATCCTGCAGGCCACGCGCGCCCTGCGGAAGGGCTTCGACTCCGCGATGTACTTCTACGGGCCCGGCACCCTCGCGTGCATGGCCACCCGCGGCTTCCCGACGACGGGCGACGCCGGGTTCCCGGGCGAGCTGAACATGAACGCCTCGCTCGAGACGTTCATCGCCGAGGGCGGCACCGTGTTCTGCTGTCGTTTCGGTCTCGCCCTGCACGGTCTGCGCGAGGAGGACCTCATCGAGGGCGTCATCCCGGCGCACCCGCTCGACGTCCAGGACGCGCTGATCCACTACGCGCGCAAGGGCGCCATCATCAACTCGACCTACAACCTCTGAGGTCGGGACGATGAGTGCCGCCTCCGACCTCGCCGCACACAGCCGCACGTCGACGCGCGTCGACGTCGCCATCCAGGGCATCCGGCTGCTCGACGCGCCGCTCACGCGGCCGAACGGCGCGGGACCGAGCGCCGACGGCCACGTGCTGCTGGACGGGGTCGGTGCGGCCATCCCGCTCAACCCGAGGAGCCCGTACTCGGTGTCCGGCGGCCGCCTCCTCCTCGACGGGGCCGACACCGGCCTCGGCGTCGAGGCGGTCAGCCGGCCCCGGTTCTACGACCTCGAGACGTCCGACGGGGTCAGCTACGAGAAGATCGCCCGGCTGCACGCCGCGAACGTGCTGGCCACGACGGTGGTGCAGACCTGCGCCCGCTACGACGAGTCGGAGCGGTGCCGGTTCTGCGCCATCGAGCAGTCGCTGGAGCAGGGCTCGACCATCGCGGTCAAGACGCCGCAGCAGGTGGCCGAGGTCGCCCGGGCCGCGGTGGAGCTCGACGGCGTGACCCAGATGGTCATGACCACCGGCACCTCCCGGGGACGCGACCGCGGCGCCACCCACCTCGCCCGGTGCGTCCGCGCCGTGCACGAGGTGCTGCCCGACCTGCCGATCCAGGTGCAGATCGAGCCGCCCGGCGACCTCGCCTCGATCGCGGAGCTGCACGAGGCGGGCGCGCGGTCCATCGGCATCCACGTGGAGTCGCTCGACGACGACGTCCGCCGTCGCTGGATGCCCGGCAAGTCCACGGTGTCCCTCGACGAGTACCGGGCCGCGTGGCGCGAGGCGGTGAGCGTCTTCGGCCACAACCAGGTCTCGACCTACCTGCTCGTCGGGCTCGGCGAGGACCCGGACGAGCTCGTCGCCGGGGCCCGCGAGCTCATCGACATGGGCGTGTACCCCTTCGTCGTCCCGTTCCGTCCGCTGGAGGGGACGCTCGCGACCGACGTCGACCACGTCGCCGCGCCGGCCACGGCCGACGTCGGTCGGGTGACCCGCCAGGTCGCGACCGCGCTGCGCGTCGCCGGCATGGCCGGGTCGGACCAGGCGGCGGGCTGCGCCGCCTGCGGTGCCTGCTCGGCGCTCAGCTGCGAAGGAGCCTGACATGACGCTCGAGATCGACCACGGCATCCTCACGGGCACGCGGCCCGCCCGGACCGCGCCGGCGGACTACATCGTCGTGCAGGCCGACGCGACCGAGCTCGCGGCGTACCGCCGGCTCCGGCGCGACGTGTTCGTGCGCGAGCAGGGCCTGTTCGCGACGTCCGACCACGACCGCGCCGACGACGACCCGCGGACCGTCGTGCTGGTGGCCCGCTCGACCGCCGGCGAGGTGCTCGGCGGGGTGCGGCTGCACCCGGCGCCGCACGTCTCCACCGAAGAGCGGGACCTCGGCTGGTGGCGAGGCAGCCGGCTGGCCGTCCGACCCGACGTGCGCAGCGCGACCGGCATCGGCTCGGCGCTGGTCCGCGCCGCCTGCGCCTGGGCCGAGTCGCTCGGCGCGCTCCGCTTCGACGCGGTCGTGCAGAGCCGGCACCACCCCCTGTTCACCCGGCTGGGCTGGACCACGACCGGCGACGTCGAGCTGCAGGGCCGTCCCCACGTGGCGCTCTCGTGGCCCATCGCGCGGGTCCAGCGGCTGGCCGAGGCCACGAAGGCGTCGCTCGGCGGCCTGCTCACAGGCCTGGGCGCTCCCCAGGGGGGTGTCCCCGCCCCGGGCTTCTGGGGCGACGACGGGGCGCCCGTGCCGGGGTCCGACCTCGTGGCGGCCTGCGACGCGATCCTGCCGTCGATGGTCGAGCGCGACCCCGAGTGGGCCGGCTGGTGCGCGGCGCTGGTCAACCTGAACGACCTCGCGGCCATGGGCGCGACACCGGTGGGCCTGCTCGACGCCGTCGGGGCCCGCGACGCCTCCTTCGCGCGACGGGTCCTGGCGGGTCTGCGGGCCGCGTCCGAGGCGTGGGGCGTCCCGGTGCTCGGCGGCCACACCCAGCTCGGCGTCGCCCCCGCGCTCAGCGTCACCGCGCTCGGCCGCACCGACCGACCCGTGCCCGGCGGCGGTGCCCGACCGGGCGAGGAGGTCCGGCTGACGGCCGACCTCGGCGGCGGATGGCGACCCGGGTACACCGGGTCGCAGTGGGACTCCTCGTCGCACCGGTCGCCGGAGGACCTGCGCGCCCTCGGCCGCGTCGTCGCCGACCTGCGCCCCGCCGCCGCCAAGGACGTCAGCATGAGCGGCCTGGTCGGCACCACCGGCATGCTCGCGGAGGCCAGCGGCGTCCGCGTCGTGCTCGACGTCGACCGCGTGCCGACACCCGCCGGAGCGACGGTGGGCGACTGGTTCACGTGCTTCCCCGGCTTCGCGATGGTCACGACCGACTGCGCCGGAGCCCACCCGGGGGAGCTGCCCAGGCACGTCACGTCGCGCGTGTGCGGCGAGACGCTCGAGGGCGCCGGAGTCGGGCTGCGCTGGCCCGACGGAGTCGTGACCGAGGCCGTCCGCGGCCCGGTCACCGGGATGGGAGCAGCAGCATGACCACGACACGACTCGCCGCGGTCGCGGAGAACTTCGGCCGCGACGTCGAGCAGAACCTCGCGCGGATCGCGACGCTCGCCGACGAGGTGCGACCGCCCGGTGGCGGCGGGCTCCTCGCGCTGCCGGAGGCCTGCCTCGGCGGCTACCTCTCGGTGCTGGGGCGCGGCCGCGACGGCAGCCACGACGAGCAGCCCGACTCGCTGCCGCCCGTCATGGACGTCGACGGCCCGGAGCTCCGTCGCGTCGCGGCGATCGCCCGCGACCTGACGCTGGTGGTCGGGTTCTGCGAGTCCGACGGCGCCACCCGCTACAACAGCGCGGCCGTCGTGACCGGCGACGGCGTGCTCCACGTGCACCGCAAGGTGCACCAGCCGCTGGGGGAGGGGTCCTTCTACGAGGCCGGCGACACGTTCGCCGCCGTCGACACGCCGGCCGGTCGGCTCGGTGCCCTCATCTGCTACGACAAGGCCTTCCCCGAGGCCGGTCGCGCGCTCGCGCTCGACGGTGCCGAGGTCGTCGTGTGCATCTCGGCGTGGCCCGCGTCCCGCACGGCGACGGCCGGCGACATCGCCGAGGACCGGTGGACGCAGCGGTTCAACCTCTTCGACACGGCACGCGCGCTCGAGAACCAGGTCGTCTGGGTGGCGTCGAACCAGGTCGGGACCTTCGGGTCGCTGCGCTTCGTGAGCCACGCGAAGATCGTGGGTCCCGGCGGCGACGTCCGCGCCACGACCGGCGTCGACGCGGGGGTCGCGGTGGCCGAGCTCGACGTGCGCGCCGAGCTCGACACCGCCCGCCGCGCGATGTTCCACCTGCGGGACCGCCGTCCCGAGACCTACCGGGAGCCCGCCCATGCCTGAGATGACCTTCACCGTCCGCTGGCCCGACGGCGACGTCGAGCACTGCTACTCCCCGTCGCTGGTCGTGCACGACCACCTGGAGGTCGGCGAGCGGTACACCGTCCAGGACTTCGTCGACCGCTCCACGGCCGCCCTCACGATCGCCAGCGAGCGGGTCCGGCTGCGCTACGGGTTCGCCTGCACGTCGTCCGCGGCGACGCAGGAGCAGATCCGCCGCTCGGCCGCCGCGCACGCGCCCACGGACGTCGTGGAGGTGCTGCGGATGCACCCGCCGCTGCCGGTGGAGGTGACCCGATGACCCGCGTCGCGATCGTCGGGGCCGGCCAGGCCGGGCTCTCGGTCAGCCACCACCTCACGAGCCTCGGGGTCGAGCACGTCCTGCTCGAGGCGGCCACCCCGGCGCACGAGTGGGCCGACAGCCGCTGGGACAACTTCACGCTCGTGACGCCCAACTGGCACTGCCGACTGCCCGGCCACGTCTACGAGGGCCCCGACCCCGACGGGTTCATGACCCGCGACGAGGTGGTCGCCTGGCTCGACGACTACGTGCGCTCCTTCGACCCGCCCGTGCGCACGCACACGCGCGTCGTCGAGGCGCGCGAGCGCGACGGCGGCGGCTTCGTGCTCGACCTCGAGACGCCCGACGGTCCCGACACGCTCGAGGCCGACGACGTGGTCGTCGCGACCGGCGGGTACCACCGCCCGATCGAGCCGTCGTTCGCCCGGGCGATCGACCCGTCGGTCACCCAGCTGCACTCCCAGCAGTACCGCAACGCGGACCAGCTGCCGGACGGTGCCGTGCTCGTGGTGGGTACCGGGCAGTCCGGCGCGCAGATCGCGGAGGACCTGCACCTCGAGGGTCGCCAGGTGCACCTCGCGCTGGGGGACGCCCCTCGCGTGGCGCGCTTCCACCGCGGCCGCGACTGCATGACGTGGCTCGCCGACATGGGCCTGTACGACACCGCGGTGGCACAGTACCCCGGGGGCCTCGCCGCGCGGGAGAAGACGAACCACTACGTGACCGGCCGCGACGGCGGCCGCGACATCGACCTGCGGGCGTTCGCCCTCGACGGCATGCGCCTGTACGGCAAGCTGACCGACGCGCAGGGCACGGACCTGACGTTCGCGCCCACCCTGACCCGCTCCCTCGACTCCGCCGACGCGGTCTACACCTCGATCCGGCGCGACATCGACCGGTTCATCGAGCGCGAGGGCATCGAGGCGCCGCCGGAGCCGGACTACGTGCCGCCGTGGGCGCCCGACGTCGACCCCACGAGCCTCGACCTCGCCGCCGAGGGGATCACGTCGGTCGTCTGGGCCATCGGGTACCGGCCCGACTACCGCTGGCTGCGGGTCGGGGTCTTCGACGGGACGGGACGACCGACGCACACCCGCGGCGTGACCGCCGTGCCCGGCCTGTTCTTCGTCGGGCTGCCGTGGATGCACACGTGGGGCTCCGGACGGTTCCTCGGCGTCGCGGCCGACGCGGAGCACGTCGCCCGGTGCATCGTCGGCGCGCGCCGCTCGGTGCCCGCGGAGGCCTGATGCGGATCGGTGCCGTCGCGGCGCACTTCGGGCGCGACCTCGACCGCGCGCTCGCGAAGGTCCGGGCCATCATCGACTCCGCCCGTGCGGACGGCGTCGAGCTGCTGGTGCTGCCCGACGCGACGCTGGGCGGCTACCTGACCGACCTGCGCGACCCGCGGGCCGACCTCCCGCCGACGCTGGCCCAGGACGACCCGCGGCTCGCGGAGGTCGCGGCAGCCGCGGGCGACATGGTGGTGTGCCTCGGGTACGCCGAGCGTGCCGAGGTCGACGGAGAGCAGGTGCGGCACAACGCCGCGCTGTGCGTCTCGGGCGACGGTGTCCACGGCCGGCACCGCAAGGTCCACCAGCCGCTGGGGGAGTCGCTCGTCTACGCGCCGGGCGACCGGTTCGAGGCGTTCGACACCCCGGTCGGCCGCCTGGGCATGCTCATCGACTACGACAAGACCTTCCCCGAGTCCGCGCGCTCGCTGGCGCTGGACGGGGCGCACGTCGTCGCCTGCCTGTCGGCGTGGCCGGCCAGCGTGACCGACCGGGCGTCGCGGCTGCCGCAGGACCGGCAGTCGCGGCTCTTCGACCTCTACGACAGCGCCCGCGCCGCGGAGAACCAGGTGGTCTGGGCGTCGTCGAACCAGACCGGTGTGCTCGGCGGGCTGCGCTTCCTCGGGCAGGCCAAGGTCGTGGGACCGGGTGGCGACGTGCTGGCCCGCACCTGGTCGAAGGGCGGGATCGCCGTGGCCGACGTCGACGTCGAGCACGAGGTCGCACGGTCGCGCCGCGTCCTGCACCACCTCGACGAGCTGCGGCCCGACAGCTACGTCACGGCAGGTCGCGAGCCGTCATGAGGGTGGCGCTGCTGACGTACTCGACGAAGCCGCGCGGCGGCGTCGTGCACACGCTCGCGCTCGCCGAGGCCCTCGCCCGCGCCGGGGTCGCCGTCGACGTGTGGACGCTCGCGCGCGGTGGCGACCGCACCTTCTTCCGCTCCGTCGACCCAGCCGTCAGGCTGCGGCCCGTCCCCTTCCCCGACGTGCCAGGGGAGACGGTGGGCGCACGCATCCTCCGCTCGATCAGCACGTTGCGCGACGCCCTGCGCGGCGCCGACCACGACGTCGTGCACGCGCAGGACTGCATCAGCGCGAACGCCGCACTGGCGGCGGGTCTGCGCTGCCTGCGCACCATCCACCACCTCGACACGTTCACGACGCCCGAGCTCGTGGCCTGCCACGATTGCGCCGTGCTCGAGCCGGTCGGGCACGTGTGCGTCTCCGAGGCGGTCGCCCGCGAGGTGCGCGAGCAGTACGGCGTGCAGCCCGTCGTCATCGCGAACGGCGTCGACGCCGGCCGCTTCGAGCAGGCGGCGTCGCCCGCGGCGGCGTCGCAGCGTGACCGGTGGCGCGGGCAGCTGGGCGACTACGTGCTGGCCGTCGGGGGCATCGAGCCCCGCAAGGGCAGCATCGACCTGCTCGAGGCGTACGCGCTGCTGCGGTCGCGGCACCCGCACCTGCGGCTCGCCTTCGCGGGCGGGGAGACGCTCTTCGACTACCGCGACTACCGGGCCGCCTTCGACGAGCGGGCCCGCGAGCTCGGCGTCGAGCCGACGATGCTGGGGGTCGTCGACGACGACGCGCTGCCGTCGCTCGTCGCGGCCGCGCGGACCATGGCCTTCGTGTCGACCAAGGAGGGCTTCGGTCTGGCCGCGCTGGAGGCGCTCGCCGCCGGGGTGCCCGTGGTGGCGCGCGACCTGCCGGTGCTGCGGGAGGTGTTCGGGTCGACCGTGGCGTTCGCGACCGACCCCGCGGGCATCGCCGACGCGATCGACGGGGTGCTGTCCCGCGGGACCGACCCGGACCCGGGTCGCGAGCTCGCCCGCTCCTACACCTGGGACGCGGCAGCGCTGGCGCACCTGGAGGTCTACGCGGGCCACGTGTCGTGACCGACCTGCCCATCGGCCGCGCCTTCGCCGTGCTGGCGGAGCGGTCGCCGGACGCGGCGGCGGTGCGAGACGGCGACGACGTCTGGACCCGTCGCCGGCTGGAGGACGACACGAACCGGTTGGCCCGGGCCTGGAGCGACCGGGTGGCCGTCGATGACGTCGTCACGGTGGCGCTGCCGAGCGGCATCGACCTGGTGCGCGCGTGCGTCGCGGCGTGGAAGCTGGGTGCCACGCCCCAGCCGCTGGCGCCGACGCTCGACGCCGCCGAGCGTCAGGCCGTCCTCGACCTCACGGGTCCGGCCCTCGTCGTCGACGCCCCTCTCGGCGCGGTCGACGGGGACCCGCGGCCGTTGCCCGACGCCGTCGCCTCCTCGTGGAAGGCCCCGACGTCGAGCGGCAGCACCGGTCGGCCGAAGGTCGTGCGGGCCGCCGCGCCGGCGACGGTCGACCTCGACCGGCCGGTGGCGCCCTTCGTGCCGCGGCACGCCGTGCAGCTCGTCGCGAGCCCGCTGTTCCACGCCGCGCCGTTCGTGTACGCCATGCGGGGGCTGATGACGGGGCACGAGCTCGTGCTCATGCCGACGTTCGACCCGGCCGACTGGCTCCGGCTGGTCGAGCGGCACCGGGTGACGTGGTCGGTGCTCGTGCCCGCGGCGATGCACCGGGTCCACCGCCTCGGCCCCGACGTGCTCGCGGCGGCCGACGTGTCGTCCCTCGAGCAGGTGCTGCACCTCGGCGCCCGGTGTCCTGCGTGGCTCAAGCGCGCGTGGATCGACTGGCTCGGCCCGGAGCGGGTGGTCGAGGTGTACGCGGGCACCGAGTCGCAGGGCGTCGCCATGATCACGGGCCGGGAGTGGCTCGCGCACCCGGGGTCGGTCGGGCGTGGCTGCGGGGGAACGCGGTTCCGCGTCGCCAGGCCCGACGGCGCCGACTGCGCGCCCGGCGAGCGCGGCGAGATCCTCATGCGCCGCGACCACCCGACGTACTCCTACGTCGGCGCGGAGCCGACCGTCCGCGACGGCTGGCACACCCTGGGCGACGTCGGCTACCTCGACGGCGACGGCTTCCTCTTCGTCGAGGACCGGCTCGCCGACGTCATCACCACGCGCGGCGGCGTCGTGTACCCGGCCGACGTCGAGGGCGTGGTGGAGGCGCACCCCGACGTGCGCGCGTGCGTCGTCGTCCCGGCCGACGACGACCGGTGGGGCCAGGTGGTGCACGCCGTGGTGGAGACCGACGCGGACCTCGCCGACGTAGAGCGCTGGGCGGCGGAGCGGCTGGCGCCGGAACGGCGGCCGAGGTCGTGGCAGCGGGTCGCCGAGCGTCTGCGGCCCGACACCGGCAAGGTCAACCGCAGCCGCTGGCGTCCGTCCACCGGTCGGTGAGGACGCTCAGCGCTCCGGCGTCGGAGCGTCGGCACCGGTGTCGAGCCACCGATCGACCAGCTCGGCGAGGTCGCTC
This sequence comes from Aeromicrobium sp. EU05-FHT14F07, assembly GCF_058790455.1. Lineage (NCBI taxonomy): Bacteria > Bacillati > Actinomycetota > Actinomycetes > Propionibacteriales > Nocardioidaceae > Aeromicrobium > Aeromicrobium sp. EU05-FHT14F07. The sequence continues at coordinate 20,713 of NZ_JBYTCR010000015.1, forward strand.
CCACGCGCGTCGGACAAGCCGGGCAGGTCGAGGAAGTGCCGCGCGATCGTCACGCCCATGATGCTCGCGACGACGAGCGCGGCGCGGGTGTCGGCCCGATCGTCCGCCATGGTCGCGGCGAGGGTCGCCGCTCGCTCCTGCAGGTAGGTGCTCATGACCTCCGCCGCCTGCGGGGAGGTCAGCATCGAGCGCAGGAGCGCGCGGGTGGGCGCGGGCAGCTCGTGGAGGCGGATGTCGAGCACCTCCTCCAGGTGGCGGGGCACGTCGTCGTGGTCGAGGTCGTCGACGGCGCGCACCGCCAGGGCGAACAGCGCCTGCTTCGAGCCGTAGTGCTGCAGGACCAGGGAGGGATCGACCCCGGCGCGCCGGGCGATGCCGCGGATGGTGGCGCCGTCGCCGTGGGTCCCGAACTCCTCCTGGGCGGCCTCGAGGATGCGCGCGGCGGTGGCCTCGCGGCGCTGGGCGCGGGTCGGCTGGGCGTCCGTCATGCCTTCACTCTACATCTGTTGAGCGAGGTGCTAGCGTTGACTCAACAACTGATGAGCGAAATGCTCGTCGATGAGCACAGGGGGCACCCATGAACGATCAGAGCAACGACGTCGACGGCACCGAGACCCGCACGACCACCCTTCAGGTGCTGGTCGTCGGCGCGACCCGGGGCCTGGGCCTGGCCCTGGTCGAGGAGTACGTGGGCCGGGGAGCGCACGTGGTGGCGACCGAGCGGACCGACGGCCCGTCGGGCCTGCGCAGGCTCGCCGAGCGGCACCGCGAAGCAGTCGAGGTGGAGCGGCTCGACGTGACCCGGCCCGAGCAGGTGGCCGCGCTCCGCGAGCGGCTGCGGGGCCGGACGTTCGACCTGCTCCTCGTGGTCGCGGGCATCTCCCTCGCCCCGCGGGACGCCGCCGGTGTCGACATCGCCACCGCTGACTTCACGCGCATGATGGAGACGAACGTGCTGGGCGTCATGCGCACGGTCGAGGGCCTCGACGACCTCGTGGCCGCGGACGGCGCCGTCGCGGTCATGTCGTCGGGCCAGGGCAGCGTCGCGAACAACACGTCGGGCGGCTTCGAGGTCTACCGGGCGACGAAGGCCGCGCTCAACCAGATGGTGCGCAGCTACGCCGTGCGGCAGTCCAGCGGCTCCCGCAGCATCCTCCTGCTGGCGCCGGGCTGGGTGCGCACCGACATGGGCGGCCCCGGCGCCGTGCTCAAGGTCTCCGAGAGCATCCCGCCGCTGATCGACACGGTCGAGGCCCAGCGCGGTCGCCCGGGTCTGCGCTTCCTCGACCGCCACGGCGACGACGTGCCGTGGTGACCGCGGGATAGCACAGCCCGCGAGGGTCCCGCGGTCTGCCCACGACGTGAGCAGGCCGCGAGGCGGGGCAACGGTCGGGCGAGGGTCGCGGCCATGTCACTCACCGCACCTCTCGCCCGCACGCGGCGTCCGCGGCGGCCAGGGCAGCCCCGCCGGGCCTGGCGCCGGGCGGTCAGCCCCCTGGCGCTGCTCGCCGCGTGGCAGCTGGCGTCGAGCACCGGCGTGCTGCCGCGCGAGAAGCTCGACTCGCCCCTGAACGGCTGCACGTCATCACCCGCGACACCAGCGAGGCGGCCTGGGCGGTCGCGCAGCAGATGCTCGACGAGCTCGACCCGGCCGTCGTCGCCCAGGCCCAGGACACGCTCGGTGCGTCGTTGTCGGTGGGTCAGCAGCGCATGCGCGCCCTGCACGAGGGGCGGCGCGACGCCCGCGACGCCCACGACCTCGAGGTCGCGCCGGGGCTGTGGGCCGGGGTGGGCCTCGTCCGCGGCGGCGCGGGCACGGCCCTCGTCGGGTCGCACCGCGAGGTGGCCGAGCTGGTGGAGCAGTACCGCGCCATCGGCATCGAGGAGTTCGTCCTCTCCGGCTACCCGCACGTGGAGGAGGCCTACTGGTTCGCCGAGGGCGTCCGTCCCCTCCTCGGCTGACCCGCGGCTCGCCCGCCCGCTCGGGGCTCTTCAGGCACGAACTCCGGTTCCTCATCGCTGCCGGAGCATCCCATGAGCGCGTTTAGAACGGCGCCAGGTGCGTTGGTCCGAGAGCAGGTGGAGCCGTGGGTTCGTGTCCGTGGGGTCGCGGGGTCAAGCGGGGCCCAGAGCCCCAGCGGCGCATCGCACCATCGCATCGCCCCAGACGATGTCGATCGGGCCGTCGTCGTCTGCGCTCTGTGCCGCTGCCGCCAGCTCCAATGTCGCTGCGTTCGTCACGTCGAGTTGAAGTTTCCGGGGCTCAGCGACTCCAGTCTTCGCTTGGCCCAGGCTTTTCCCGTCGAGGGACACCGAGAACATGACGACGCCTGATGTCTGCGTGTTGTCCGAGATGCCAACGGTGACGGAGAGTTCTGTGCATGCGCGCGCGAGCGACCAGACTGCGACGCTTCGACGTCCATCCGAGGCAACTTCCATGAGGTAGCTGCGCGAGAACAGAGAAGCTCCGATCTTCGCCGCTCCGCTCGTGAACCCGGTGCATCCGCCCGTGCACCTGCCTGGCCGGCCTTCCTTCTCGGTGGCTCGGGGGCTCACGTCGGCCAGATAGTAGATTCCCGTGCCGTCCTCGACGGAGGGTTCCTGGGTCCGATCCCCGTCTTCGGGGGACTCGTCGGTGATGCCTGTCGGCGACGGCGACGGCGACGGGGACGGCGACGCGCTCGTCGCGCTGGCACTGGGAGTCGGTGTCGCGGCTTGGGTGTCGTCTGCCCTCGAGAACAGGCCGAAGAGCTTCTCACCTCCCGCATACAACCCACCGACGAGCGCCAAGACGGCCGCAAGGCTCGCCAGCACTTTGGCGTGGGACTCAAGCCATTCTCGGAACGAACTCATGCGGCACAGTATGAGTGCCGTGGCGGCCCGCCGGGCGGGATTGCAGAGAGCAATCGGTACGAGCATGGTGCGCGTTTGGTGCTGTCGATACGGCAGGGCCGATGCCCGAGGAACAGGTCGCACTAGTCGGAGAGATCGCCTGCCTCCGCCATGTCTCTACAGGACCACGCGCCGACTCTGGCCTGGTCAAGTCGTACGATGGCGCAAGATCATCGCGTCGCGGCCTGAGCAGTTGAGGTCGCGGCACCTGTCCCTCTCGTCCTACGCCGGAGCCAGACCATGACGAACGACGACCTGCAGCGCGAGGCCGCCGACCCCCAGACCCCCGCAGCGCGTCTGCGGGAGATTGCCCAGGCAGACCGTGAGGTCTGGCCCCTGATCGCCGCCCACCCTCACGCCTACGACGGGCTGCTCGAGTGGCTCGGCGAGTACGGCGACGACACCGTCCGGGAGGCGATCGCCGCCCGCGCGGCCGCCGTGCCCCCGCCGCCTCCGCCGCCCGGCCCGCCGGCGCCGCCCGAGCCGCCGGTCGAGGAGCCGACCCTCGTGTCGGAGCCCGTGGCGCCGACCGAGGTCGCGCCGGCCCCCGCGCCGACGCCCGCAGCCGCCACCCCGACCCCCGTGGCCGCCGCGCAGCCGACGACCCCGACCCCCGCTCCCACGGCGCTCGAGAGCGACGGAGCCGGCAGCGGCGTGAGCAGCGACGGCACGAGCACGGAGGGGGCGAGCGCAGGCGGGGCGAGCGTCGTGCGCGTCCTGCTCGTGCTCGGCGTCATCGCCGCGCTCGTCGCAGGTGGCTACTTCGGCATCCGTGCCCTGACCGGCGACGACGACTCGGACAGCCCGGTCGCCGGGGCGTCGTCGTCGCAGAAGAGCGACGACGAGGGTGGCGACGAGGCGAGCGGGTCGGGCGACTCCGACGCGTTCTGCTCGGTCATGAAGGACCTGCGCGACAGCAGCGTCAACAGCCTCGAGAACCTGAACAACAGCACGAGCGGCACCCCCGACCTCGACGCCCTGCGCAAGCAGCTCGACGAGACGGCGGCGAAGTACGAGGCGCTGCGCAAGGCCGCCCCGGCCGAGATCGCCGACGACGTGAAGGTCCTCGCCGACCTCATGTCGAGCTCGGCCTCGGCCAGCGGCTCGGGAGGCACGAGCCCGTTCGCGGACTTCTCCTCCAAGGAGTACCTCGACGCCTCGACCAAGGTGTCGCAGTACTACTACACGCACTGCTCGGCCTGAGCCGGGAATCCTCCTGACCCCGCTCCGCCGGGACGGGGTCAGGAGGAGCCGGCCGCCTCCCGCGCGCGGAGGATGTCGCAGACGCGGTGCGCGTTGTGGTTGACGTGCGCGAAGACGGCCTGTGCCGCCGCCGTCGTGTCCCGGCTCTCGATGGCCTCGAGGATCCCGGCGTGCTCGGAGACGATCGTCGTCGGGTCGTCGTACTCGCGGGTCTCCTTCGACAGCACCGTGAGGTAGTACCTCAGCTCGGTGGTGAGGTCGCGGTAGAAGTCGTCGATCCGGGTGTTCTGCAGGAGCGCCACGATCGAGGCGTGGAACGCGAGGTCCGCCGTCACGATGTCGCGGACCTGGTGGGTGTCCGCCGCCGCCGACAGCTCGGCGAGCGCGTCGCGCACGCCGTCGAGCTCGTCGCTCTCCCGCGGCACCCGCACGGCCGCGGTCTCGAGGTGCAGCCGCGCGTCGTACAGGGCCATGACGCTCTCGGAGGTCGGCGCGATGACCACGGCGCCCCGGTTGACCTCGTAGTTCACGAGACCGCCCAGCTCCAGGATGCGCACCGCCTCGCGCACGGTGTTGCGGGAGATGCCGAGCTCGGCGGCGATCGCGCTCTCACGCAACCGCGTGCCCGGGCTGAAGTGCCCGGACATGATGAGGTCGGACAGCCCCTCGGCGACCTGCTGCGCCGCGGTCGTGCGTCGGACGGCGATGTCGAGTGACGTCATGGCTGCACAGTAATTCAGGAATCGTCCTTGTGTCTAGCAGTTCAACTGTCATACAGTTTGCATCATGACGGATCGAGCTCTCATGGCGAGGTTCCTCCTAGGCGGCGACGAGCCGCAGCGGCAGTCGGTCGAGCTTGTGGATGATGTCGTTCAGGCCCCAGGAGGGCTCCTCGACGAGCTCGAGGTGGTCGACCCGCTCGAGCAGCGACCGCAGGATGGACTGCGTCTCGAGCCGGGCGAGGCCCTGGCCGGCGCACCCGTGGGCACCCTGGCCGAAGCCGAGCTGCCGGCTCGCGTCGCGGGTCACGTCGAGCTTCTCGGTGCGTCCCAGGCGCGCTCGTCGCGGTTGGCCGAGGCGTAGAAGACGACGACGCGCGACCCGCGCCGCAGGGGGGTGCCCGCGACCTCGGTGTCCTCCGCGACGTAGCGGGCGAAGGCGCGCAGGGGCGACTCGACGCGGACCACCTCGTTCACGGCGTTGGGCACGAGCGACGGGTCGGCGCGCAGCGCGTCCCACTGGTCGCGGTGGACGGCGAGGAGCCACAGGGCGCTGGCGATCGCGCTGATCGTGGTGTCCAGTGACGGTGCCAGGTCGTCGATCATGAGGGCCGGGCACTCGCCGTGGCCCAGCTCGCCGGCGTCGGCCTTGGCGAGCAGGTCGGCCCCCATCGACCCGGGGAGCGTCGACCGCTCCCGCACGACGGACCGGGCGAACCGCATCATCGCGAGCGTGCGCGGTGCGGAGCGCACGGTGCGGGCGTTGACCGGCCCGAGGGAGTCGAAGGTGGCGCCGGCCCAGGGCAGGAGCCTCTCGCGACCATCCCGGGGCCAGCCGATGAGGTCCGGGACGAACGACGTCGGCAGGGCCTCGGCCACGTCGGCCACGCCGTCGACCGTGCCTCGGGCGACGGCCGCCTCGACGACGGCGTCGGCACGTTCCTGCACCTCGTCGCGCATCGACCGCAGCGCCGTGGGCGTCAGCCGGCTCGCGAGCAGCGCACGTCGTCGGACGTGGTCCTCGTCGTCGCTGTTCAACGTGGTGCCACGGCTCATCCGGTTGGCCACGGGGTTGAGCGCCACGCCCCGCTCGGAACGGAACGGAACGTGTCGTCGGCCAGCAGCACCTCCTTGCACGCGGCGTGGTGCACGACGGCGTGCGCACGCTGGCGCGGCAGCCACACGACCGGACCGAGCTCGCGCATGCGGCGGTAGTGCGGGTGGGGGTCGAGGATGGCGTCGTCCGCGTAGGCGTCAGGCGTGTACCGAGGGGCTGGAGAGGTCATGCGGGGACCTCGCCGGGCTGGGGTGCGATGAGGGCCGTGGCGGTGGCGACGAGGGCGGCGACGTCGTCGCCGGAGGTCAGGACGGTGCGGTCGGGACGGACGAGGGCGGCGCGCGCACGTCCGTCGCGCAACCAGGTGTCGAGCTCGGGCCGGCTGCCGGTCTCGACGACGGCGACCCGCCGCTCGGTCAGTGCCGCGACGCAGGAGGGCGACGGCGCGACGGCCGAGACGAGCGCCCAGCGCGGCCCGACCTCGGCGTCCAGCGTCGGCCGGCCGTGGACGACCTGCGGGCACAGTCGACCGGCGAGCCGGTCGCCCCGACGTCGGTGCACCCAGGGGGTCGCCACCAGCGGCGGCGTGGCGCTGTCGACGGCCAGGCCGCGCAGGTAGGGGAGGCGGGGCAGGAGCGGGAGCAGCGCGCGGCGCGTGACGTCGCCGGTGGGGCCGCCGCTCGTCATCGTGATGCCGACGGCGCGCGCGAGCCCGATCATCGACCGGGCGTGCGCCGACCGCTCGGGCTCGTAGCTCTCGAGCACCTCGTACGGGAGCGAGCCGTCGACGACGCCCGCGAGCTTCCATGCCAGGTTGTCGGCGTCGCGGATGCCGGCGCCCATGCCCTGCCCGATGAAGGGCGGCGTGAGGTGCGCGGCGTCGCCGAGCACGAACAGGCGGCCGGAGCGCCAGCGGTCCGCGACGGCGGCGCGGAACGTGTAGCCCGTGGCGCGCACCAGGGTGAGCTCGGCCGGGTCGACGTCCCGCAGCCATGCCCGCAGCAGCGGCGCCACGGCGTCGAGGGTCGCGAGGTCCGCCGCGTCCTCGTGGTCGAGGAGCTGGAGCTCCCAGCGGTGCCGCGTCGTCCCGACCCGCATGTAGGTGGCCGCGCGCCTGCTGTCGCAGACCTGGTGCACGCCGTCCCACTGGTCCAGCTCGGCCGACGTCTCGACGTCGATCACGAGCCAGCGCTGCTCGAAGCCGAGGTCGAGCAGACGGGCTCCCGCTGCGGTGCGCACCAGGCTGTTCGCACCGTCGCACCCGAGCACGTACCCGGCCTCGACGACCTCCTCCTCGGCGTGCGGACCGGTGCGGTGGCGTACCTCGACCCGGTCGGCCGCGACCTGCTCCACGGCGGTGACCTCGTGGCCCGCCAGCAGCGTGACCTCGGGCGTCGCGCGCAGCCGCTCGCGGAGCACAGCGTCGAGCACGGGCTGGTCGAACAGGTTCGCCCGGGGGTGGCCGGTCGCCGGGGAGACGCCGTCGCGGTCGAGCTGGGCGAGGCACCGCAGGTCGGCGTCGACGAGGCGCAGGCCGCGGGTCGGTCGGGTGAGCCGGGCGAGGTCGTCGCCGAGGCCCAGCCGGGCCAGCACGCGGTACACCTCGTCGTCGAGGTGCACGGCGCGCGGCTGCGGGTAGACCTCCGGCCAGCGGTCGAGCACGACGCTGGGGATGCCGCGCGCGGCGAGGCCCAGGGCGGCGGTGCTGCCCGTGGGCCCGGCGCCGACGATCGCGACGGGGGCCCCGCGGGTCACGAGGTGACCCCCAGGACCAGCAGCAGGACGAGCAGGGCGCCGACGACCACGGCGGGTCCCGCCTCGACGAGCCGGTCGCCGGCACGCAGGTGCGACACCACGGCGCCGACCATCAGGGCGAGGAGCGCGACGGCGGCGGCGACGGCGAGCGGCGTCGAGCCGTACCGGCCCCACCAGAGGCCGCCGACCCCGGCGAGCTCCAAGGCACCCACCACGCGGAAGCCGGTCACGGAGTACCCGAGGTGGTCCGCTCGCTCCCGCATGGGGGCGAGGGCAAGCAGCTTGGCGGCCCCCGTCGCGACCAGCACGACGCTGACCCCGACCAGGACCAGCAGGGCCACGCTCACCTCGACCACCGCACGGTCGTGCGCTGGACGCCCAGGTCGATCGCGCCGTCGTCCGTGGCGATGCCGACCTCCACGACGTTGCCGTCCTGCAGGTAGCGCGGGTTCTTCGCCTGCTTGCGGAAGAAGATCTCCCACTTCCTGTGCGCCGGGAGCAGGGCGCCGATCTTCTCGACGATCGGCGGCGGGGCGCTGAGCGCGGTGCCGACCGGGGTGCCGGTGAGCAGCAGGTCGCCGGGGGCGAGGTCCTGGAAGCGCGCGAGCGCCGTGAACGCCTCCAGCGGGCGGTAGATCATGTCCGCGGCCAGCTCGTCCTGGCGCAGCTCGCCGTCGACCCAGAGCCGCAGCCGCAGGTCGGCGAAGCGGTCGAGCTCGCCCTCCTCGAGGATGACGAGGGCCGGACCCACCGGGGTGAAGGTGCGGTACGACTTGGACTCGTAGAACTGGGTCTTCGGCAGCTGCTGGTCGCGGGCCGAGACGTCGTTGGTGACCACGAGGGCCGCGACGACGTCGGCGAGGGTCTCGCGGGTGACCTCGGTGCCGACGGGCACGGCCCGACCCACGACGATGCCGATCTCGACCTCGTAGTCGAGGAGGGTCACGTGCGCCGGTCGCACGATGTCGTCGTGGGGGCCGCTGATCGAGCCCGACGCCTTGCGGAAGAAGGCGAGCGGCACCCTGGCGGGGTCCATGTTGGCGTCCTGCGCGTGGCTGGCGTAGTTCGCCATCTGGGCGACGACGCGGCAGGGAACGGTGACGGGCGAGACGAGCGCGAGGTCGGCGACGGGCACGGGGTCGCCGCCCTCGCGGGCCGCCTCGACCGATGCGCGGTCGGCGAGCAGCTCGGCCGTGGTCGTGGCCGTCGTGTCGATGCGGACGGCGCCGTCGGCGCGCTGGAGCCACCAGGCGTCGGCGGTGCGGAGGACGGGGAGGGTCATGAGCGGGCCACTTTCAGGAGGCCGAGCAGACGGGGGACGTCGAACTCGTTGTCGGAACGGAGTGAGGTGGTCATGGACAGCAGCTCGTGCAGCGACTCGCGCCCGGGTGCGACGCCGAGGAAGTCCGCGGTCGCGGGTGGACCCCACTGGGCCAGGCCGCTCGCGGTCATCTCGGCCCAGCCGGGCTCGAGCGAGGCGTCGAAGCGGTCGCCGTCGCTGAAGTGCTCGACGAGGAAGCCGTCGGGGTCGCGCCAGTAGTCGAAGAGCTGGCTGCCCTGGATGTGGCGCCCGATGCCCCAGGAGTGCTGGTAGCCGAGGTCGCGCAGGTGCTCCCCGCCCGCGGCGAGCGCGTCGAGGTCGGCCACCTGGTAGGCGGAGTGGACGTACCGGCTGCGCGGGCCGAGCGTGAGCGCGAGCGTGTGGTGGTCGGCCGGCTCGTCGCCGCGGTCGCAGCGGATGAACGACATCGTAGGGCCGCGCTCGCGCTGGCCGGGGAAGTAGAGGAAGTCCGAGACGATCATGCCGAGGTGGTCCAGGTACCAGTCGAGCGACGCGCGGTAGCGGTCGGACTGCAGCACCACGTGGCCGAGCCGCTCGACGACGGCGGGCTGCCGCGGCGGGCGCTGCGTCGCGTTCACGCGTCGGACGTCGTGGCCGACGTTGAAGGTGTGGACGTCCTGCGTGGGCAGGGCCGGGTGCTCCAGCACGTCCGCGACGACGCGGACCCGTGCACCGGCGGGCTCGCGCAGGTCGACGGTGGTGCCGCCGAGGTGCTCGGGGAGCCGCTGGACCGTGTGCCCGGTGTGCTCTGCCAGGCGCAGGAGGTCGGCGGGCTCGGCGGAGAACGCCGGGCCGACGAAGCGCGAACGCCGGCCCTTGCGGATGATCACGCAGGGAGCGCCGGGCAGGGCGCCGCGGAGGTTCAGCTCGGTGGCCGACCGGTAGGTGGTGGTGAAGCCGAAGGCGCGGCTGAACGCCTCGGCCGCGACGAGGTCGGGCTTCTCGAACTCGAGCCAGGCGATGTCGCGCACCTTGACGACCGGCTGGGCGGAGCGACCGACGTGCTCGCCGGCCAGCCGTCCCTGCTCGCTGTGCAGGTCGCTGTGGCTGTGGTCGTGGCCGGACACGTGATCATCTCCTACAGAACTGATGAGATCATCAGTATAGGAACGGCGGCGCGGTCGTGCAAGGACGCGGCCTCGTCCCTGGGTGACGCACTAGGGTGGTGCGCGATGCTGACGAGAGGACCGCGATGACGGAGGTCGCCGCGCACGGAACGCCGCGCCGCACCGACCGGCGCCGGGCCCGTACCCGTGGGGCGCTGATCGAGGCGGCGAAGCGGCTCATCATCGAGGGCCGCGCCGCGACGGCCACCATCCAGCAGATCACCGACACCGCCGACATCGGCTTCGGGTCGTTCTACAACCACTTCACGAGCAAGGAAGAGCTCTTCCACGCCGCGACCGCGGCAGTACTGGAGGAGTGGGGCCAGCTGATCGAGGACGCCGCGCGCGACATCGCCGACCCCGCCGAGCGGTTCGCGACGTCCTTCCGCATCTCGGCGCGTCTCGCCTGGACCCACCCGGCCCTCGCCGACGTGCTGAACCAGTTCGGTCTCGACCTCCTCGAGCTGGCCGACGGCCTCGGCCCGCGCGCCTTGCGCGACATCACGGACGCGGTCGAGGCGGGCCGCTTCACGGTCACGCAGCTGCCGGTGGCGCTGAGCGTCGTCGGCGGCTCGCTGCTCGGCTTCCTGCGCCTGCGCTCGTCGCACCCGGAGCTCGTGTCGCCCGACGACGTCGAGGACCTCGCGTGCCAGCTGCTGGTGATGCTGGGCATCGAGCGCGAGGAGGCCGCGCAGATCTGCAGCACCACCCTCCCGGAGGTCGGGACCCCGCAGCGTCGCTGACGTCCGGGGTGGCGTCGTCGAGATGTGGCTTCATCAGCGACGGGCGCCGTCGGTGTCCGGCGAGGACGCGCGCGAGGCCTCCGCTGTGGACGCGAAGGAAGAATCCTGGAATTGCAGGCGGAAAGAGCCAAAGAAGAGTTGATAGTCGAACACGTGTTCGGTATCATAGGAGCATGTCCAGCACCGCACTCGTCGACCGGCTCGAGGCCGTCGCTGCCGAGCTGCGGACCTACCCGACGACCACCGACGCGTTGCGGCTGCTGCAGGGACTCTCGAACGCGATCGACGCGGAGAAGGTCGCCCTGGTCGCGGAGATGGAGGAGCATCGGGACTTCGGGGCCGAGGGCTGCTCGAGCCTGAAGAACTGGCTGCGTGACCAGCTGCACCTCGACGGCAGGCAGGCTTCTCAGCTGGTCCGCTCGGGTCGGACCTTGCGGGACATGCCCGACCTGGAGTCGGTAGCCGTCGAGGGAGCCGTCTCGCTCGATCACGTGGACGCGTTCACGTACGCCGCGAAGCACATCGACCCCATGGTCGTCGAGCAGTGCATGAACCCACTGCTGGATCTGGCCACCCACGCTGCACCTGCGACCGTGCGTCAGGCCGTCAAGAAGCTGCGCGCCACCGCCCACCCCGACGACCTCGACGAGGCCTGGATCCGCGGGATGGACCGCCACGACATCACCCTCACCCCCGTCGGTGAGGGGTTCCACCTCACTGGTTTCCTGCCCGCCGACACCGGCGCGAAGTTCCGCACCGTCCTGCAGTCACTCTCCACACCCACGTGCGCCGAGGACCAGCGCCCCGTCAGCGTCCGCCGAGTGACGGCCCTCGACCAGCTCCTCACCGGGATCCTCGACTCCGGCCTGCCCCAGGACAAGGGCGTCCGCCCGCACGTCACCCTCACCGCCGACCTGACCGCCCTCGCCCAGGGCGCGGACACTGCGACCGGTGAGCTCGCCGGGTTCGGGTCGATCGGTCCCGCCCAGCTCCAGCAGATGCTCTGCGATGCCAACCTCACCCCGATCCTGACCGCCGGCAAGCACGCTGTCCTCGACGTCGGCCGCACCCACCGACTCGCCACACCCCACCAACGCAGAGCGGTCGTCAACCGACAAGGCGGCAGCTGCGCCGGACCCGGCTGCCACGGACCTGTCGTCCACGTGCACCACATCGAGTACTGGTCAGCCGGCGGCAGTACCGACCTCGCCAACCTGATCGGGCTCTGCCCGAGATGCCATGCGGCCGTGCACCAAGGGTTCTTCACCATCGACCCCGACACCCACGAGACTCACCGCACCCTGCGCACCCGACGCACCAGCCCCCGCCGCACCCGAGCCGGCTGACCTCGACGGCACCCAGCCGCGTGGCGTGACGAGAGGTGTTGCTCGAACGGTGGTGCCGGTGCGCAGCCAGCTCGCCGTGGCTTACTCGATCACCTCGACGTCGAGACGGCTCGCGCGGACGATGATCTTGGCGCTCAGGAACTCGAGCAGGAACGTGCGCGATCCGTCCCACCGGAACTCGCACAGCTCGTCGTTCGGGTCGGCGGGGGAGTAGTTCGCCTCGGTCGTCCAGTCGGTCACCACCGCGTCGACGAACGGCACCCGCGTCGACGGTCCACCGTCCGACGACGGGGGCAGCACCAGTGTCAGGGTCGGGACGGGGACGAACGCGTAGGCGAAGTGCTCGATGCGGAGGTGGTAGTCGTACAGCCGGTTGCCGTCGGGCAGGAGGAGGTCGGCCAGGTCGCCGCTCGCCGCAGCGTCCGCCAGCGACTCCGGTTCCACACCGATGACCTCGGTGCGGGGGAGCGCGGGATGTGCTGGACCCGACGAGCGCGGCGCGGGCCAGCCCACCAGGTCGGGCGGGTAGCCGATCTCACCGCTGGGACCGACCCAGAACCGCAGTGGCGGGACGTACGTGGGGTTCCGGCGCGCCCGCCGTCGAGCTCTTCCGGACATGTGTCGACCTCGTTCACGAGATGAAGGCCAGCGGCACGACGCGGCCGTCCCCTCCCTTGAGGCAACCGACCAGGATGGCCGCGTCTGAGTCTTCTTGTCAATGACGGCAGCTGCCCTGCAACGGCACGAGGTCCTCGACGTGGCGAGCGTCCGGTCCGGTGGGTGCGCCGCAGGCAGGGTCAGCCCTAGCCTTCGGTCATGGACCGACTGGGCGTGCAGACGAGTCGTGTCGCACTTCTCGACGGCGACCAGCGTTCGCGACAGGACGAGTCGGCGACGGCAGTCCTGGAGTGGACGATCAACGGCGTCCCGCTCCGGGAGATCGTCGGCGACCCCAGCTCGATGTCGCCCCTCTACGTCGCAGCGGACGAGGACCAGCGGCGCGAGCTGCTGCTGCGTCTGCGCGGCAGCCGCACCGACCTTCCGACGTTCGTCCCGCGCTTCGAACGCTCCCGGCTCGACCGGCTGCTCGGGCGGCGGGGGATTCCGTGGGCCCCCTTCGGGCCCGCGTTCGAGGACGGTCGCGTCGTGCTCCTCGAGTGCCCTTGCGGGGACCTCGACTGCGGCGCTCTGACGACCGAGGTCGTCGTCGGTGACGACGTGGTCGAGTGGCGCGTGATCGGCTGGCAGGTCACGTACGAGCCGTTCGCCGGCTTCAACGCCAAGGTCTGGTCCGCCCGCTTCGACCGCTCCCAGTACGTCGCAGTGATCGACGACGTCCTCGCCATGGACTGGTCGCGGCTGCGGTAGGTCAGTCCGCGCCATGCGAGGAGCGAGGCGCAGGGGTCAGGGCGACGGTGCCGATGAGGGACCTAGCGTCCGACATCTCGTGTCGATGGGGCGTCCTGCGGACGAGCAGCACCTCGGCCTCGTTCAGAGGTCGGCGTCTGGCCGTTTCGCCGCGTTGTCGTGCGCCCTCCGGAGGAGGTCCTTGGCGCGCAGGTAGCGAAACGTGTCGACGTAGCTGAGGTCTCGCTCGTGCGGCTCGAGCTCCTCGACGACCGTGGCGTAGTCCTTCTGCGCAGAGGCATCCCGCGCGCGATCGACGGCGCGCCGACGGTCCGCACCCGTCATGACCTTGTAGCTCGTGACCACGACCACGTCGACCACCATGGTCAGGACTGAGCCGTAGATGCACCACTCGAGCGGCGATCCGGCCGGCAGTCTGCCGCGACGATGATGCCAATGACGAACTCCATCGCGAACGCTGCGATCCCGACCGTCGAGACCCACACGTTCAGCAGGCTGCTCGCGTAGATGCGGGGTCTCACGGATGCATCGTTCCATCCACTCTTCGAGCTGGCTGACGCGACGCGCGCTGCAGCGTAGGCAGGGAAAAGTAGGCCCCGTGGGACTCGAACCCACAACCCGCGGATTAAAAGTCCGCTGCTCTGCCAGTTGAGCTAGAGGCCCTGGCGGAGCCCAGTCTGCCAGCGTCGGGACGGGAGGTGGGGCGGGCGCCCCAATCGTGCGAAGCCGGCCCGACAGGTGAGACGGCGCGTTACCCTGGAAGCACCGTCCCCCGGCGGTCCCCACCCCCCTGCCAGCAGTGGAGTTTCTCGTGCTCGAGCCCCTCGACGATCGTCTCCGTGACGACGACGTGCTCGACGAGATCGAGCTGACCAGCCGGCTCATCATCGCGGCCTCCGGACGGGAGACACCCATGTCGCAGGCGGAGATCGACGCGTTCCTCGGCCTCGACGTCCACTGACCCGCTTGCGGGGGTCCAGCCGATTGACACCCGGTGAACGCCAGCACCTACAGTTGTCTCGGCTTGAACCGACCCGACAGGAGCCTTGGAGTGCGATTCCGCATCCGTCCGGTGGAGACCACCTTCTACGACCTCTTCGCCGAGTCGGCGTCCCACCTGGTCGACGGGGCCAATCTGCTCGCGCAGGTGCTCGACCCCGACGTCGACCGCGCCGCCCTCGCCGAGCAGATGCGCGACGCCGAGCACCAGGCCGACGAGACGACCCACAAGATCGTCAAGCGCGTCAACTCCACGTTCGTGACCCCGTTCGACCGTGAGGACATCTACCGCCTCGCCAGCAGCCTCGACGACGTCATGGACTTCATGGAGGAGACCGTCGACCTCATCAGCCTGTACGAGATCAAGGACCTCCCCGGGCAGTTCGCGGCGCAGGTCGAGGTGCTCCAGCGCGCCTGCCAGCTCACCGCCGAGGCCATGCCGCGCCTGCGCACCATGAAGGACCTCGAGGAGTACTGGATCGAGATCAACCGGCTCGAGAACCAGGGCGACCGCTCCTACCGACGCATCCTCGCCGACCTCTTCGGCGGCGGCTACAAGTCGCTCGAGGTGCTCAAGCTCAAGGACGTCGTCGACTCCCTGGAGCACGCCATCGACGCGCTCGAGTCCGTCGCCAACACGGTGGAGCAGATCGCCGTCAAGGAGTCCTGAGCCATGGACCTCGTCCTGGCGATGGTGATCGCCGTCGTCGTCATCGCGCTCGTCTTCGACTACACGAACGGGTTCCACGACGCCGCCAACGCGATCGCCACGTCGATCTCCACGCGCGCGCTCACGCCGCGGATCGCGCTGGCCATGGCCGCCGTCCTGAACTTCGTCGGCGCCCTCCTCGGCGTCGGTGTCGCGCAGACCATCCAGGGCATCATCGACATCGACTCGCAGGTGTCGTCCGGCGTCTCGATCGACCGGGCCCACGGCCTGACGATCGTGCTCGCCGCCCTCGTCGGCGCCATCACCTGGAACCTCATCACCTGGTACTTCGGCATCCCGTCGTCCTCGTCGCACGCCCTCATCGGCGGCATCGTCGGTGCGGGTGCGGCATCGAGCACCACGGTCGACTGGGGCACGCTCGTCGAGAAGGTCGCCATCCCGATGGTCGCCTCGCCGCTCATCGGCTTCATCGGCGCGTTCGCGTTGATGACCGCGATCATGTGGATCTTCCGGCGCGCCAACCCCGGCAAGGTGAGCCGCGGCTTCCGGCACGCGCAGACCGTCTCCGCCGCGGGCATGTCGCTCGGCCACGGCCTGCAGGACGCGCAGAAGACGATGGGCGTCATCGTCCTCGCCCTCGTCGCCGGCGGGTTCGAGGACGGCTCCGACGTGCCCCTGTGGGTCATCGTCGCCGCCGCGTCGGCCATCGCCGCAGGCACCTACTCCGGCGGCTGGCGCATCATGCGCACCCTCGGCCGACGCATCATCGACCTCGACCCGCCCCGCGGCTTCGCCGCCGAGGGCGTGGCCGCGACCGTCCTGTACGTCATGGCCATCGGCCTGCACGCACCCGTCTCGACCACCCACACGATCACCTCCGCGATCATGGGCTCCGGCGCGACCAAGCGGTTCAGCGCCGTCCGGTGGGGCGTGGCCAAGGGCATCGTCACCGCCTGGATCGTCACCATCCCCGCCGCGGCGGCGGTGGCGGCGGTGTTCTACTTCATCGCCCGCCTCTTCCTGCCTTGACCGAACCCGAGGGCGCTCAGCGCCCGAGCGGTTCGGGCAGGTCGAGTGGTCTCACCGGCGAAGCCGGTTCCCTCCGTAACGAGACCTTCCGAGGGCGTCAGGCTCGGCCCGTCCGCTCGTCGATGGCTTCGCGTTGGAATGCACGAACGCCCGCTCCTGGTGGAGCGGGCGTTCGTCGTCGTGCGGGGGTCTGGACTCTTCCGAGGTCTCGATACCGACCGGCGCCTTCGGCGCGCACCACTCGACCTGTCTGACCCGCTCGGGCGCTGAGCGCCCATCGGGGTCAGCCTCAGCCGAACCGGCCCTGGATGTAGGCCTCGGTGGCCTCCTCGTCGGGGTTGGAGAAGATCTTCTCCGTCCGGCCCGACTCGACCAGCTTGCCGGGCTTGCCGACACCCGAGAGGTTGAAGAACGCCGTCTCGTCCGACACGCGAGCGGCCTGCTGCATGTTGTGGGTGACGATGACGATCGTGTACTTCTCCTTGAGCTCGTGGATGAGGTCCTCGATGACGCTCGTGGAGATCGGGTCGAGGGCCGAGCACGGCTCGTCCATGAGCAGCACCTCGGGCTCCACCGAGATGGCGCGCGCGATGCACAGACGCTGCTGCTGACCACCCGACAGACCCGAGCCGGGACGCGACAGGCGGTCCTTCACCTCGGCCCACAGGCCGGCGCTGCGCAGCGACCGCTCGACGATCGCGTCGGACTCGGACTTCTTCATCCGCTTGCTGTTCAGCTTCTGGCCCGCGAGGACGTTGTCGTAGATCGACATCGTCGGGAACGGGTTCGGACGCTGGAACACCATGCCGACCATGCGGCGCACGTTCACCGGGTCCATCTCGTCGGCGTAGAGGTCCTCGCCGTCGATCAGCACCTTGCCCTGCACGTGGGCGCCCGGGATGACCTCGTGCATGCGGTTCAGCGACCGCAGGAAGGTCGACTTGCCGCAGCCCGAGGGGCCGATGAAGGCGGTCACGGACCGCGCCGGGATGGCGATGTTGACGCCCTCCACGGCGAGGAAGTCGCCGTAGTAGATGTTCAGGTCGGAGACGTCGATGCTCTTGGCCATCGGGGTTTACCTTTCGCCCTTGGGAGAGAAGAAGAAGGACACGAGTCGGGCGACGAGGTTCAGCAGCATCACGATGACGAGCAGGGTGAGCGCTGCGCCCCACCCTCGGTCGATGCTGAACTCCGGGGGGACGCCCGGGAAGCGGATGGAGGTGTAGGCGAACACCGGCAGGGTGGCCATGCGTCCGTCGAACAGGTTGAAGTTCGTGGAGTCCGTGGCGCCGGCGATGATCAGCAGGGGAGCGGTCTCCCCGATCACGCGGGCGATCGCGAGGGTCACGCCGGTGACGATACCGGCGAGCGCCGTCGGCACCACGACCTTGGCGATCGTGCGCCACTGGGGCACGCCCAGGGCCAGCGACGCCTCGCGCAGCTCGTTCGGCACGAGCTTCAACATCTCCTCGCTCGAGCGGACGACCACGGGGATCATCAGCACCGCGAGGGCCACCGAGCCGCCGATGCCCATGCGGACGCCTTCTCCGAAGAACAGGACGAACAGGGCGTAGGCGAACAGACCGGCGACGATCGAGGGGATGCCGGTCATCACGTCGACGAGGAAGCGGATGCCCTTGGACACCCGGTTCCCGTCGCCGTACTCGACGATGTAGATCGCCGTGAACAGGCCGATCGGCACGCTGATGACGGTGGCGGCACCGGTGATCAGCAGCGTGCCCATGATCGCGTGGTAGATGCCGCCGCCCTCGCCGACGACGTTGCGCATCGAGTAGGTGAGGAACTCGGCCGACATCACCGACAGGCCGCGGGAGAACACGGTCCAGATGATGCTGCCGAGCGGGATGAGCGCCAGGCTGAACGCGGAGTAGACGAGCAGCGTGACGAGCCGGTCGGTCGCCTTGCGCGGGCCCTCGACGACGCGCGACCAGATCGGCAGCGCGAACGTCAGCAGCCAGCCGAGCAGCACGCCGCGGACCACGCCGAGGCTGCTCAGGGCACCCAGCACCGCCACGGTGGCGGCGATGCCCACGACGACGCGCGGGGCCCACAGGGGCAGCGTGTTGCCGCGCAGGGAGCTCAGGAGCTCCTCGGCGTCGCGGTCACGCTGGGGACGGGGGTCGGTGGTGGTCATCAGTTGGCTCCCGAGAAGTCCTTGCGCCGGTCCACGATCGCGCGGGCGGCGAAGTTGACGGCGAAGGTGATGACGAACAGGACGAGACCGGAGGCGATCAGCGCGTTGACCGTGAGTCCGCTGGCCTCGGGGAAGCTGAGCGCGATGTTGGACGCGATCGTGTTCGGGTTGGTCGAGCTGATGAGGTTCGGCGTGACGACCAGCGCGGGCGACAGCACCATCGCGACGGCCATGGTCTCGCCCAGGGCGCGGCCGAGGCCGAGCATGGACGCCGAGACGATGCCGGAGCGGGCGTAGGGGAAGACGGCCATGCGGACCATCTCCCAGCGGGTCGCGCCGAGGGCGAGGGCCGCCTCCTGGTGCAGGCGCGGCGTCTGCAGGAAGATCTCGCGGCAGATGGCGGTCACGATCGGGAGCACCATGATGGCGAGCACGATGCCCGCGGTGAGGATCGTGCTCCCGGTCGCGGACGGCGGGCCCGCGAACAGCGGGATGAAGCCGAGGTTGTCGTACAGCCAGCGGTAGAAGGGCACGATCGTCGGCGCGAGGAAGATGATGCCCCAGGCGCCGTAGACGACGCTGGGCACGGCCGCGAGCAGGTCGATCACGTACCCGAAGACCGAGCTGAGCCGCCGCGGGGAGAAGTGCGAGATGAACAGCGCCACGCCGATGGCCACCGGCACGGCCAGCACGAGCGCGATCACGGCCGCGAGGAGCGTGCCGTAGACCAGCGGGCCGACGTAGGCGGGGAACGAGAGGCCGCTCTTCACCTGGTCGGCGGAGGCGGTGACGCCGGGGATGCCCTCGGCGGTGAGGAAGATGGCGACGCCGGCGAGCGTCAGCAGGATGACGAGGGCGGCGCCGAAGGAGATGCCGAAGAACACTCGGTCGCCGGGGCGCGTCGGGGTTCGGCGGGCCTTGGCGGGCTCGGGGGCGAGCTGCGAGGTCACGACGGTCCTTCCCAGTGGTTGGAGGGGTGGGGGTGGAGCAGGTCCGGTCCCCGCCCCTGCCCTCGGAGGGACAGGCGGCGGGGACCGGATCCGATCAGCTGGCGGCCTTGATGGACTTGACGGCCTCGGCGACCTTGCCCGAGAACTCCGACGTCAGCGGGGCGGAGCCGGCCTTGTCGGCGGCCTCCTTCTGACCCTCCTCGCTGGTGACGTACTCGAGCCAGCCCTTGACGAGGTCGGCCTTGGCGGCGTCGTCGTAGGACTCACAACCGATCATGTACGACACGAGGACGATCGGGTAGACCCCGGACTCCTCCGTCTTGCGGTCGATGTCGAGCGCGATGTCGGTGGCGTCGCGACCCTCGACCTGCTTGGCGGTGTCGAGCACCTTGGCGGCGGCCTCGGGCGTGACCTCGGTGTACTCGGTGCCGACCTTGACCTTGGCCTTGTCCAGGTCGCCGGCCTGCGACTCGTCGGCGTAGCCGATCGTGCCGGAGCCGTTGGTGACGGACTGGACGACGCCCGACGTGCCCTGGGCGGCCTCACCACCCTTGATCGGCCAGGTCTCGACCTCGCCACCGGTCCAGGAGCCACCGGAGGCGGCGTCGAGGTAGGCGGTGAAGTTCTTGGTGGTGCCCGAGTCGTCCGAGCGGTGCACCGGGGTGATGTCGGTGTCCGGGAGGGTGGCGTCCGGGTTGTCGGCCTTGATGGCCGCGTCGTCCCACTTGGTGATCTTGCCCTCGAAGATGCCGCCGATGGTGGCGGGCGAGAGCTGCAGGTTGTCGACGCCGTCGAGGTTGTAGATGACCGCGATCGGGCTGACGTAGGTGGGGACCTCGACGACCGGACCGTTGCAACGCTCCTTGGCCTGCGCGAGCTCGTCGTCGTCCAGGTACGCGTCGGAGCCGGCGAAGTCCACGCCACCGGCGATGAACTGCTCGCGGCCCGCGCCGGAACCGGCCGGGTCGTAGTTGACGGTCACGTCGCTGTTGGCGGTCTGGAACGCGGCGGTCCAGGCGTCGACGGCGGCCTCCTGCGAGCTGGCGCCGGCACCGTTGAGGGTGCCGGAGAGCGAGGAGTCGGAGCCGGAGTCCGAGCCGCCCTCGTTGGACGCGCCGCAGGCGGAGAGTCCGAGTGCGAGGGTGAGGGCGAGCGCCGCGGGGGCGGCGACGCGCAGCGTGGTGCGGTTCACGGGGGGTGTCCCTTCGATGATCACAGGCTTCTGTCGTCCGTGACGCTAGGGAGGGCAGGTGTATCGGGGGTCCTCCGTGCGTGAACGCAGGGTGAACGGCGAGCGAAGGATGGGCCCCCGTCGCAGGTCAGCGGGGTGATGCAGGTCTCCCCAGCGGTTCATCTGCCACGACGGCCCCGCGACGCAGGTGCAGCACGACCCCCTCGCCCGGAGCGAGCTCGGGCGCGTCCACCCCGAGGGCCGCGAAGACCCACGGCAGGGTCGGACGGTGGCCGCAGAGGACGGCCGGCGACTTCTCGGCGAGCACGTCCTCCACCGCCCGCCGGACGTCGCCCGCGGTGGTGTCCTCGGACAGGCGAGGGTCGTGCCGCAGCTCGAGCCCACGGGCGTCGGCGTAGGGCGCGACGGTCTCGACGCAGCGCCGCGCGGGGCTCGACACGACCCGACGCACGCCGTAGGCCTCGAGCAGGGGCACGAGAGCGTCCGCCCGCCCGCGTCCGCTGGGCGTGAGGGGACGCAGCAGGTCCTCACGACGCCAGTGCTCACGAGCCTTGGCCTTGCCGTGGCGGACCACGACGAGCGTGCGGGTGCGGTGGGCCTTGACGTCGCGCAGCGCCAGGAACGCGTCGAGCAGGTCGAGGTCGTGCTCGTAGCTGAGCAGCCGGCGGGCCTCGCCGGGGCGCACCCAGCGCAGGTCGTCGATCTCGCGGTTCGGCTGGAACGGCGTCGCCGTCTCGCCGACCACACGCGCCGCCCAGTAGCTGACCCGCTTCGGGCCCCCGGCCACCCGGTAGCGGGTGTCGGGGAGCGGGTGGCCGAGCCGCACGCGCTGGGCGGTCTCCTCCGCCACCTCGCGCACGGCGGTGGCGACGAGGTCCTCGCCGGGGTCCGGCTTGCCCTTCGGGAAGGTCCAGTCGTCGTAGCGGGGCCGGTGGACGAGGAGCACCTCGACGCCCCGCTTCCCCGACGAGCCCGGACGGGGCGCGCAGCGCCTCCAGGTGACGGCTCCGGCGGCGGTCAGCGGACGTTCACGTGCCATGCCTCGTATTGTTCACGTCCTAGGTGTCCGGACGGTGACGGGCCGATGCGCGAGGAGGTGTGCGGTGCTGCGACGAGCACGCGACCCGCTGGTCGCGGTCGTGGTCCTGGCCGTCGCGATCGCCGCCGGCTGGTGGGTCTCCGGTACCGCTCGGGCCGAGGTGCGCAGCCCGCTGGCCGCCGCGCTCGCCGCGGCGCCCGCGGGCACGACCGTGCTCGGCCTCACGGACTGGCAGCGTGTGCGCGACGTCGGGTCCGACGACCCCGGCGCACGCGACCTGACCACCCGGTCGGTGCTGGACGACCTCGGCGACGCCGTCCCGGGCGCGCTCGGCTGGTCGACCGACGACGTGGCCTGGGAGGCGTACGTGCAGGACCCGACGGCGGCCGGCGTGCTGGTCGTCGCGCCGGGTCCGGGCCTGTCGTGGGGACGGCTCGAGGCAGGGTTCCGGCGCGCCGGGTTCGACGACGCGGGCGGCGGGCGCTGGACGGCGTCGGCCGAGGTGTTGGGTTCGACCGGGCTGGGCGACCAGCTGGCCGACGTCCGGCTCCTGCGGCGCGCCGGGCTGCTCGTCGCGGGGTCGGACTCCGCCGCGGTCGAGGAGGTCGTGCGTGCCGCGACCGGGCGTGCCCCGGCGCTGACGTCGGTGCGACGGGCGGTCGACACCGCCGGACCGCTGGCGGACGCCGACACGGTGCTGCTGCAGGCCGGTGCGCTCGGCTGCGAGGACGCGGCCGTGCCCGCCGAGTCGGCGGACGAGGCAGAGGCCGCCCAGGCGCGCGCCGGCCGGCTCGCGGGCTACGTCTACAGCGGCCGGTCGCTCACCGACCGGGGCGGCTCCGGGCCGAGCGCGCAGACCGCGACCTTCTCGATGACCTTCGACGACGTCGCCCGCGCCCGTCGCCAGGCGCCTTTGCGCGAGCGACTGGCCACCGGTCCGTTCGTCGGACGCTCCGGCCAGGTCGAGGACGAGCTGCGCGACCCGAGGGTCGCCGTCGACCAGGCCACCGTGAGCCTGTCGTTCGACCGCTCCGCCGACGGCACCGTCCTCATGCTCGGCACCGGCGCCCTGCTCTTCGCCGCCTGCTGAGGCCCGCCGGACGCGTTTCGCTGGTCGAGTGGGCGACGCCGCGACGGAGGAGCCGGCGGCGACGTATCGAGACCACTCTGGGCGTTCGCCGGGGGTTGGCCCACGCTGATCCGTTGCCGGGTGGTCTCGATACGTAGCGACGAGCTCGCTGGCGCTCGCCGTCGCTACTACTCGACCAGCGAAACGTTTCGCTGGTCGAGTGCCTCCACGAGCGCTAGCGAGGGGAGGTGTATCGAGACCATTCTGGGCGTTCGCTGGGGGTTGGCCCACGCTGATCCGTTGCCGGGTGGTCTCGATACGCGGCACGGCGCTCGTTCCTCGCGCGTGCCCGCTACTCGACCGGCGGAAGCGGTGGTCGATGCCGCGATGGCGGTGCGGCGGGGTCAGGACAGGCGGCTGCGGCGCTTCTTCGCGCGGGCGATGAGCTCGGACTGGACGTCGCGGCCCGTGGGGTGGCGCGTCCAGGTGCCGTCGGGGCCGAGGTGCCAGGAGCTGGTCTCGTCGTCGGCCATGCGTTCCAGAAGGTCGCCGAGCACCTGCGTGTGCTGCTCGCTCGGCACCCGCACCAGCACCTCGACGCGGCGGTCGAGGTTGCGGTGCATCAGGTCGGCCGAGCCGATCCAGGCCTCCGGCTCGCCTCCGCCGCTGAACCAGTACACGCGGCTGTGCTCGAGGAAGCGACCGAGGATGCTGCGGACCTCGATGGTCTCGCTCAGCCCGGGCACGCCGGGTCGGAGCGTGCAGATGCCGCGGATGACCAGGCGCACGGGCACGCCCGCGCGCGACGCCTCGTACAGGCCGTCGATGACGGCCTCGTCGACGAGGGAGTTGACCTTGAACGCGATGCCTGCCGGCCGACCGGCCCGGTGGTGGGCGATCTCCTGGCGGATGCGCTCGAGAAGCCCCTCGCGCAGGCCCGACGGTGCCACCATGAGGCTGCGATAGTCACCCTGCTGCGCGAACCCGGACAGCGAGTTGAACAGCTCGAGCAGGTCGTTCGTGATGTCCGGGTCGCTCGTGAGGAGCCCGAAGTCCTCGTACAGGCGGGCCGTCTTCGGGTTGTAGTTGCCGGTGCCGAGGTGGGCGTAGCGGCGCAGCCCGTCGGGCTCCGCGCGGACGACCAGCGCCAGCTTGCAGTGCGTCTTCAGCCCGACGAGCCCGTACACGACGTGGCAGCCGGCGCGCTCCAGCTTGCGGGCCCAGCGGATGTTGGCCTGCTCGTCGAAGCGGGCCTTGATCTCGACCAGCACGAGCACCTGCTTGCCGGCGCGGGCGGCGTCGACGAGCGAGTCGATGATGGGCGAGTCGCCCGAGGTGCGGTACAGGGTCTGCTTGATCGCGAGCACGTGCGGGTCGGCGGCGGCCTGCTCGATGAAGCGCTGCACGCTCGTCGCGAACGAGTCGTACGGGTGGTGCACGAGGACGTCGCGCCGGCGCAGCGTGCCGAACAGGTCGGCCGGGCTGGCGGTCTCGACCTCGGCCAGGTGCTCGTGGGTGCCGGGCACGAACGGGTCGAACTTCAGCTCAGGGCGGTCGAGGTCGGCGATCTCGCCGAGGCTGCGCAGGTCGAGTGGACCCTGCAGGCGGAACACCTCGCCGTGGCGGATGCCCAGCTCGGTGACGAGCAGGTCGAGCACCTCCTCGTCGATCGACTCCTCGACCTCCAGGCGCACCGGCGGACCGAAGCGACGGCGCAGCAGCTCCTTCTCGAGCGCCTTGAGGAGGTTCTCCGCGTCGTCCTCCTCGACCTCGAGGTCCTCGTTGCGGGTCACGCGGAACACGTGGTGCGCGATGATCTCCATCCCGGGGAACAGCAGGTCGAGGTGCGCGGCGATGACGTCCTCGAGCGGCACGTGGCGGCCGGCGCTCGTGACCATCCACCGGTCGATGATGGGCGGCACCTTGACGCGCGCGAAGTGCTGCTTGCCCGTCTCGGGGTTGCGCAGCACGAGGGCGAGGTTCAGCGACAGGCCCGAGATGTACGGGAAGGGGTGGGCCGGGTCGACGGCCAGCGGCGTGAGCACGGGGAAGACCCGCTCGCGGTAGGTGGCCGCGACCTCCTCGCGCTCCTGCGCGGCGAGGTCGTCCCACCGGACGAGGTGGATGCCGGCGTCGGCGAGGGCGGGCACGACGTCGTCGACGAAGGTCCGCGCCTGCTCGACCATCAGCCGGTGGCTCGCCTCGAGGCTGTTGGCCAGCACGTCCTTGGGGTGGAAGCCGCTCGCCGAGGGCACCGCCACGCCCGCCGCGATGCGACGCTTGAGGCCGGCGATGCGGACCATGAAGAACTCGTCGAGGTTGCTGCCGAAGATCGACAGGAACCGCACCCGCTCGAGCAGCGGCAGGCTCGGGTCCTGGGCGAGCTCGAGCACGCGGGCGTTGAACGCGATCCACGACAGCTCCCGGTCGAGGAACCGGTCGGCCGGCAGTGCGTCGTCGACGGGCTCGTACGGCGGGTCGACGTCGAACTCGTCGGGCGACGAGGGGTTCTCGACCGCAGGCAGGTCCAGATCGGTGGTGTCCACGCGCACATTGTGGCAAGACGACGTGAACGTCGCCTGAACGGCGCGGGTGCGCGTCCGTCCGTGGGCGCGGTGCCGGCGGTCGGTGGCGTGCGTCGGCGGGTCCCGACGGCACGGTCCGCGGCCCGTCGAGGCGCGCGAGGCCCGAAGCTGCGGGGTCGTGCGGCGAAGCGCTCCGCCGGGCGCGACGGCGCGCTATGTTGCGCGCATGGTGACGACGTCGGACCTGCTGGCGCTGGTGCAGGCCAAGGGTGCCCAGGCCCTCTTCTCGCTCCCGACCCCGGTCGTCCGGCGCCTCGCCGGCCGTCCGGTCGAGGTCGACGGGCGCACGCTCGACCCCGAGATGCAGCTGCTGCTGCGGGTGATGGGACTCAACGGTCCGGCGGTGGAGACGCTCTCGATCACGCGCGGTCGACGGGTCTACACCGAGGCGTTCCGGATGCTCGGCGGACGTCAGCCCGTCGGCGCGGTGACGGACCGGACGATCGACGGTCCTGAGGGTCCGGTCGGCCTGCGCTTCTACACGCCGCGCGGGCTCAGCGGACGCTCCCCGGCGCTCGTCTACCTGCATGGCGGCGGCTGGGTCTACGGCGACCTCGACGCCTACGACGCCGTCTGCTCCTTCCTCGCGGAGGAGGCGCAGGTGCGGGTCGTCTCGGTCGACTACCGCCTGGCGCCCGAGGCGCAGTTCCCCGCCGGGTTCGACGACGTGTGGGCGGCCTGGCGCTGGGTCACCGAGCACGCCCCCGGCCTGGGCATCGAGCCCGGTGCGATCGCCATCGGCGGCGACAGCGCCGGTGGCAACCTCTCAGCGCTCGTCGCGCAGCACGCGGCCCGCTCCGAGGAGGTCGTCGCGCCCGCGTTCCAGCTGCTCGTCTACCCGGCCACCGACTTCGTCGAGGAGCGACCCAGCCGCACGCGTCTGGGCGAGGGCTTCCTGCTCACCAAGGCGTTCATGGACCTGTGCGAGGAGAACTACCTCGCGGGCGACGAGGACCGCGCCGACGACCGGCTCTCGCCGCTGCGCCAGGACGTGCACGGCGTGGCACCCGCCTACCTCGTGACCGCCGGCTTCGACCCGCTGCGCGACGAGGGGACGGCGTACGCGGAGCACCTGCGCGCGGCGGGCGTGCGGGTGGAGCACGTGGAGGAGAGCGGTCTCATCCACGGCTTCGCGAACATGGTCGGCATCGGCCGCTCCGCTCCGCGCGCCATGCGTCGTGCTGCGGCGGCACTGCAGCGCGGGCTCAGCTAGCCGGCTCGGAGGAGCGGGCGTAGAGCACGTCGCGCGCCCGCTCGACGAAGCCGAGCCTGCGGTACACCGCGAGCGCGGGGGCGTTGTCGCCCTCGACGTAGAGGTCGACGACGTCCACGCCCGACTCGGCGAGGTGTCGCAGTCCGCGGGCGGTCAGCGCCGTGCCGAGCCCGCCGCCGTGGTGGTCGGGGTCGACGCCGACCACGTACACCTCGCCGACGGGAGGCTCGCCCCAGGCCGGCGCCTCGACCTTCGTCCAGTGGAAGCCGATGACCTGGCCCTGCTCGTCCTCGGCCACGAAGAGGCCCTCGGGGTCGAACCAGTCGCTGGCGGCGCGTCGGTCGAAGTCGGCGCGGTCCATCGCGCCCTGCTCC
Organism: Aeromicrobium sp. EU05-FHT14F07; assembly: GCF_058790455.1. Classification (NCBI taxonomy): domain Bacteria; kingdom Bacillati; phylum Actinomycetota; class Actinomycetes; order Propionibacteriales; family Nocardioidaceae; genus Aeromicrobium; species Aeromicrobium sp. EU05-FHT14F07. The sequence goes on from NZ_JBYTCR010000015.1 coordinate 47,519, forward strand.
GGGTGGTCGGCGAAGGCGCGACCGTTGACGCGGACGACGGCGTCGGCGTCGTCGGGGCGGAACGTGCGGATGCGGACGCCGTCGGGAACCCGCTCGACGACCGGCTCGCCGCCCTCGCGGCGCAGCACGAGCAGCGTGCGGACCGGCTCGAGCGCGAGGGATGACGCGAGCGCCTGCGCGCCGGGCAGGTCGCCGTGCGCCCAGAACCGACGCTCGCCCGCGTCGAGCAGCTCGCTCACGAGGGCGCGACCGCGACCCTGGCGTCGGTGGTCGGGGTGCACCGCGAGCTCCACGGGCGCGTCGTCGGGGGCGACCGCGGCCGCGACGCCACCGTCGACGACGCGTGCCACGCGCAACCGGGCGCCGGCCGCGATCGCGAGGCGGGTGGCCTCGTTGAACGGCTCCACACCGTCGGCCGCGTGGACGGCGTGGTTCAGGGCGATCAGACCGTGGTCGTCGGCCGGCGGCGCCTGTGCGGCGTCGGGGGCGGCCGACGGCGGCGTCGCGGGCTCGACCTCGCCGCGCTGGGACTCGGCCAGCGCCACGCCGATCGCCAGGAACGCGCCGATCCAGACGGGGTTGCCGTTGACGAGCGTGAACAGGGCGCCGATGGCGGTCCAGATCAGCACCATGCCGCCGTATCGACGGTCGCGAGAGGTCTTCACCCCTCCCAGCCTAGGCGTGGGTGGACGGGAGGCCGCTCGCGCCGCGGGCGTCGAGCAGCTCGCGCAGCCGGTGCCCGACCTCCGCGGCGACCGCGCGCGCCAGCGCCTCGGGCGAGTCGTCCTCCGGCTCGGGCACGACGTGGTGCACCGTGCCGGTCTCCTGCAGGTCGAGGGCGGAGACCCGCTGCTGCTGCGCCATCTGCGGTGCGTGGTCGACGTCGCCGTGCACGATCGCGCTCGCACCCTCGGGCGGGAGCGGCGAGAGCCAGGCGTTCTCGGTGGCCACCACGACGTCGGCGGGCAGCAGGGCGAGCGCACCGCCGCCGGAGCCCTGGCCGAGGAGCACGGAGACCGACGGGACCTCCAGCGTCGACATGGCGGCGATGCAGCGGGCGATCTCGCCGGCGATCGCCCCCTCCTCGGCGCTCGCCGACAGCTCCGCGCCCGGGGTGTCGATCAGGGACACCAGCGGGAGACCCAGCTCGGCTGCCAGCCGCATGCCGCGCCGCGCCTCGCGCAGCGCCGCCGGTCCCATCGGGTTGGCGGGGGTCTGCGTCGTGCGGTCCTGGCCGACCACCACGCAGGGCACGCCGTCGAGCCGCGCGAACGCCACCAGCATCGCCGTGTCGCGCTCGCCCTCCTCGGTGCCCTGCAGTCGCACGGTGGCGTCGCTGCCGTGGCGCAGCACGTCGCGCACGCCCACGCGCGGCTCGGCGCGGGTGATCTCGATCGACTCCCAGGTGCCGTGACGCCGCGGCGCACCCGGCTCCACGCCGGGCCGTCGGGTGCGGGACCCGTCGGCGACGGGGTCGAGCAGCAGCCCGAGTGCTCGGTCGACGACCGACGGGAGCTCCTCGTGCAGCACGACGGAGTCGACGATCCCGCGCCGGGCGAGGTTCTCGCTCACCTGCACCCCGGGTGGGAACGGTCGCCCCTCCAGCAGCTCGTAGACCTTCGGACCGAGGAACCCGACGAGCGCGCCGGGCTCGGCCACCGTGATGTGGCCGAGCGAGCCCCACGACGCGAACACGCCGCCCGTGGTCGGGTGCCGCAGGTGCACGAGGTACGGCAGCCCCGCGGCACGGTGGTCCATGATCGCGCGGGAGATGTCGACCATGTGGACGAACGCGGGGGTGCCCTCCTGCATGCGCGTGCCGCCCGACGCGGTCGAGGCGAGCAGCGGCAGGCCCTCCGCGGTGGCACGCCGCACGGCCGCGACGATGCGCTGTGCGGCGGCGCGGCCGATCGAGCCCGCGAGGAAGCCGAACTCGTTCAGCACGAACGCGACGGGACGGCCCCGGACGAGTCCCCGTCCGGTGATGATCGACTCGTCGCAGCCGGAGCGCTGCGTGGCCTTCTCGACGGCCGCGCGGTAGTCCGGCGCGTACGCGGAGACGTCGATCGGCTCGTCCCAGGACTCGTAGCTGCCCTCGTCGAGGACCAGCGCGACCAGGTCCAGCGCGCTGATGCGGTCCATCCGGCGTCCGCTAGGCGCGGGCGCCCGGCCCGGGCACCGACGTGCTGCGGCGTGCGGCGGGCTCGTCGGCCTCCGCCGTCGTCGCGACGAAGCGGTAGCCGACGTTGCGCACCGTGCCGATCAGCGTCTCGTGCTCGGTGCCCAGCTTGGCGCGGAGCCGTCGTACGTGGACGTCGACCGTGCGGGTGCCGCCGAAGTAGTCGTAGCCCCACACCTCCTGCAGCAGCTGCTGGCGGGTGAAGACCCGGCCCGGGTGCTGGGCGAGGAACTTCAGGAGCTCGAACTCCTTGAACGTGAGGTCGAGCGTGCGGTTCTCCAGCTTGGCCGTGTACGTCGCCTCGTCGACGACGAGACCGCTGGAGGCGATGACGTGGGAGTCGTCCTCGCCGCCCTGACCGGCTGCCACGCGGCCGATGGCCAGCCGGAGCCGGGCCTCGAGCTCCGCCGGGCCGGCGGTCGTCAGGATGACGTCGTCCATGCCCCAGTCGGAGGCGGCGACGGCGAGTCCGCCCTCGGTGAGGATCAGCACCAGCGGGCACTCGATCCCCGTGCTGCGGATGACGCGGGTCAGGCTGCGGACCTGCGCGAGGTCGTGACGGCCGTCGACGAGGACGGCGTCGGAGGGCGGTGCGTCGATGAGCGCGCTGGCCTCCGCCGGGAGGATCTTGACGTGGTGGGGCAGCAGCGCGAGGGCGGGCAGCACCTCCACCGAGGACTGGGTGCTCTTGGTCAGGAGCAAGAGGTGTGACACTGCGGTCCTCCGTCGGTCCGCCCCGGGCGCCGTGCCCGCGGCTCGCACTTATGACAAGAGGCCAGGTGAAATCACCGTGGCCTCGTCGCATGGCCCAGACTAGTGCATGTGTCGGACGAATCACCACGAGGTGTCGCGAAAGAGAACGACGTCACACCGGCAGGTGGCCGGGGGGCGGACGGGACGTCGACACCTGTGGTGACGGTGCGCTACTGGGCGGCGGCGCGGGCCGCCGCCGGGGTCGAGAGCGAGCAGCTGGCGGCGAGCACCCTCGCCGAGGCCGTCGACGAGGCGGTGCGCCGCCACGACGGCGACGCGCGGCTGCGTGCCGTGCTCGACATGTGCTCCGTCCTCGTGGGGGAGGTGCCCGTCGGGCGTCGTGACCGCACCGAGGTGGGCCTCGACGACGGGGCGCTCGTGGAGTTCCTGCCGCCCTTCGCCGGCGGCTGAGCCGGTGGGCTGAGCGGGTCGGGCCGCACCCCGCCACCTGGCATCATGCGAGGGTGACTCGACTCGTCCCGTCCCTGCTCTCCGCCGCGTTGGCGGGGCTGCTCGCCCTCGCGGTCGCGACAGGTGAGCTGTGGCTCGTCGCCGTCGGCGTCCTCGTCGTGCAGGTGCTCGTCGCCACCGCCCCGGCCCACGGTGCGGGGGAGCGGCCGCGGCTGACGACCTTCGTGCCGGTGGTGGCGGGCGGCGCCGTCGCCACGGCGGTCGCGTGGGACCCGCAGCTGCTGCGTGGGACCGACGGGACGGTGGCCACCGAGGACGCGCTGATCTCCGCCGGCGTGTTCTCCGGGGTCATGCTCGGGTCCGCGGTGGTCGTCTTCGCCGGGCTGGTCGGGCAGATGCTGCGACGTGACGGGCGCGAGGACCTCGTGCGGGCCGTGGCCGCGACCGTGCTCGTCGGCGTCGTCGCCACGTGCGCGGCCGGGTGGGTGGCCGCGTCGGGGGAGTCGGCCTCGATCGACGTCGTCGCGATGGCCGCCGCCGCGCTCTCCGTGGCGCTCCTCGTGTGGGCGCTGCCGGGCGACAGGGTGCTGCTCGGGTCGGCCGCGGTGACGGCGGGTGCGCTCACCGGCGTGCTCGTCTCCGCGACGGTCGACGGCACCGGCACGTGGGTGCTGGGCCTCGCCGTCGGCGGCGCCGCGGCCGGGTGCGCCGTCCTGGGACAGGTGCTGGGACGGGCCTGGAGCATCGGAGCCCTGCCCGGGCCGCAGACGTGGGCCTTCCCCGCCGCGGTGTCGGTGGCCCTCGTCGGCCCCGCGGTCCACGTGGGGGCGTCGCTGGCGGTCCTCACGGTCTAGGGGCCGATCCCGGACCTGAGGTCGGACGACCGGGGGCGTCGTAACCTGATGAGGTGACCGGTGTGATCGTCCTCCTCGTCGCCCTCGCGGCGACCGGCGTCGTGGCCCTGCTGCTGCGCCGTCGTGACGGTCGGTTCTCCGCCCCGGCGTCGGCTGCGCCCGTGCAGGCCGTGGACGGCGGGGCCACGCGGGAGCCGGCGACCGGAGCGGCACCGGAGGTCCCGACGGAGACCCGCGAGGTGCTCACGGCGGAGGAGATCGGCGGCCCGCTGGGCGACCGGTTGACCCTCGTCCAGTTCTCCAGCGCCTTCTGCAGCCCCTGCCGCGCCACGCGCACCCTGCTGAGCGACGTCGTCTCGACCCGCCCCGACGTGACGCACGTCGAGGTCGACGCCGAGTCCCACCTCGACCTCGTGCGCCGGCTCAACGTCATGCGCACCCCGACCGTCCTCGTCGTCGGTCCGGACGGCACTGTCCTCAGCCGCGCCTCCGGCCTGCCCCGCCGCGACCAGGTCCTCGCCGTCCTCGACGCCTGAGGCGCGCAGGGCCGTTCGTCGCCGCAGGGTCCTCGTCCGGCTACGCCTCGTCCGTCCGCGCCTCGAACGACGAGCCCGGGGAGCGAGCCCCGCCCTCGTCCAGTGCGGCGCGGATCCGGGCGAGGAGGGGGAGGACGTCGCGCAGGGTGCTCTGTTCCGGCGGGTCCAGGTCGTGGAGGACCTCGACGAGGAGGCTCTCCGCTGCGGCGTCGTAGACGCGCAGCTGCTCACGGGCCAGGTCGGTGAGGCCGACCTGGACGCTGCGAGCGTCCGACGCGTCGGCTCGTCTCGTCACGAGACCACCTCTCTCCATGGCCGAGACGAGGTTGCTGACCGTCGGTCGAGCGAGCCCCAACCGGCGACCGAGCGCCGTCGGGCTCTCCCAGCGGTCGGGGGAGAGGCGACGGAGCACCTCGATCTGCGCATCGGGCAGCGAGGGGAGACCGGCGCGGGCCCGTGAGGCGTTGAGGAGCGTCCGGCGCAACGGGCCGATCTCGTCGCTCAGGCCACGGGCCAGCGCGCCGAGGTCGTCCTGGCTCGTGGGGTCGGGCACGCCGACAGGGTACGCGACCCGCGCCGTATGCGTTTGAAACAAACGCATCATGTGTCAGAGTGGAGTCATGGACACGCACACGAGCATCGAGAACCCCGTCCCCGAGCAGGACCTGGACGCGATCGTCGGCCACCGCCTCGTCTACACCTACGCCAACGGGTGGCAGTACGAGATGTACGTCAAGAACGCCACGACGATCGACTACCGGATCCACTCCGGGATGGTCGGCGGTCGCTGGGTGAAGGACCAGGAGGTCGACCTCGTCGGTCTGGGTCGCGGGGTCTTCAAGATCTCGTGGAACGAGCCGACCGGCACGAGCGTCGTCGTGAACGTCGTGCCCGAGGACCGCGTCCTGCACGGCACGATCTTCTTCCCCCACTGGGTCGAGCTCGACGGGTCCAGGACCGTCCTGTTCCAGAACGACCACCTCGAGGAGATGCGCCGCTACCGCGACGAGGGCCCCACCTACCCGATCTACGTCGTGCCGGAGTTCGCGCACATCACCCTCTTCGAGTTCGTCGGCATCGACGACGAGACCGTGATCGACACGGCGCCCGGCGACCTGCCCCCGGGCTTCGCCGACCGGAGGAACTGACGTGGGGCCGCAGGATCCCGAGGTGGTGCCGCTGACGCTCTCCCATGGTGGCCGTGTGGTCCGCGGTCACGAGCTCCGTCCCGTCGACGTCGCCGACGGCGCGCCGTCCGTCCTGCTCGTGCACGGGTTCAGCGACTCCAGCGTCGGGCCACGGCGTCTGTTCGTGCAGGTCGCCAGGCGCCTGACGGCCCTCGGGGCGGTCGTCCGCACGTACGACCGCCTCGGGCACGGCGTCAGCGACGGCGAGTTCGCGGACATCACGCTGCGCGACGAGGTCGAGCAGGTGTCGTCGATGATCCGCGCGCTCGCGGCCGACCGGTCCCGCTCCGTCCACGTCGTGGCGCACAGCCTCGGCGCGGTGGAGTCGGCCCTCGCCGCCGCCCGGCTCCCGGACCTCGTGGCCAGCCTCACCCTCTGGTCGCCCGCCGGGGTCGTCGTCGACGACATCGTCGTGAAGCACGAGATCCAGGGCCGCTCCCTCGCCACCGTCGAGGAGGACGACGGCTTCGACGTCGGCGGCATGTGGCTCGGCCGCGCCTTCATCGACGATGTCCGCGACGACCTCGACGTGTACGCGGAGGCGGCCGGGTACACCGGCCCGGTCCAGGTCGTGCACGGCACGGCGGACGAGATCGTGCCGCTCGAGTACGGACGTCGCTACGCAGACCTCTTGCCGCAGGCGACCTTCGCGGAGATCCCCGGCGCCGACCACGCGTGGTCGGCGCGTGTCCTGCGCGAGAACCTCCTGGCACGCCTCGTCCCCTTCCTCGGGCTGGCGTCAGGGCACGAGCCCGCCTGAGGTCGTCCGCGGGGGGCTCTGCTTCTCGTTCGGGTGGGGCTGCGTCGGCGTGGCTTGTCTCTCGGGTGGGGCTGCGCTGGCACGGCTTCTCGCGGAGGTGGTGCTGCGCTGGCGCGGCTTGTCCTCGTCCTGCGCTCCGAAAGGGCCTCGACCGGGCGGCTGGGCGGGGGCCGGTTTCGGGTCTCGGGCTGTGGCCCGCGTGGAACGCAAGTATCTGCGTTCGTGCGCTGGGACTCCAAGGATGCTGCGTTTGCTACGGGATCCCGTAGCAAACGCAGAAGCCTTCGCCCTCGAACGCGCGAAGGCAGAATCGTGGGTGCCCTTTGGGTTGGGGGGACGAAGGATTCTTCCTTCTCGTGGAACGGTCCACGAGAAGGAAGAATCCTTGCCACGTCTGGCCCCCTCGTCGGTGGATCTGCCACCTGTAGAGCGCTCAGAAGGTGACAGATCCACCGCCGGACCGCGCAAACGCAGCATCTTGGGCCAGCCACGCACGAATGCAGAATCTTGCGTCCCACAGCGGGACCCGCAGCCCGAGAACCCAGCCCAGCTCGCGCCCAGCCGCCCGGTCGAGGCCCTTTCGGAGACCACCTCCACGAGAAGCCGCGCCCGCGCAGCCCCACCCGACCACGGACTCGCGCCAGCGCACCCCCACCCGAGCAGTAAGCCGCACCCACGCACCCCCACCCGAGCAGTAAGCCGCACCCACGCACCCCCATCCCAGCGACAACCCGCGCCCACGCACCCCCACCCCGGCCCCCTTATCTTGAATATTGAGACAGCCATCCACGATACGAGACGATCGACGGGCCTCCCGCTCGGACCGACCTACAGTGGACACATGACCGGCTCGACGTACCTGACGCGGCGCCTCGCGGTGGACAACTGCCGCACGCGCTCCGCGCTGTGTCGTCGCTCCTGATCGACCGCACCGGCCACCCGCCAGCGGTCCCGAGCCCGCCCGTCAGTCCGCCGAGCACCGACCCTGCGTCGCGCCGGCCCGTCCAGGAGTCCGTCCCATGGCCCGTCCCACTCACGTCGACCCGCGCGGCATGCGCTTCGCGGCGGCCCTGACGTCGGTCGTGCTCGCCATCGCGCTGGTCGTCCCGACCTCGGTCGCGCTGGTGCTGCTGGCCGTCCAGGGCGTCGTGTTCGCGATCGGCGCCAGCGGTCATCTCGACAAGTCGCCGTACGCGGTCGCCTTCGCCCGGCTCGTGCGACCGAGGATCGGTCCGCCGGCCGAGTCCGAGGACGCGCGACCGCCGCGGTTCGCGCAGACCGTCGGACTCGGGTTCGTCGTCGTCGCCCTCGTGGGCTTCGGCGTCGGCATCCCTGCACTCGGCTACGTCGCGACGGCGTTCGCGCTCGTGGCCGCCCTGCTCAACGCCGCCGTCGGCTTCTGCCTCGGCTGCGAGCTGTACCTGCTCGCGCGACGCGCCACCGCGTCCCGCGCGCACGCCTGACCACCCTGACCACCACCTGCACGCCCACCCGACCCCACCACCGCGTGGGACCACACATGGAGGTATCCACATGAGCCGCGACACCGCGCTCGTCACCGCCGACTGGGTCGAGGAGCACCTCGACGACCCGAAGGTCGTCCTCATCGAGGTCGACGAGGACGTCGAGGCCTACGACAAGGGCCACATCCCCGGCGCGATCAAGCTCGACTGGAAGAAGGACCTCCAGGACGGCGTCCGCCACGACTTCATCTCCAAGGAGAAGCTCGAGAAGCTGCTCTCGGAGAAGGGTGTCGCCAACGACGACACCGTCGTCTTCTACGGCGGCAACAACAACTGGTTCGCGGCCTACGCCTACTGGTACCTGACCTACTACGGCCACGAGAACCTGCGCCTGCTCGACGGCGGCCGCAAGAAGTGGGAGCTCGACAGCCGTGAGCTGTCCTCCGAGGTCCCGGACCGTCCGGCCACCACCTACACGGCGCAGGAGCCGAACGAGGCCGTCCGCGCCTACCGCGACGAGGTCGTCGAGGCCATCGGCTCGAAGAACCTCATCGACGTGCGCAGCCCCGACGAGTACGCCGGTCGCCTGCTCGCCCCCGCGCACCTGCCGCAGGAGGCCGCGCAGATCGCGGGCCACATCCCCACCGCCGGCAACGTGCCGTGGAGCAAGGCCGCCAACGACGACGGCACCTTCAAGAAGGACGAGGAGCTCAAGGCCCTCTACGCCGACGCCGGTCTCGACGAGGGCAAGGACACCATCGCCTACTGCCGCATCGGCGAGCGCAGCTCGCACACGTGGTTCGTGCTGAACGAGATCCTCGGCTACCCGAACGTCAAGAACTACGACGGCTCGTGGAGCGAGTACGGCTCGCTGCGCGGCGTGCCGGTCGCGGTCGGCGACGAGCGCGGGGAGGCCTGACATGTGCGGAGCCGTGAAGGGCGGACCGAGCCTCGAGGGCGTCGACGTCGCCAACCAGGCCGTCATCCAGGGTGTCGTCGTGCGCGGCGACGAGCCCGTGGGCAACGCGTACGTGCGTCTGCTCGACCGCACCGGTGAGTTCACCGCCGAGGTCCCGACCTCGGCGACCGGCCAGTTCCGGTTCTTCGCCGGCCCCGGCGAGTGGACGCTGCGCACCCTCGCGCCGCGCGCGGAGGCCGTCGACCTCGCCGTGGCCGCCGCGATCGGCGTCGTCGCCGACGTGGTCGTCGACATCGACCGGGTGCCTGCCAACGCCTGAGCGTCGTCCCACGAGACCCCGGACCGCCACGGTCCGGGGTCTCGTGCCGTCTCGGGCTTTCTCGGCAGGAACCACGTGACCCCCGGCCTCCTCGCTCGTTCTAGAGGCGAGCACCTCGCGTCAGGACGGCGTGCTCACGTCGGATCCTGTGAGGGAGTCTCATGAAGAAGCACCTTGCGGCGCTCGTCGCCACGGTCGTCGCCGCCGTCGGTCTGGTGGCACTGCCGTCCGTGACCCTCGCTCCGGCCCAGGGGGCGGTGCCGTACGCCGTCCTGGTGTGCGACATCCAGGTCTCGAAGTCTCGCGTCGCCCCCGGGGAGACGTTCACGGCGACCGTCACGGCCGACATCCCCACGACGATCACCGCGACCTACGAGGACCAGGTCCGCACCGCCAGCAACACGACGACGCTGGTCGCGACGTTCACCGCGCCGCAGGTCACGAGGAACACCACGACCACCGTCCGAGCCACCTGCGGTGACAAGGCGGGGTCGGGCGCGGAGGTCCTGGTCGCCGCCGGCGGGACCAACAGCGACGGCGGTTCGCAGGGCGACGCCGACGCGGACGGTGGTTCGCAGGGCGATGCCGACGTCAGCGCCGACGGTGGCTCCCAGGGCGATGCCGACGCCGACGGTGGCTCGCAGGGCGACGCCGACGTGAACGCGGACGGTCTGGGCTCCCAGGGCGACGCGGACGTGAACGCGGGCGGTGCGGGCACCGACGGCGTGGCCGACGCGGACGCCGGCACCGAGGACCGCAACGGCATCCTGCCGGGCACCGGCGGCACCGACTTCTGGCTGCTCGTCCTCGGCGCGCTCCTCGTCCTCGCCGGCATCGGCGCCGTGGTCGCCCGCCGCCGTCGCGACGGCTGACCCGACCGTGAGGCCGCCTCGGCGGTTCCTGCCCGAGCGCTGGGACCGGGCGGGATGGGCCCGGCTGGTGCTCTCCGTGGTCGGGGGCGTCGTGCTCGTGTGCGGGGTCGTCCTGGCCTGGCAGGGCGTGCGTGCGGCGATCCTCCTGCAGCGGGCCAGCGACGCGTCGCAGGTGCTGCTCGCGCAGGTCGCCCAGGGTGACGCCGACGGCGCACGCCGCACCGCCGAGGTGCTCGAGGACGCCGCGCGGCGCTCGCACGACTCGACGGACGGTCCGCTGTGGGCGGTCGCGTCCTGGCTGCCGATCGTGGGCGACGACGTCGACGCGGTGCGGGTGGTCAGCCGCGAGGTCGACCGGGTCGCCACCCAGGCGGTCCCGACGGTCGTCGACGTGACGGCACAGGTCGGTCTCGACGCGTTCTCGCCGCGCGACGGCCGCGTGGACATCGCGAACCTCGAGAGCGTCGCCCCGCGGCTGGGCGCACCGCGGCGGGCGCTCCAGGAGGCCGCACGCAACGTCGGTGACATCCGGCCGGAGGACGTCGTCGGACGGCTCCAGGTGCCGGTCAGGCGGCTGCAGGACGTGCTCACGGGAGCCGCGTCCGCGGCGCGGGTCGCCGACACGGCCGCGACGCTGCTGCCCGACATGCTCGGGGGACAGGAGCGCCGCCGCTACCTCCTGCTCATCCAGAACAACGCCGAGGTGCGCTCGCTCGGCGGCATCCCCGGCTCCTGGGCGGTCATCGAGGCGAACCGGGGCCGGGTGCGCATGACCGAGCAGGGCTCGGCGATCGACGTCCCGCCCGTCGACGACCCTCGCCTCGCCGTGCCGGCGTCGCAGTACGGGGCCGTGCCGGTGTCGGCGGCGGAGGACCTGCGCAACACCACCTCGGTCCCGGACTTCCCGGAGGCGGCCCGGTTCGCCGGGTCGCTGGTCGGCGAGGCGACCGACACCCGGTTCGACGGGGTGGTCTCCGTCGACCCCGTGACGCTCGGCTACCTGCTCCAGGGTCTCGGACCGGTCACCCTCGGCGACGGCACCCGGCTGACCAGCGAGAACGCGGTGGACGAGCTGCTGAACGGCGTGTACCGCCGCTACACGACCGACCCGCTCGCGCAGGACGCCGTCTTCGAGGACGCCGCGCGCAGCATCTTCGACGCCTTCGTCGGGGGCCGGGGCGCGACCCAGCCCGTCCTCGAGGCGCTGGTGCGGGCGGCCGTCGACAACCGGGTGATGGTCTGGTCGGCCGACCGGTCCGAGCAGCGGCGCATCCGTACCACGGGCGTCTCGGGCGCGCTCTCGCAGGACCCTGACCAGGCGCGCGTGGGGGTGTTCGTCGACGACAGCAAGGGCTCGAAGCTGCAGTACTACCTCGAGACGTCCCACACGCTGACGTCATCGCGCTGCGTCGACGACCGCAGCCAGGAGCTCACCCTCCGCACCCGGCTCTCCTCGGTCGTGCCGAGGTCGGGTCTGCCGGTCTCGATCACCGGGTTCCGGCTGCCCGGCCTCTCGGCCACGGACCAGCGGCTCTCGGTGCGGGTGGTCGCACCGGCCGGGGGCGTCCTCCAGCAGGTCCGCCTCGGCGACGTCGACCGCCAGCCGGTCGGCGGCCGGCTCGGCGACCGCCGGGTGACGGTCGTGCCGGTGACCCTGCGGGCAGGGGAGTCGGTCGACCTCACCGTCACGATGCGCACGGGCGACGGTCAGACGGGCGACGCCGTGCTGACCTCCACGCCCGGCATCCGTGCCGAGCCGAACGACGTGCGCGTGCGCTCCGCCTGCAGCTGACGCGGACCGACCCACCGTCCGCCCGGTCGACGGGGCGGTCAGCCGATCTGGCGCTCGTCGGCGAGCCGGTCGTCCGGGTACTTGCGCAGGTAGGCGTCCATGCGGTCGTTGCGCAGGGCGTCGAACAGCTCCGCGCACTTGGCCTGGTCGAGCACGACGACGTCGCCGTACGTCGGGTCCAGCTCGGTGCCGGCGACCGGCGCGGTCAGGAAGGTCACGTCGTCGGAGCGCACACCGCGCAGCGAGAGCGCCAGCGCGCGCATGTCGCCCGGGTCCCAGTCGGCGTCGACCGTGAGGTTCTTGGTGACGGCGGTCAGGGTCCGGGTCAGCTTGATCGGGTTGCTGAGCGTGTCACGCGCCAGCATCTTCTTCATGAGCGAGCGCAGGAAGTTCTGCTGCCGCGCGATCCGGTCGAAGTCGCCCCGGACGAGGCCGTAGCGGGTGCGCACGTACGCGAGGGCCTTCTTGCCCTCGAGCGTCTGCTGGCCCGCCTGCCACTGCACCTCCTGCTTGGGGTCGTAGAAGGCGCGGGGGATGAACACGGGCACGCCGCCGACCGCCGACGAGAGCGCCTCGAAGCCGTCCCAGTCGATGATCGCCAGGTGCCGCATGCGCAGGTTGGTCAGGTTCTCGACGGTCGAGATCGCCCCGTCGGGCCCGTACTCGGAGAACGCGTCGTTGATCTTCTGCTTCGAGCGCACCGCGCCGGTCTGGTCGTGGATGTCGGTGAACGTGTCGCGCGGGATGGAGACGAGGTAGACCTTGCGTCGGTCCGACGTGATGTGCGCGATCATCAGCGTGTCGCTGCGGTACTTGCCCGCCGGCCAGCGTGCCGCCGCGGCGTCCTCTGCAAGGGTGGTGTCGCGTGCTCCCGGCTCCTCCTTGCCCTTGTCGGAGCCGAGCAGCAGGATGTTGAGCGCCCGGCCGCGGTCCGGGTCGGGCCGGTCCTTCTCCTTCAGCTGGGTGTCGACGCGGCCGACGTTGTTCAGCTGGGAGTTCAGGTAGTACGCGTAGCCGCTGGCGGTGCCCAGCACCAGCACGAGCACGCCGACGACGCCGACCAGCAGCCGGCGGTGGCGACGGTGCCAGGGCGTCCCACCCGCGCGACGCTTGCCCGCGACGGCACGACGCTCACGCTTGAGGCGTCGCGACATGGACACGTCCGTTCGGTGGGGGGCGGGGCGCCGGCCGCACCGGACCACGGTCGACCACGCGTGATCCTACGCGGCCCACCTGAAAGGACGGTCAGAACGCCGGTCCCGCACCCGTCGCAGCGGAGGCGCTCAGAGCTCCAGCAGGACCGTCACGGGTCCGTCGTTGACCGACGCCACCTGCATGTCGGCGCCGAAGCGTCCGGTGGGCACGTCGGCGCCGAGCGCGCGCAGGGCGGCACAGAACTCCTCGTAGAGCGGCTCGGCCACGGCGCCCGGGGCGGCCGCCGTCCAGCTCGGTCGGCGGCCCTTGCGGGCGTCGCCGTAGAGCGTGAACTGGCTGACCACCAGGACCGAGCCGCCGGTGTCGGCGACCGACCGCTCCTCGCGCAGCACCCGCAGTCCGTGCACCTTGCGTGCCAGCGCGTCGGCCTTCTGCACGGTGTCGTCGTGGGTGACCCCGAGCAGGACGAGGAGGTGGCCCCCGTCCTCGCGCCCTGTGTCGTCCCCGCCGCCGACACCGCCGCCCACGGCCCCGACGACCTCCCCGTCGACGACGACGGACGCCTGGGTCACCCGCTGCACCACTGCACGCACGGCGGCAGGCTAGCGCGCCGTCGATACGATGGTCGTCATGGCCTTCGAGATCCCGGCAGACCTGCACCCCGACGTGGCCCCGCTCGCGTGGCTGCTCGGCACGTGGCACGGCAACGGGCGGGGGGAGTACCCGACGATCGAGCCCTACGCGTTCGAGCAGGACGTCGTGTTCGCGCACGACACCCGCCCGTTCCTGCACTACTTCAGCCGCTCCTGGACGACCGACGAGGAGGGCAACCGGACCGGCCCGGGCGACCTCGAGACCGGTTTCCTGCGGCCTGCCGGACTGGTCGAGGGCGGCAAGGGCATCAACGTCGAGCTCGTGCTCGCCCACCCCACCGGCTACGCCGAGGTCTGGTACGGCGTGGCGGAGGGCCCGCGGATCACGCTGGCCACCGACATCGTCGCGCGGACCGAGACGGCCGTCGAGTACACCGCCGGTCAACGCATGTACGGGCTCGTCGAGGGCGCGCTCATGTACGCCGTCGACAAGGCGGCCGAGGGACAGAGCATGCAGTCGCACCTCTGGGGGAAGCTCGCCCGTGTCTGAGCACCCCGCCGCCGCTCCCGCCACCCCCACTCCCGACGATCCCGCAGCCGTCGTGCCAGGACGGCGCAGCCCCCTGCTCGACCTCGAGGGCGCCGTCGAGGCCGATCCGCCCGACACCGGCGTCGCCGCGCACTACGGCGAGCTGACCGTCGAGCAGCGCCGCCTCGAGCGTGGCGAGGGGTTCGTCGACCTGTCGCACCGCGACGTGCTCACGGTCACCGGACCGGACCGGCTCACGTGGCTGCACTCGCTGACCACCCAGCACCTGGAGTCGCTGCAGCCCGGCGTGCCCACCGAGGTGCTCGTGCTGACCCCGCAGGGACGCATCGAGCACGCCTTCGACGGCGTCGACGACGGCACCACCTTCTGGGCGCACACGGAGCCCGGCGCCGGAGCCGCCCTGGTGACGTTCCTCGACCGGATGCGCTTCATGATGCGGGTCGAGGTCGCCGACGTGACCGACGAGCACGCCGTGCTCGGCCGGGTCGAGCCCGGCAGCGACGGGAAGCCCGGGCGGGCGGTCTGGGCGATCGAGCCGCGCGCCGACGTCGCGTCCTGGCCGGAGCGGCACGGCCGCCCCGCGGGGACGTGGGCGTGGGAGGCGCTGCGGATCGCGGCAGGCACCCCGCGCCTCGGCCTCGACACCGACGACCGGACCATCCCGAACGAGGTGGGTCTGCTCGAGCGCGCCGTGCACCTCGACAAGGGCTGCTACCGCGGCCAGGAGACGGTGGCGCGGGTGCACAACCTCGGCCGTCCTCCGCGCCGGCTCACGCTGCTGCACCTCGACGGCTCGGCCGACCGGCTCCCGGCGCCCGGCAGCCCGGTCGAGCGGGCCGACGCGCCCGGCCAGGCGGTCGGCGTGCTCGGGTCGCGCGGCCTGCACCACGAGCTCGGCCCGATCGGGCTCGCCCTGCTGAAGCGGTCGGTGCCCACCGACGCGACGCTCGTCGTCGACGGCGTCGCCGCCGCGCAGGAGCTCCTCGTCGACCCCGACGTGGGCCTGCACGTGCGTCCCCGGTCCGGTGGCTGAGGTGGGTGCGCGGCCCGAGCCGGCGCGCTGGAGCATCCTCGCCGTCTGCACCGCGAACGTCTGCCGCTCGCCCCTGATGGAGCTGCTGCTGCGCGAGCGGCTCGACCCCGTCCGGTTCGAGATCGCGAGCGCCGGTGTGATGGGCTGGCGCGACGCCCCCGTCGACAGCATGGTGCGCCTGGAGCTGGCGCGGCTGGGCCTGGACGGGTCGGACTTCCGGTCGCGGCCGCTGCACCCCGCCCACGTGAAGGCGGCCGACGTCGTGCTCACCGCGACGAAGGAGCACCGGGCCTCCGTCCTCGAGCTCGACCCGGGCGCGCTGCGCAAGACGTTCACGCTGCTCGAGCTCGCCGCCCTGGTGGAGGACCGCACGGCCGACAGCCTGCCCGAGCTCGTCGCCGACGCCGCGCGGCGCCGCAGCACCGCGCCGTCCCTGCTCGACGTGCCCGACCCGTTCCGCCGGGCGCCGGAGGTGCACCGCAGCACCGCCGACCTCATCGACGACGCCACCGAGCGGCTCGCACGGACCTTCGGCGCGCTCGGCTGAGCGCGCGGTCCGCGGCTAGCGGCCGCGGCGGGGGCGACGTCGCGACGACTGCGTCGCGTACTCGTACCCGTAGCCGAATCGTCCCGCGGCGCGGCGCGGCGACATCGAGAGCACCGTGCCGAACAGCGTCGCGCCGACGGTCTGCAGCCGCTCGACGGCGGCACGCACCTGGTCGTGCCCGGTGCGCCCATGGCGGACGACGAGCAGCGCCCCGTCGGACAGCAGGGCAAGGATCGTCGCGTCGGTGACGGGCAGCAGCGGGGGCGCGTCGATGAGCACGATGTCGTAGGCGCGACGCAGGTCGGCCACGAGCTGCTCCATGGCGCCGGTCTGCACGATCTCGGCGGGGTTCGGGGGGCGCGCGCCGCTGGTGAGCACGTCGAGGCCGGGGATCTCGGTCTCCTGCATCGCCTCCTCGAGCTCGACGCGGCCGACGAGCACGGTGGTCAGGCCGACCGTGCTCTCGAGGCCGAACTGCTCGGCGAGCTGGGGTCGACGCAGGTCGCCCTCGACGAGCGCCACCCGCAGGCCCGACTGGGCGAGCGCGATGGCGAGGTTGCAGGCCGTGGACGTCTTCCCCTCGGCCTCCACCGCACTCGTGACGGTGATGACCGTCCGGTCGTGGTCGACGTCGACGAACTGCAGGTTCGTGCGCAGGATGCGGATGGACTCCGCGCGCGGGTGCTGCGGCGACAGCGACGTCAGCAGCGGTGCGTCCTGCACGCTGCGGTCGTAGGCGACGGCACCGAGCAGAGGCGCCGCGGTGGTCGCCTCGAGGTCGTCCGCCGACGCGACGCCCTGGTCGGCGAGCTGGCGCCACCGCGCGACGCCGAGGCCGAGCACCAGCCCCACGAGGAGGCCGCCGAGCAGGTACGGCCAGCGTCGCGGCGAGACCGGACGCGTCGACCCGGTGCCGGGGTCGATGACCAGGCCGCTGACCTGCTGGTTGGGACGCAGCGCCTGCTGGCTGTCCTCGAGCCATGCGGTGAAGGCCTCCGCGAGCGCACCCGCCCGCTCACGGGCCACGTCGAGGCTGTCGTCGCGGACCGTCACCCGCACGACGTCGCTGTCGCCCACGACGCCGGACCGTACGGAGTCGGCGGGCAGCGACGTCTCGTCGAGCGCCCGCGCCGCGCGGTCGAGCAGGTAGGGCTCGGAGAGCAGACGACCGTAGGACTCGACGGTCCGGGCGGTGACCGCGCGGGCCGAGCCGTCGACGCTGGCCGGTGGCGAGGAGACGAGGACCTCGGCCGACGCCTCGTACTGCGGTGTGAGGCCCGACACGACGAGCTGACCCGCCACGGCGCCCACGAGACCCAGCGCCACCACCAGGAGCCAGCGTGATCCGAGCGTTCGACGGGGGGTCGGGCTCGGCATCGGGCACCGTCTCCTTCGGTCTCGGGCCACACGGGGGAGGGAGGCCGGGCTCGCCGAGGTTGGTCTCGGGGCCGTCGGTACGGAAGACTAACGGTTGCACCCTGCGTCACGACGGGGTTCCCCCGTCTCGCAGTCAGCACCAGGAGCTTCATGACCGACGACCGTCCCGAGTCCGACCTGTCCGACCAGACCCCCGACCAGGAGGCGTCGACCGCACCGGAGCCGACGGCCCCCGGAGCCCGGTTCGCCGCGCTGGGTCTCGGCGACGAGCTGGTGGAGGTGCTCGGCCGGCTCGGCTACGAGGCACCCACGCCCATCCAGGAGGCGGCGGTGCCGGCGCTGCTCGCGGGACGCGACGTCGTCGGGCTCGCGCAGACCGGGACGGGCAAGACCGCGGCGTTCGCGCTGCCCATCCTCGAGAAGATCGACCCCGACCGCGCCTCGACCCAGGCGCTCGTGCTGGCACCCACGCGCGAGCTGGCCCTGCAGGTCTGCGAGGCGATGACGTCGTACACGCCGCGGTCGCGTCGCATCCGCGTGCTCCCCGTCTACGGCGGACAGGGCTACGGCGCCCAGCTGGCCGGGCTCGAGCGCGGCGCCCACGTCGTCGTCGGCACGCCCGGTCGCGTCATGGACCACCTCGACCGCGGCAGCCTCGACCTGTCCGGGCTCGACCACCTCGTGCTCGACGAGGCCGACGAGATGCTCGCGATGGGGTTCGCGGAGGACGTCGAGCGGATCCTCGCCGACACCCCCGAGTACAAGCAGGTGGCGCTGTTCTCGGCCACCATGCCGCCCGCCATCCGTCGCCTCGCGAAGCGCTACCTCCACGACCCCGCCGACATCGCGACGCCGCAGGCCCGCTCGTCGACGACGACCGTGCGCCAGCGCTGGATCCCCGTCTCGCACCACGCGAAGCTCGACGCGCTCACGCGTCTGCTCGAGGTGGAGAGCGGCGACGCGATGATCATCTTCGTCCGCACGAAGTCGGCCACCGAGGAGCTCGCGGAGCGTCTGCGGTCGCGCGGGTTCTCCGCCGCCGCCATCAACGGCGACCTCGTGCAGGCGCAGCGCGAGCGCACGGTGACGGCGCTGAAGAACGGGTCGCTCGACATCCTCGTCGCGACCGACGTGGCCGCGCGCGGCCTCGACGTCGACCGCATCACCCACGTCGTCAACTACGACATCCCGCACGACCCCGAGGCGTACGTGCACCGCGTCGGCCGCACGGGCCGCGCCGGTCGCAGCGGCGAGGCGATCCTGTTCGTCACGCCGCGTGAGCGTCGGCTGCTGTCGGCCATCGAGAAGGTGTCGGGCCGCCCGGTCGAGGAGACCGGCGTGCCCAGCGTCGACGAGGTCAACGCCCGGCGCACCGCGAAGTTCGCGCAGGCGATCACCGACAGCATGGGCTCGGCCCAGTTCCACGCCTTCCGCGGCCTGGTGGAGGACTACGTGCGCGAGCACGACGTCGAGATGCTCGACGTGGCCGCGGCCCTCGCCGTGATGAGCACGGACGACAAGGAGTTCTTCCTGCGTCCGGACCCGCCCAAGAAGGAGCGTCGCGAGCGCCCGGAGCGGCAGGACCGCCCGGCGCGCGACACCGGCGACCGTCCGGCGCGTCCGTCGAAGGACGGGTGGGCGCCGTACCGGATCGCCGTCGGCAAGCGGCACAAGGTGACGCCCTCGATGATCGTCGGTGCGCTCGCGAACGAGGGCGGTCTGCGCCGCGCCGACTTCGGCAAGATCACCCTCGGCATCGACCACGCCGTCGTCGAGCTGCCGCAGGACCTGCCCCCGGCGGTGTTCGAGGCGCTCGCCGACACGCGCATCTCGGGGCGTCGCATCGACCTGCAGGCGGACCGCGGTGCACGGGTCGGGCGGTCCTCGCGCGACGAGCGGCAGACCGGTCACCGCAAGGGCACGGGCGGTCCGGGCGGCAAGGGCAAGGGCGGTCAGCGCGGCAGCTGGTCGAAGGACGGCGAGACGCCCCGCAAGCCCCGCCACCCCAAGGGTCACTGACGGCCGGCGCGCCGCAGGAGAGGACGAGATGCGACGACTGGACAACCCCGACCGCGACTACGACTGGGGCTCTCCTGACGCCATCCCGCGCTTCCTCGGCCGCGCGCCCGACGGCGCCCCGGTCGCGGAGATCTGGATGGGCACGCACCCGTTGAACCCGTCGACGGTGCAGGGCGCGGACGGTCCGGTGTCGCTGCGGGAGGTGGCCGGCGAGCTGCCGTTCATGCTCAAGATCCTGGCGGCCGACCGACCGCTGTCGATCCAGGTGCACCCGAACGCCGTGCTCGCGCAGGAGGGGTTCGAGGCGGAGGAGGCGGCGGGCGTGCCGCTGGACGCCCCGCACCGCGTGTACAAGGACCCGCACCCGAAGCCGGAGATGGTGTACGCGCTGACCGCGTTCGACACGCTCGTCGGCTTCCGCCCGACGGCCGAGATCCTGCGGGTGCTGGCCGCGATCGACGTGCCCCGCGTGCACCACCTCGTCGACAGCCTGCGTCGTCAGCCGGGCTTCCTCGGCATCGTGCGCATCGTCGAGGACCTGCTCACCGACCGTCCGTCCCCCGAGGAGGTGGCAGCGGTCGTGGCCGCCTGCCGCGCGGGCGTCGAGCGGGGCATCGACATCAAGCGGGCGTACGCGACGGCCGTGCTCGTCGACGAGCACCACCCGGGCGACGTCGGCGTCGTCATGTCGCTGCTGCTGAACCGGCTGACGCTGCAGCCGGGCGAAGCCGCGTACCTCGGCGCCGGCATCATCCACGCGCACCTCAGCGGGCTGTGCGTCGAGGTGATGGTGTCCTCGGACAACGTGCTGCGCGGCGGCCTCACCGGCAAGCACCTCGACCCGAAGGGTCTCGTCCGCTGCCTCGACCGCGGCATGTCGCGGCTGGCGCGCGTCGACGCCGACCAGTTCGGGTTCTCGACCGACGTCTACAGCCCCGGCCTGCACGAGTTCGCCCTCTCGGTGACGCAGTGCTCCTCGGCCGAGCCCGACGGCGCCCGGCTCCCCGACGACGGCCGTCGCATCGTCGTCTGCCTCGGCGGCGAGGTCGAGGTCGTGAACGAGGCCGGCGAGCGCGAACGCCTCGCCCGCGGCGAGGCCGTGTTCGCCGACGAGTCCGACGGCGTCCTGCACGCCGTCGGCACCGGCGAGGTCGCGCAGGCCTACACCCCCGCCCCCGACCTGCCGCCCACCGAGCTCACCGACCTCGTCTGACTCCTCGCGGGGTGGGGGTGCGTGGGTGCGGCTTCGTCTCGGCCTGCGGCTGCGTTGCTGCAGCTTCTCGTGGAGGTGGTCTCCGAAAGGGCCTCGACCGGGCGGCTGGCGGGCCGGTGGTCTGGGTTCTCGGGCTGTGGCCCGCGCTGTGGGACGCAAGATTCTTCCTTTGTGCGCGATTCACCCAAGATGCTGCGTTTGCGCGGTCCGTCGGTGGATCTGCCACCTGAAGAGCGCTCTTGAGGTGGCAGATCCACCGCTGGGGGGCCAGATGTGTGAAGGATTCTTCTTTCTCGTGGACCGTTCCACGAGAAAGAAGAATCCTTCGTCCCCCCAACCCAAAGGGCACCCAAGATTCTGCATTCGCGCGTTGAGATCGGAACGCTTCTGCGTTCACGACGGGATCCCGACACGAATGCAGAATCCTTGGAGTCCCAGCGCACGAACGCAGAATCTTGCGTCCCACAGCGCGAGCCGCAGCCCGAGAACCCCGACCAGCTCGCGCCCAACCGCCCGGTCGAGGCCCTTTCGGAGCGCAGGACGAGCCAAAGCCGCGCCGACGCACCCCCACCGACCCGGAAGCCCCGCCAGCGCAGCCTCACCCGACCCAGAAGCCAGACCAGCGCACCCCCACCCGACCACGGAGCCGCACCAGCGCACCCCCACCCCGAGGAAAAGCGCGCCCACGAACTCGACCCCGGAAGGAGTCAGACGAGGTCGGTGCGGCCGGAGGCGGCGAGGGCGGCGGGGACCTCCTTGACGCGTTGGGCGTGCTCGACGGTGGTGACGAGGAGGGCGTCGTCGGTCTGCACGACGACGGCGCCGGGGATGCCGACGACGGCGACGGTGATGCCGCCGGTGGTGCGGACGAGGCCGTCGGCGTCGACCCAGACGACGCCGGTGTCGCCGCTGACGCCCAGCTCGTGCAGGGCGGCGAAGTCGCCGATGTCGTCCCAGCCGAACCGGCCGGGCACGGTCGCGATGCCACCGGTGAGCGACACCGGCTCCGCGACGGCGTGGTCGATGGCGATGCGGGTGAGCGACGGCCAGACGCCCTTGAGCACGGTCTGCGCGTCGGGGCCGTCCCAGGCGGCCGCGATGCGCTGCAGGCCGGCGTGCAGGGGCGGTTGGAGCCGGGCGAGGTGGTCGAGGAGCACGTCGGCGCGGGTGACGAACATGCCCGCGTTCCAGCTGAAGGTGCCGGCCCGCAGATAGGCGCGGGCGGTCTCCTCGTCGGGCTTCTCGACGAAGCGCACGACGGTCCGGGCGCTCGCGGCGCCGTCGACCGCGAGCGGTGCGCCCGACTCGACGTAGCCGAACGCGGTGGAGGGGGAGCGGGGGGAGATGCCGATGGTGGTCACGGCGCCGGTCCGGGCGGTCCGGACGGCCTGCACGACGGCGTCGGCGAAGCGGTCCTCGCCCGTGATGACGTGGTCGGCGGCGAACGAGGCGACGACCGCCTCGGGGTGCCGGGCGCGCACGACGGCGGTGGCGAGTCCGATCGCCGGCATCGAGTCGCGCGGTGACGGCTCGACGAACACGCTCGTCAGGTCGGGCAGCTGCGCCCGCACGGCGTCGGCGTGCCGCGGCCCGGTGACGACGTGGACCCGCTCGGGCGGGACGAGCCGGGTCACCCGGTCCCACGTCTGCTGCAGCAGGGTGCGGCCCGACCCGGTGAGGTCGAGCAGGAACTTCGGACGTCCGGCACGCGACAGCGGCCACAACCGGGTGCCTGCGCCGCCGGCCGGGATGATGACGTGGAGGTCTTCGAGGTCCGAGGGTGCGGTACTCATCGTCGGGGGCTCATCGTGGGGGCTCGCGATCGTCGGTCGGCAGGGGCGGCGCGTCACCGTGATGACGCGGCGAGTCTAGCGGCGCCCGACGCCGTCCCGGGGCGCTTCGACGTCGTCGACTGCACCTAGGCTGGGGCGATGGACGTCGTCGCCGAGGTCGTGCGGTCAGGGCTCGTGGAGAGCCGTCATCGGGGGACGGCCGTGCGGGTCGACCCGGACGGCCAGACCGTGTGGTCGATCGGCGACCCGGGCACGGTCGTGTTCCCCCGGTCGACGAACAAGCCGTTCCAGGCCGCCGGTCTCGTGCGGGAGGGTCTCGACCTCGAGCCACGGCTGCTGGCGCTGGCCGCCGCGAGCCACTCCGCCGAGCCGTTCCATCTCGAGGGCGTCCGCGAGATCCTGGCGCGTGGAGACCTCGACGAGTCGGTTCTGCAGACCCCGGCCTCGTACCCGGTCGACCCGCACGAGCACGCCGCCGTGCTGCGAGCCGGGGAGGGGCGGCTGCCGATCAGGATGGACTGCTCGGGCAAGCACGCGGCGATGTTGCTGACCTGCGTCCAGCGCGGCTGGTCGACGCACGACTACCTCGACCCCGACCACCCGGTGCAGCGGGCGATCACGGCCACGTTCACCGAGCTCGTCGGTCCGCCCGACGTCGTGGGCGTCGACGGCTGCGGCGCGCCCCTGCTGGCGACGTCGCTCGAACGGCTGGCCCGCGGCATCGGCCGGCTGGTGCTCGCCGAGCCGGGCAGCGCAGAGCGTCGGGTGGTCGAGGCGATGGTCACCCACCCCGAGCAGGTCAGTGGCACGCGACGTCCCGACCTCGCCCTGGCGCGGGCGGTGCCTGGCTCGCTCGTGAAGTCCGGCGCCGAGAGCGTCGTCGTCGCCGGTCTCGCGGACGGCTCCGCCCTCGCGGTGAAGATCGAGGACGGCGGGGAGCGTCCGTTGTTCGTGGTGCTCCACCGTGCGCTGGAGCTGGCAGGCGTCGACGCCGACCTGCTGCGCGAGCGGCCGGTCGTCCTCGGCGGCGGTCGCCCCGTCGGCGAGGTCCGCCCCGTCCTCTGACGTTCGGCGGCACAGCACGCCGCAGGACCCCGCCCTCGGGCGGGGCGCTCGGTGCTGCGCCGGCGCGGACCACGGGCGGGTCAGCGACGGACCCAACAGCGGACCAAAAAGTGCCTGTACGGAGGAGTATGGGAACTCCTGCGCGGAGGGTGGTGCTCGCACATCCCATCCGCGCCCTCGGCCGAGGACGCCCACGCGTCGGGCCCTCCCGGCAGCACAAGGAGATCTACTCGTGAATCGGTCCAGCCTCCGGGCTCCACCGCCCTCCCGACGTCCCGGACGTCTGCGTCACCGCATCCTCACCGGCGAGTGCCTCGTCTCGGTCTTCGCGCTCGTCGTCGGGCTGGTCGTGGCCACGATGGTCACGACCGCGCCGTCGGCCTCGGCCGCGCCGGGCAACCCGGGGGTGCCTGGCGCGCCGCGCGTGCTGTTCACGGAGGACTTCGACAACGCACCGAACAACAGCAACGTCCTGCTGACGAACTACGTCGGCGAGAGCGGCACCACGTACACCGGCGACCCCTTCTGGGTCTCGCGCAACAACTGCAACGGCTTCATCATCGACCACGGGAGCCCGCGGGTCGCCGGGGACTGCAGCGGTGCTCAGACCGATACCTTCGGTGAGCAGGCCTACGACAGCCTCACCGCGATCCCGCGAGCCATCGGACTCTTCAACGGGCTCGACTCGGGTGCAGCCAACCTGAACGGCGCCGCCTCCTCGTACACGTCCGGCAGCACGACCGACAACGAGGTGCAGTTCGAGACGCAGTCGCCGATCCAGCTCCCCGCGGCCAACCGCTTCGTCACCTTCTCGGTCGACGCGGGCGCGGAGAACTGCTTCGCGACGCACCCCGAGCTGCGCTTCTACCTGAAGAACGACGCTGGTGCGGAGTTCCCGGTGTCCGACACGGCGATCGACCGGACCGTCGACCTCGGCCGGCTCGTGGTGCAGGCCCGGCGGTCCGAGGACTGGGCGATGCTGCGCGACCTGTGGGCCGCCCGGGGACTCGAGCTGGTCGCCCGGCACCAGGAGGCCGCGAGCCGGGCGTACGGCCGCCTTCGAGCCGACGTCACGGCACGGATGCCGGCCCTGGCGATCGCGGGCGCCGTGGTCGGCCTCGGGCTGGTGGCGGCGGACGGGGACGCGGTCATGCATCGGTACGTCCGGGCGGGGCAGAGCATGGGCCCGAGGGCCCTGGAGGTCGCCCACCCGGAGGACATGGCCGCCGTCGTCGCCGCGATCCTGGTGGCCCGACGTCATGACGGTGACCTGGAGGGCGCCCTGGACGCCGCGCGCTGGTACGACGGGCGGGTCGCACGCGGCGACGTCCGGGGCCGTGCGTCGCCGAGCGTGCGCGCCTGGCTGGAGCTCCACCGCGGACGCACGCAGCTGCTCGCGGGGGACCTCAGCGGCGCGATCATCTCGTCGGAGTCCGCCTACGGACTCGGAGCAGGTCGAGCCGACTGCCAGGTCCAGTGCCTGAGCGCGGCGGGACAGGCGGCGCTCGCCTCCACCCTCCTGGGCTCCCCCCGGGACGCTCGGCGGTGGTCGGAGGTCGCGGGCCGGTGCCCCGTGGCCCCTGGCTGGCTCGGCGAGTGGGCCCGGCTGCCGGCGCGGATCGCGCAGGCCATGCTCGCGCTGGACGCCCTGGACCGGGCGGGGGTCGAAGAGCACCTCGAGGCGCTCCGCTGCGTGCCCGTGACCGAGGAGCTGTGGCCCTGGGCGGCGCTCGTCCTGACGCGCTACGCGAGCCTCTTCGGCGACCCCGCCGCCAAGGTGCTGTGGTTGTACGACGCCCTGGCGCGACGCGGCACGCGGCACGCGGCGCCGATGGAGGAGGGCGTCCTGCTCCAGCGGTGCGCCCTGCACCTGCACATCGCGGCCGGGGAGCTGACGCGTGCGATGGCGGAGCTCGAGTCGAGTCCGTACCCGCGGAACCGCTTCGCGACGGCGGACGCGCGGCTGCAGCTCCTGGCGGGGCGCGAGAGCCGGAGTCGGGCCATCGCGGAGGCCGCGGCGCGGGCGCCTGAGACACCCGCGAGGGACCGAGGCGGCCTGCTCCTCGTCCAGGCGGCGGCTGCGCTGCGGTGCGGGCGGGTCGAGGAGAGCGGACGCGCCCTGCAGGCGGCGCACGCCGTCATCGAGCGGACCGGGACGACGAGCGCCTACGCGACGGTGCCCAGCGCCGACCTCGCCGCCCTCCTCGCGCTGCAGGGCGACCCGCCGCGGGTGTCCCAGGACGCCCACCACCGGTTGAGCTCGCGCCAGGTCGCGGGCGGTCCGTTGGTCGTCCTCACCCCGCGGGAGCTGGAGGTCCTGCGGCAGTCCGCACGTCACGGGTCGGTCGCGGCGGTCGCCCGAGTGCTGTCGGTGTCGGTCAACACCGTGAAGAAGCAGCGCGTCTCGTTGTACGCGAAGCTCGGCGTCCGTGACCACGAGAGCGCCGTGCTGCGCGGCCGGCAGCTGGGTCTCGTGGACTCCTGACCGCGTGCCCACGTCGTGTGAGGCGACTCGCATGCAGTTTTGCTTGCACTTGCTTGCATTTGCAAGCAGACTGGGGACATGGCCAAGCTGCACGTGGGAGGAGCCGTCGAGACGCTCGGCGACTACCTGCGCGAGCAGCGACGCCAAGCACAGATGTCCCTGCGACAGCTGGCCGAGAAGTCCGAGGTCTCGAACCCGTACCTCAGCCAGATCGAGCGGGGCGTGCGCCGACCCTCGGCGGAGGTCCTCCAGCAGATCGCGAAGGCACTGCGCATCTCGGCCGAGTCGCTCTACGTACGAGCGGGGCTCATCGACGTCGACGAGTCCGGCGCGCGCATGGTCGAGGACGCCATCGCCCTCGACCCGCGCCTGACCGAGCGGCAGAAGACGGCACTGCTGGACATCTACCGCTCGTTCGTCGGGACCGACGTCGCGACCGACGAGACGCTGGCCGAGACGGTCACCGAAGCCAACACCGACACCTCTACCGAGGAGACATCCCCATGAGCATCACCGACCAGATCAACGCCCAGGTCAAGACCCTCGTCGAGGAGGTCAAGAACCTCACCGAGACGCTGCGCAAGGTCGAGCTCGACGACCTCCGCTCGTCCGCCACCGGCCTCGTGGGCTCCGCCCAGGCGTCGGCGCAGGCCAGCTACGCCGAGCTGCTGCAGAAGGGCGAGGAGTTCGTCGCCCAGGCGCGCGCCCTCAAGCTCGACGACGTGCAGAAGCGTGGCGAGAAGCTGCTCGACGCGCTCCGCAAGGACGCCAAGAAGAACATCAAGGAGGCCCGCAAGGCCGCCGAGGACGTGGCCGAGGACGTGCAGAAGCGCGCCGAGGACATCGTCGCCGACGCGCAGGCGACCGTCGCCAAGGTGACGAAGAAGGCTCCGACCACGAAGGAGCAGGCCAAGAAGGCTCCGGCCAAGACCTCGGCCGCCGCCCGCTCGGCCGCCACGAAGGCGACGGAGACCGCCAAGAAGGCGCCCGCGAAGACGACGTCGTCCGCGAGCACCGCCCAGAAGACCGCCGCCAAGAAGGCGACGACGGCCAAGAAGACGACCGCCGCGAAGACGTCGGCCGCCAAGAAGACGACCCCGGCGAAGAAGTCGTCGACGGCCGCCAAGAAGACCAGCACCGCGGCCAAGAAGACCACGTCGACGCCGGCGAAGAAGACGAGCACGACGGCCAAGAAGGCCCCCGCCAAGAAGGCGCCCGCGAAGAAGGCGACGTCGAGCGGCACCGGCTCGAACGGCACCGGCTCGCAGTCCTGAGTCGACACCAGCACCACCCGCGACGGCGGGCTCCCGGCGACGGGGGCCCGCCGTCGTGCGTCTCCGGTAGGGTCCAGACGTGTTCGAGGTCCAGACCAGCCTGATGCTCCTGCTGTCGCTCGTGCTGTTCGCCGTCAAGGCGTTCGCGCTCGTCGACTGCGTGCTGCGCGACGCCGGCCGCTTCAGCGTCGCCGGCTCGCTGCCGAAGAACACGTGGCTCGTGATCCTGGGGCTCGCCGTCGTCGCGCACGCCGTCTTCTGGGCACCGCTCTCGCTGCTGAACCTCGCCGGCACCGTCGCCGCGCTGGTCTACCTCGCGCAGCTGCGCGGCAGCCACGTCTGACGCACGACGACCGGCGCCCGCTGCGGCGTGACGCCCGCCACGAGACGCCTCGGAGGTTCGCCATCGGGCGTCGACCTCGCTATGGTCGAAAGGTTTTCTCGCGCACCTGTCCGCGCGAGGGCGACTGGACGAACGCACGACGACCGAGCTGACGACGACTGCACCGAGGGAAGAGGTGGTGCCTCATGAGTACCCGCACCGAGCACGAGCATGCGCCCCACGCGCGATGGCGACGACGGATCGACCCCGTGGTCTTCGGGGTGACGGGCGTGGTCGCCATCGGCTTCGTCGTCTGGGGGCTGGTGAGCACCGACGGCCTCAAGTCGGCCTCCGACGCCTCCCGCTCCTGGGTGATCGTCAACACCGGCTGGTTCTTCGTGCTGGTCGCGTCGTTCTTCGTCCTCTTCGTGCTGTGGCTCGCCGCCTCGAAGTACGGCCGGGTCCCGCTCGGCGAGGACGACGAGAAGCCGGAGTTCCGCACGGTCTCCTGGATCGCGATGATGTTCAGCGCCGGCATGGGCATCGGCCTGATGTTCTGGGGCGTCGCCGAGCCGCTCTCGCACTACGCCTCGCCGCCGCCCGGCACGGGTGAGCCGCAGAGCGAGGAGGCGCTGCAGAGCGCCATGGCCTCGACCATGTTCCACTGGGGCCTGCACCCGTGGGCCATCTACGCGGTCGTCGGCATCGCCATCGCGTACGGCACCTTCCGCAAGGGTCGCTCCCAGCTGATCTCCTCGGCCTTCCGGCCGCTGATCGGACGTCGCGCCGAGGGCCCGGCCGGGCGCGTCATCGACATCCTGGCCATCTTCGCGACGCTCTTCGGCTCCGCCGCGAGCCTCGGCCTGGGCGCCCTGCAGATCGGTGCCGGCCTGCAGTTCAACGGCTGGATCGACCAGCCGGGCAAGATCGCCCTCGTCGTCATCATCACCGTGCTGACGGTGCTGTTCATCCTGTCGGCCGTCTCCGGCATCGAGCGCGGCATCCAGTGGCTGTCCAACACGAACATGGTGCTGGCGCTCGCCCTGGCCGTGTTCGTGTTCGTCGCCGGTCCGACCCTGTTCATCCTCAACATGCTGCCGACCACGCTGGGCGACTACGCCTCTCAGATGACGGAGATGGCCTCGCGCACGGCCGCCAGCGGCGACCAGGCCATGGAGGCCTGGCTGTCGAGCTGGACCATCTTCTACTGGGCGTGGTGGGTCTCGTGGACCCCGTTCGTCGGCATGTTCATCGCGCGGATCAGCCGCGCTCGCACGATCCGCGAGTTCGTGACGGGCGTGCTCCTCGTGCCCACCCTGGTGAGCCTCGTCTGGTTCGCCGTCTTCGGCGGGTCCGCCATCTTCGAGCAGCGCGCCAGCGGTGGGCTGATCGGCTCCGACGGCTCCGTCGCGTCGGACTTCGCGCTCTTCCAGCTCCTGGAGAAGTACCCGGCCGCCGGCATCACGTCGGTCCTCGTCATGGTCCTCGTCGGCATCTTCTTCGTCTCCGGCGCCGACGCCGCCTCGATCGTCATGGGCACGCTCAGCGAGCGCGGCGCGACCGAGCCCAGCCGCGTCTCCGTCGTCTTCTGGGGTGCGCTCACGGGCGCGGTGGCGGCGATCATGCTCGTGATCGGCGGGTCCGACGCGTTGACCGGGCTGCAGAACATCACCATCGTCGCGTCGGTGCCGTTCGTGTTCGTCATGGTCGCGCTCTGCGTCTCGCTGTGGAAGGACCTGCAGAGCGACCCCGTCGTGGTGCGGCACCGCCTCGGCCAGGAGGCGGTCGAGGGTGCGGTGGTCGTCGGCGTCGAGGAGCACGACGGCGACTTCGCCCTCGTCGTCGAGCCGGCCGACAGCAGCGCTGCGCCGCCCTCGGACGAGAAGCAGCAGCCGTCGTCGTGACCAGGTGACGACCTCCCGGACCTGGCGGTCCGGGAGGTCGTCGCGCCGACGCGCCGAGCCGTGAGGGCGTGGACCGGCAGCGAGGAGGTCAGGCGCCGAAGGTCGGGGGCGCCTGGTCGAGACGGCCGGGGTGCAGCCAGCGGGTGATGATGACCCGCAGGGTGCTCAGCGCGTCGTCGGGACGGTGCTCGCCGGCGTCCTGCACCTCGGCGTGGGTCCGCAGCAGCGCGGCGAGCCAGAGACCCGCCTCGCCGGGGTCGAGCTCGCGGTCGGCGGTGCCGTCGCGCATGGCTCCGACGAGCAGGTCGGTGAGCTCGGACTGCACCCCGGCGTCGACGGCGGCGCGGGTGTCGACGATCTCGTCGACCCGGTCCAGCAGGGCGTCCCAGGCGCTCATGGGAGCAGCCTAGTGGGCCGTGCGTCGAGGAGCGGATCCCGTCGCGCGCGTCGCACCTAGAACATCTGTTCGAACAGGCCTATCCTGCTGGAGTGTGGTTCCAGGGTTCGCTGCTCGACGTCGGCGACGAGGCGGTGGTCGGCTCGTTGGGCCCGGCGGTGCAGCGTCGTGAGCTGACGCACGGCGCCTGGGTCGACGTGCGTCCCGGCTGGGTGCAGGGCGCCGATCCGCTGTTCCTCGCGCTGCAGACGGAGGTGCGCTGGCGCGCGGAACGTCGCCAGATGTACGACGAGACGGTCGACGTCCCTCGGCTGCTCGCGCACTTCGGGGCGGGCGAAACCCTCCCGCACCCGGCGCTCGCCGCCGCGCGCGACGCCCTGAACGTCCACTACGCCGACGAGCTGGGCGAGGAGTTCGTCACCGCCGGGCTCTGCTACTACCGTGACGGTCGCGACAGCGTCGCCTGGCACGGCGACCGGATCGGTCGAGGTCGGGCCGAGGACACCATGGTCGCCATCCTGTCGCTCGGCGCGCCCCGCCGCCTCAGCCTGCGCCCCGTCGACCACGGCGCCGGCGACACCATCGGCTTCGTCGTCGGTCACGGCGACCTCCTCGTCATGGGCGGCTCCTGCCAACGCACCTGGGAGCACGCCGTCCTCAAGACCGCCAAGCCCGTCGGCCCCCGCATCAGCGTCCAGTTCCGGCCGCGGGGGGTGTTGTAGGGGCTGCGGGGGTCTGTGGTGGGTGGTGCGCTGCCTGCGGGGGTCTCGCGTTTGTTGGTGCGCTGCAGTAGGGGGTCTGTGCTCGGTGGTGCGCTGCCGTAGGGGGTCTGTGGTTGCTGGTGCGCTGCCTCGGCCTTCGCTGGGGGTGGTCTCCGAAAGGGCCTCGACCGGGCGGCTGGGCGGGGGCCGGCTTCGGGTCTCGGGCTGTGGCTCGCGCTGTGGGACGCAAGTCTCTGCGTTCGTGCGTTGGGATTCGAAGGATTCTGCGTTGGCTACGGGATCCCGTAGCCAACGCAGAAGTGTTCGGTCTCGTTCACGCGAATGCAGAATCTTGCGTGCCCTTTGCGTTGGGGAGACGAAGGATTCTTCCTTCTCGTGGACCGTGCCACGAGAAGGAAGAATCCTTCACACGCCTCGCCCCCTTGTCGGTGGATCTGCCACCTGAAGAGCGCTCAGAAGGTGGCAGATCCACCGATGGCACGCGCAAACGCAAAATCTTGCGTCCAATCGGACCACAGCCCGAGAACCGGAGCCGGCTCACGCCCAGCCGCCCGGTCGAGGCCCTTTCGGAGACCAGACCCACGACAAGCCGCGCCAGCGCACCCCCACCCGAGAGAGAAGCCGCACCAGCGCACCCTCACCTCCCGGAGAAGCCGCACCCCCACCCGACCACGAAGCCGCACCACCCCCCACACGACGCGACGAGCCCCCGACCACACGGTCGGGGGCTCGTCGCGCAGAGGTGTCAGCGGGCTCGGCGCTGGAGACGTTCGAGGTCGAGGATGACGACCGAGCGGGGCTCGAGGCGCAGCCAGCCGCGGGACGCGAAGTCGGCGAGCGCCTTGTTGACGGTCTCGCGGGAGGCGCCGACGAGCTGGGCCAGCTCCTCCTGGGTGAGGTCGTGGTTGACGTGCACACCGTCCTCGGCCTTGCGGCCGAAGCGGCTCGCGAGGTCCAGGAGCGCCTTCGCGACGCGACCGGGGACGTCGGAGAACACCAGGTCGCCGACGACCTCGTTGGTGCGACGCAGGCGTCCGGCGAGCTGGTTCAGCAGCGCCAGCGCGACCTCCGCGTGGCTGGACAGCACCGGTGTGAGGGCCTCGTGGCTCAGGCTCTGGACGGTGACGTCGGTGACCGACGTCGCCGTGGCCGAGCGGGGACCCGGGTCGAAGAACGACAGCTCGCCGAACATCTGGCCGGGGCCGAGGATGGCGAGGAGGTTCTCGCGACCGTCGGGCGACGTACGTCCGAGCTTGATCTTGCCCTCGGTGACGACGTACAGCTGGTTGCCGTCGTCACCCTCGTTGAAGAGGACCTCGCCACGCTTCAGGCTCAGCGGGGACATCGAGGCCTCGAGGGCTCCTGCGGCGTCGTCGTCGAGTCCGGAGAAGAGCGGCGCCTGGCGCAGCACATCGTCGTTCACGGGCATCCTTTTCGGCTGTTGATTCGGTCACAGTCTGTCCTACCAGGAGCTCGAACGCCACACGCCGGGCCGGTGTCGGCGCCGCCACGTACTCTGACGGCGTGCCACCTGCCGCCCCCGAGGCTCCCGTGAAGCCGCCGACGAGTCTCGTGCGCCGGGCGCGCAAGATCCACCGGGTGCTCGCCGAGACCTATCCGGAGGCCGGCTGCGAGCTCGACTTCCGCACTCCCTTCGAGCTGCTCGTGGCCACCGTACTCTCCGCCCAGACCACCGACCGACGGGTCAACGCCGTCACCCCCGTCCTGTTCGCCGCCTACCCCGACGCCGAGGCGCTCGCGGCGGCCGACCGCACGGCCGTCGAGGAGATCATCCGGTCCACCGGCTTCTACCGCGCGAAGACCGACAGCGTGCTCGGTCTGTCCGCCGCGCTCGTCGAGCGGTTCGACGGGGAGGTCCCGGCCCGGCTGCGCGACCTCGTCACGCTGCCGGGCGTCGGCCGCAAGACGGCGAACGTGGTCCTGGGCAACGCCTTCGACGTCCCGGGCCTGACCGTCGACACGCACTTCGCCCGGCTCGTGCGTCGGTTCGAGTGGATCGAGGCCGACGTCGCGAAGGACCCGGTCAAGACCGAGCACGCGGTCGGTGCGCTCTTCCCGCGTCGCGACTGGACGATGCTGAGCCACCGGCTCATCTGGCACGGCCGTCGACGCTGCCACGCGCGCAAGCCCGCGTGCGGTGCCTGCCCGGTCGCGCACTGGTGCCCGGCCTACGGCACGGGACCCACCGACCCGGTCGAGGCCGCCCGGCTCGTCACCACCCAGGGGCGCGCGTGAGGCGCCTCGCCGCCGCCGTCGCCGTGCTCGCGCTGCTCGCGGCCGGCTGCTCCGACGTCGACACGGGCAGCGGCAAGCCGACGTTCGGCGGCGGCTCGCTCGACGGCGGCGACCCGCAGTCGGCGTCGGTCCGCCGCGCCGTGCAGGACGCGGGCGTGCGACCGTGCAGCGACCTCCCGCTCGCCGACGCAGCCGCCGACGGCGACGGTGCACTGCCCTCGCTCGAGCTGCCCTGCCTCGGCGGCGACGGCAGCGTCGACCTCTCCCGGCTGCGCGGGCCCGCGGTCGTCAACTTCTGGGCGAGCAACTGCAAGCCGTGCCGCGAGGAGCTGCCGCTGCTCGCCCGACTCGACCGTGACACCGGCGACCGGCTGACGGTCGTCGGCCTCGACGTGCGCGACGCCGACCCCGACGCCGCGGTCGCGCTCGCCCGGCGCTCGGGCGTCACCTACCCGCAGCTGTCCGACCCGACGTTCCGCACGCGGAGCGCGTTCCGCGTGCTCGGCCTGCCGCAGACGGTCTTCGTCGACGCCCAGGGGAGGATGGTCGCCACCGAGCGGGTGCCGTACACCTCCTACGCCGACCTGACCGGTGCCGTCCGTCGACACCTGGAGGTGCAGCCGTGAGTCCCGAGTCCTCCGCCGGCTCCCCGGCCCCCGGTGGGGTGGCCGACGGCCTGCCGTCCTGGCTGCGGCCGCTCGCCGAGCTCGCCGGCACCGTGCAGGCCGAGCAGCTCGCGCCGCGCTTCCCGCACCCGCCGGCCGACGCCCGCCCGGCGGCCGTCCTCATCTGCTTCGCCGACGGGCCTGACGGGCCCGAGCTGCTGCTCACCGAGCGCGCGCCGACGCTGCGCAACCACGCCGGCCAGATCTCCTTCCCGGGCGGCGCGTGCGACCCCGGCGACGCCGACGCGGCGGCCACGGCCCTGCGGGAGGCCTTCGAGGAGGTCGGGCTCGACCCGGCCGAGGTGACGGTCTTCGGCACCCTGCCGACCCTTTGGCTGCCGCCGAGCAACTTCGCGGTCACCCCGGTCCTCGGCTACTGGCGCAGCCCCCGTCAGCTGGCGGCCGTATCGACGGCCGAGGTGGGTCGCGTGCTGCACCACCCGCTGCACCTGCTGGTCGACCCCGAGCGGCGGTTCAGCGTCGAGCACCCGTCCGGGTGGCGCGGTCCGGCCTTCGAGATCGGCACCGAGATGCCGCTGTGGGGCTTCACGGCCGGCATCATCTCCCGTCTGTTCGAGCGGCTCGGCTGGGCCCAGCCCTGGGACGAGTCGGTCGTCCACCCGCTCCCCACCCCACCCCAGGAGCGCCCGTGAGCTCGCTCGACCTCGTCATCGCCGTCGTCGTGGTGGCGTACGCCGTCTCCGGCTACCTGCAGGGCTTCGTGGTCAACCTCGTCGCGACGGCCGGTCTCGTCCTGGGCGGTCTCGGCGCCATCTGGGTCGTGCCGCACCTGCTCGACCGGCAGAACGGCACCCTCACGACGTCGCTGCTGGCGCTCGGTCTGGTCATCGGCGCGGCCGCCATCGGGCAGGCCATCGGCACCTACATCGGCACCGACCTGCGCGGTGGGCTCACCGCCGGACCGCTGCGCACGGTCGACGCCGTCGGCGGGGCCGCCCTGAGCGTCGTGGGCGTGCTCATCGCGTCGTGGGCGCTGGGCTACGCGGTCAGCGGCACGTCGATCCCGTGGCTGGCGAAGGCCGCCCGCGACTCGACCGTGCTCGCGAAGGTCAACGACGTCATGCCGTCGACCGCCACCGACACGCTGCGGGCCTTCAGCCGCACGCTCGACGCCAACCTCTTCCCGCGCTACATCGACCCGTTCGCCGACGAGAAGATCACCGCCGTCGGCCCGCCCGACGCGGCCACCCTGTCGCAGCCGGGCGTGCAGCAGGCCTCGCGCAGCGTCGTGAAGATCGTCGGCTCCGCCGAGTGCGGGCGGGGGATCGAGGGGTCGGGCTTCGTCTACGCGCCCGGCCGGGTCATGACCAACGCGCACGTCGTCGCCGGGGTCGACCAGCCCGTGGTCACGGTCGAGGGCGAGCGTCGCCTCGACGGTCGGGTCGTGGTGTTCGACCCCGAGCTCGACCTCGCGGTCATCGCCACCGACGACCTCGGCGTGCCGGCCCTGAGCTTCGACACCCGGGGGACGGCGGGCCAGGAGGCGGCCGTGCTCGGCTACCCCGAGAACGGGCCGTTCGACGCTCGGGCGGCGCGCATCCGCTCCCAGCTCACGCTGCGCAGCCCCGACATCTACGACCGGGGTCAGGTGCTGCGCGAGGCGTTCTCCGTGCGCAGCCTCGTCCGTTCCGGCAACTCCGGCGGCCCGCTGGTCTCGACCGACGGCACGGTGCTGGGCGTCATCTTCGCGGCGTCGATCTCCGACAGCTCCACCGGCTACGCGGTCACCGCGGAACAGGCGCAGGACGACGCGCGCGCCGGCCGGTCGGCCACGCAGCAGGTCGACACCGGGCGGTGCGCGTGATGCGCGGGTTCCTGGCAGCGGTCGCCGGTCTGGTGGCGGTCGTCGCGCTCGCGGTGGCGCTGCCGGCCGCCTGGGTCGCGGCCTCCGTCGCCGACGAGGACGGCTTCGTCGCGCTGTCGCGCGACGTGGTCACCGACGCTGCGGTGCAGGATGCGGCGTCGAGCCTGCTGACCACCCGGCTCGAGCGCGAGGCGGGGCTGCCCCCGCAGCTGGCCGAGACCGGACGCCGGCTGCTCGAGCGGGCCACCGAGCGCGTGTTCGACGACCCGCAGCTGTCCGGCGCGTGGGCGGAGACGCTGCGGCGCACGCACGCCGCGCTGCTCGACGACCCCGCCGCGGGCTCGGGTCGCGTGCCCGTCCCCCTCGACCTCGCGCCGCTGGCGCAGCTCGCGGCCGAGCGCACCGACGGGCTCGTCGACGCCCCGGACCAGCTCGTGGTCGAGCTGCCCGACGGACCCGACGCGCAGGCGCTGCGCATGGTCGACCGGACCCCGGGGGTCGCGCTGGTCGCCGCGGTCGTCGCGGCGGTCGGGGCGCTCGTCGCGCTGCTCGTGGCCCGTCGTCGCGGCGTGGCGCTGCTGTGGCTGGGCGTCGGCGCCGTCACGGCGGCCGGCGTCGACGCCGGGCTCGCCCGCCTGGCCCGTGAGCGGACGGTCGACGCCTCCACCGCCGACGGGCTCCAGACGGCGCTGCTGCGCGCCCTCGCCGACGTCGGCGTCACGTCGTTCGACGGCTGGCTGGTGTGGACGGCGCTCGGCGGCGCCGTGCTCGTCGTGCTGGGCGTGGTCGTCGCGCTCGTCGGGCGCCGCACCGCCTGACCTCCGTCGGGAGATTCCCAGGTCGACCTGGGAATCTGCACCGAGCGTGGAAATCTCACGCAGGCACGGAGAGCTTTCCGGGTGTCCCTGAGTTCCCCGTGCCTCGCGACCGGTCCCGTCCCCGACGTGAGGGGATCAGCGGTCAGCGGCGCGGAGCGGCGTGCTGGCCCTTGAGGGCGCCGGGGATCTTCTTGGCCGTGTCGATGGTCTTCTGCGGGGCGCGGATCTTCTTGATGAGCCGCACGCCGACGAGCACGAGCAGGACTGCCAGCAGCACGTAGACGCCGGCGACGATGAGGAAGCACCACGCGGGGTGCAGGCCCGTCATGGTGAGGAAGTACGCGAACGCGATCGAGACGAAGATCAGGACGAGCAGGCCGAGGAAGCCGGCGACGACGAACAGGGCGGCGCCGACACCGCCGGCCTTCGCGCTCACCACGAGCTCGCTCTTGGCCAGGGCGACCTCGGCCTGGACGAGGGCGGAGATGTCGCGGCTGGCGTCGGCGACGAGCCGGCCGACGGTCGGCTCGTCCTGCTCGGGCAGCATCGGTCGCACGGGCTCGCGGTTCGCTCGCTGACGGTCGCTCATGAGGCCGAGCCTACAAGCGGGAGCGGGTGGTGCGCGCGGCCACCGGGGCCGGTGACGCTCAGGCGCCGAGCAGACGCAGCAGCACGCCGGCCACGGAGGCGCCGGCGATGACGGAGGCGGAGAACACGAGGTCGAGACGGGTGGTGGTGTCCATGCCTCCAGCGTGTCCGGGCCGGGTGAGAGGACGCTGAACGGAACCTGGCCGTCACCTGTCGGTCCGAGGACACCTGAGGGACACCCCCCGGCCGACGCCCGCTACGCACGACGCCCTGGACGCACGACGCCCCGCGACCCGGGGGTCGCGGGGCGTCGGGAGGGGCGCCTCAGTCGTCGTCGGCCTTCGCGCCGCTCAGCCCGGCGGTGATGAGGTCCATGACGGAGGAGTCGGCCAGCGTCGTGGCGTCGCCGACCTCGCGGTTCTCGGCCACGTCGCGCAGCAGGCGGCGCATGATCTTGCCCGACCGCGTCTTCGGCAGCTCCGGCACGACCATGACCTGCCGAGGCTTGGCGATCGGGCCGATCTCCTTGCCGACGTGGTTGCGCAGCTCCGCCACGACGTCCTCGCCGCCCGTCCCGGCCGACTCGCGCAGGATGACGAACGCGCACACGGCCTGGCCGGTGGTCTCGTCGGCCGCACCGACGACGGCGGCCTCGGCGACCTTGGGGTGCGACACGAGCGCGGACTCGATCTCCGTGGTCGAGAGGCGGTGGCCGGAGACGTTCATGACGTCGTCGACGCGCCCGAGCAGCCAGATGGCGCCGTCGTCGTCCTTCTTCGCGCCGTCGCCGGCGAAGTAGTAGC
The DNA here is from genome assembly GCF_058790455.1 of Aeromicrobium sp. EU05-FHT14F07. Lineage (NCBI taxonomy): Bacteria > Bacillati > Actinomycetota > Actinomycetes > Propionibacteriales > Nocardioidaceae > Aeromicrobium > Aeromicrobium sp. EU05-FHT14F07. The sequence goes on from NZ_JBYTCR010000015.1 coordinate 84,968, forward strand.
CCTGGGCCTTGAACCGCGACCAGTACGTCTCGACGTAGCGGTCGTCGTCGCCCAGGATCGTGCGCAGCATCGACGGCCACGGCTCGGTGATGACGAGGTAGCCGCCCTCGCCGTTGCCGACGGGCACTCCGGCGTCGTCCACGACCTCGGCGGTCACGCCCGGGAAGGCGGTCATGGCCGAGCCGGGCTTGGCGGCGGTGACGCCGGGCAGCGGCGTGATCATGTGGGCGCCCGTCTCGGTCTGCCACCAGGTGTCGACGATGGGGGCGCTGCCGCCGCCGATGTTCTCGCGGTACCAGACGTACGCCTCCGGGTTGATCGACTCGCCCACCGTGCCCAGCACGCGCAGGCTGGACAGGTCGTGCTCGGCGGGGATCTGCTCGCCCCACTTCATGCACGTGCGGATCGCCGTCGGCGCCGTGTAGAACAGCGAGACCTTCGCCTCGGCGATGATCTCCCACCAGCGACCCTTGTGCGGGGTGTCGGGGGTGCCCTCGTAGAGCACCTGCGTGGCGCCGTTCGCCGTCGGCCCGTAGGTGATGTAGGAGTGGCCGGTGATCCAGCCGACGTCGGCCGTGCACCAGTAGACGTCGTCGGGCTTGTGGTCGAACGTGGCCCAGAACGTGTACGCGGCCTGGGTCAGGTAGCCGCCGGACGTGTGCAGGATGCCCTTGGGCTTGCCGGTGGTGCCCGAGGTGTACATGACGAACAGCGGGTGCTCGCTGTCGAACTCGGTGAACCGGTGGTCGGGGGACGACTCGTCGACCAGGTCGTGCCACCAGATGTCGACGTCGCCGTTCCAGGGCACGTCCTCGCCGGTGCGGCGCACCACGAGCACGTTCTCGACGGGGGAGGCGTCGCCGAGCTTGGCGAGCGCCTCGTCGACGGCCGGCTTGAGCGACGACGGCTTCCCGCGGCGGTAGCCGCCGTCGGCGGTGATGACGAGCTTGGCCTCGCAGTCCTCGACGCGGCTGGCGAGCGCGTCGGAGGAGAAGCCGCCGAAGACGACGGTGTGCACGGCGCCGACACGTGCCGACGCGAGCATGGCGATGACGGCCTCGGGGATCATCGGCATGTAGATCGCGATCCGGTCGCCGGCCTCGACGCCGAGCTCCTCGATCGCGTTCGCCGCCTTGGACACCTCGTCCTTCAGCTCGGCGTAGTTGAGGTCGCGCGTGTCGCCGGGCTCGCCGACGAAGTGGATCGCGACCTTGTCGCCGTGGCCGGCCTCGACGTGCCGGTCGACGCAGTTGTAGGCGACGTTGAGCCTCCCGCCGACGAACCATTGCGCGAACGGCGGGTTGCTCCAGTCGAGCACCTCGTCGAAGTCGGTGCCCCACGTCAGGCGGCGTGCGGCGTCGGCCCAGAAGCCGAGCCGGTCCTGCGCGGCACGGTCGTAGACGTCGGCGGTGACGTTGGCCTGCGCGGCCAGGTCGGCCGGCGGCTCGAAGACGCGGTCCTCGCGGGACAGGTTGCTGATGCCGTGCTCGCTCACTAGTTCTCCTCGGGTGGGGGATACCTCTGCATCGTTGCGCACGTCACAGGGTCGTTCAACTGGGGTTGCGGGGAGGTTGGTCCCGCCAGGCGCCAGGCGCCAGGCGCCAGGCGCCAGACGCCGGACGCCGGACGCCAGGCGCTCGGCGTCGGACGCCGGCGGGCACCGGGACGCGCGGGGCGTCCCGGTGCCACCGTCGGCGCGCTCCTCAGGGTCGGCGGCTCACTTCTCGGCGCCGGCCCCGGTCAGCGACCGGACCTGCAGCTCGGCGAAGCGAGCCTCGCTCTCGGTCTCCTTCGACGTGACGGTGCCCAGCCAGCCCATGAGGAAGCCGAAGGGGATCGACACGATGCCCGGGTTCTGCAGCGGGAACCACGCGAAGTCGACGTCCGTCAGCAGGGCGGTCTCCGAGCCCGAGACGACGGGGCTGAAGACCACCAGGCCGACCGCCGACACGAGACCGCCGTAGATGCTCCACGTCGCGCCGCGGGTGTTGAAGCGATTCCAGAACAGGTTGTAGAGCAGCGCGGGCAGGTTGGCCGACGCCGCCACGGCGAACGCGAGCGCCACGAGGAACGCGACGTTGAGGCTCTGCCCCGGGATGGCGAGGGCGATGGCGACACCGCCGATGACGAACGCCGCGATGCGGGCCACCTTGACCTCCTGCTCGCCCGTGACGTCGCCCTTCTTGATCACGCTGGCGTACAGGTCGTGCGCCACCGAGGAGGCCGACGTGAGCGTGAGACCGGCGACCACGGCGAGGATCGTCGCGAACGCCACGGCGGAGATCAGCGCGAGCAGGATCGCGCCCCCGGTGGTGCCGGACCCGCCGCCCACGGCCTCCGCCAGCAGCGGCGAGGCCAGGTTGCCGCCCGACTCGACCACGCGCTCCTTCGCGTCGCCCGTGACGAGCGCCGCGGCGCCGAAGCCGAGGATGAGCGTCAGCAGGTAGAACGTGCCGATGATGCCGATGGCCCACAGCACGGAGACGCGGGCCTGCTTGGCGGTCGGGACGGTGTAGAACCGCACGAGGATGTGCGGCAGGCCGGCGGTGCCGAGCACGAGCGCGATGCCGAGCGAGACGAAGTCGATCTTGCTCGTGAGGCTCACGCCGTACTTGAGGCCGGGCTCGAGGAAGGCGCTGCCCTGGCCGCTGTTGTCGGCGGCGGTCCCGAGCAGGTCGGAGAGGTTGAAGTCGAACTTCGCCAGCACGAGCGCCGAGATGAGGATCGTGCCGAACATCAGCAGCACGGCCTTGACGATCTGCACCCACGTGGTGCCCTTCATGCCGCCGAAGACGACGTACACGATCATCAGCACGCCGACGCCCGCGATCGTCAGGTTCTTCGCCGCGGCGGAGTCGACGCCGAGCAGCAGGGCCACGAGGGCGCCCGCGCCGACCATCTGCGCCAGCAGGTAGAAGATCGAGACCACGATGGTCGACGTCGCCGCGGCGGTGCGCACCGGCGTCTGGCGCATGCGGTAGGCGAGCTGGTCGGCCATGGTGAACCGGCCGGAGTTGCGCAGCAGCTCGGCGATGAGCAGCAGCGCCACCAGCCAGGCGACGAGGAAGCCGATCGAGTAGAGGAAGCCGTCGTAGCCCGACAGCGCGATGGCGCCGGAGATGCCGAGGAACGACGCCGCCGACATGTAGTCGCCACCGATGGCGAAGCCGTTCTGGAAGCCGCTGAACGAGCGGCCGCCAGCGTAGTAGTCGGCGGCCGTCTTGGTGTTGCGGCTCGCCCAGAAGGTGATGCCGACGGTCAGGAGCACCACGAGCACGAACAGCGTGCCGGTGAGCGCCTGGTGGTTGCCGGAGTCGGAGGCCGCAAGGAGCGCGTCGGACCGGTTCACCGCCCGACCTCCCGCTCGAAGTCCTCGAGGAGTCCGGCGGCGATCGGGTCCATGGCCCGCGCGGAGTAGCGCGCGTAGACCCAGGCGATGCCGAACGTCGTGACGAACTGCAGCAGCCCGAACAGGAGCGCCACGTTGATCGTCCCGAAGACCTGGGTCCCCATCAGGCCGGGTGCCCAGTTGGAGCACACGACGTACAGGAGGTACCAGAGCATGAAGCCGACCGTCATCGGGACGACGAACCTCAGGTAGTTGCTGCGGAGCTGCGTGAACTCCTCGGAGTCGTGGATGCGCTCGTAGGCCGCATGGACCTCGGGCGTGAGCTTCTCGGCCACGGGGGACACCTCGCTTCTCGGGACCGTCGCGCACCGGGTGTGACGCGCGTCCCACCGCAGGACGCTAGGAGAGCCGGCGAACTGTGCGCCAGGTCACAGCGCGCCTCGTGCGCCCGAGGCGGTGTCGGGTGCGCCCTGCGGTGCGTCGCCCTCGACGAACGGTCGGTGCGGCGCGACGAGCGGCACGCTCAACGCTGGACGTCGACCCGTTCCGGCGTGTGCAGACGCACCATCGTCCGCGCCACCGTGGTCGGGACGCGCGAACGCGTCAGGAGCGACACCCCCACCATGAGGCCGAAGCCGAGCGGCACGGTCCACAGGGCCGGCTGACCGACCAGGGTGCCGGTCCAGCCGCCGGGACGGTCGGAGAGGGCGACCACCGTGGCGAGCAGCGCGGCGAGCCCGCCGCCGGCCATGCCGGCCAGCGCGCCGGGGGCCGTGAGGCCGCGCCACCAGATGCCCAGCACGAGGAGCGGGCAGAACGTCGACGCCGCGAGGGCGAACGCGAAGGTCACGGAGGTGGCCACGGGGATCGGCTCGGCGGCGAGCGCCAGGCCCAGCGGGACGAGGACGCAGCCGGCGGCCGCGAGCCGCAGCGAGGAGATGGGGGACAGGCGTCCGGCGAGCGGGCCGGAGGCGAGGCTCTGCCCGACGACGCCCGCGATCGCCATGGTGAGCCCGGACGACGTCGAGAGGAAGGCCGCGAACGCACCGGCGGTGACGAGGGCGGAGAGCACGTCGCCGAGGCCGCCGCCCAGGACGCGGGCCGGCAGCTCGAGCACCACCGTGTCGGCGCGACCCGCCGCGACGAGGTCGGACGCGTACACCCGGCCGAGCACGCCGTAGACCGTCGGCAGGAGGTAGAACCCGCCGATGAGGGCCAGCACGATGAGCGTCGTGCGGCGCGCGGCGTGGCCGTCGGGGTTGGTGTAGAACCGCACGACGACGTGCGGGAGGCCCATCGTGCCGAGGAAGGTGGCCACGAGGACGGAGTAGGTCGTGTAGAGGCCCTGTGCGTCGTTCGTGCTCCAGGGGGCGAACCAGGCGTCGGGCGCCACCGGCGACGGTGCACCGTCGAGCGCCCACGCACGCAGCAGGAACACGGCGGGCACGAGCAGCGCGGTGAGCTTCAGCCAGTACTGGAACGCCTGCACGAACGTGATGCTGCGCATGCCGCCGGCCACCACGTTCACGACGACGATCCCGGCTACGAGCACCATGCCGACCCAGCCGGGGCTGCCCGAGACCGTCCGCAGCGTCAGTCCCGCGCCCTGGAACTGCGGCATGAGGTAGAGCCAGCCGACACCGACGACGAGCAGCGTGGCTGCCCGGCGCACCGCGACCGACTGGAGCCGTACCTGGGCGAAGTCGGGGATCGTGTACGCCCCCGAGCGACGCAGGGGTGCCGCGACGAGCACGAGCAGCAGCAGGTAGCCGGCCGTCCACCCGATCGGGTACCAGAGCACGTCCGGACCCGAGGTCAGCACGAGCCCGGCGACCCCCAGGAACGACGCGGCCGAGAGGTACTCCCCGCCGATCGCCGAGCTGTTGAGCGACGGTGACACCGACCGCGACGCGACGTAGAAGTCGCTGGTGGTGCGGCTGACCCGGAGGCCGAAGGCGCCGATGCCGAGCGTGGCGAGCGAGACCAGCGCGACGGCCACGGCTGCGTGCGTCGTGCTCACCGGGGCACGTCCTCGACCGACCCGGGGTCGACCAGGTCCGTGAAGTCGGCCTCCGCGCGCTCGGAGCGCCGGACGTACACCCAGCCGAGCGCGAGGAGCGTCGGGTAGACCACGAAGCCGAGCAGCAGCCACGGCAGCGGGACCGGTCCGAGGCGGGCGTCGGCGACGTCGGGCACGAGGGCGAAGACGAGCGGCAGGCTCCCGAGGCCGAGCGCGAGGGCGGCGACGACGGCCAGCGCCGACCGCAGCTGGGTGGACACCAGCGAGCGGACGTAGACGTCGCCGACCCCGGTCTCCTCGTCGATCTCCTGACGGGCGCTGCGTCGGCCGTGGGGCGCGGCCGCGGACGTCAGCGGGCTCGTGACCCGGACGCGACCGCCTGGCTCGCCGGGACGATCGGGCACGTCACCGGCCCCGCTCGTGGATCAGGTCGCGCAGGGTGGGCGTGTGGCGGCGCGAGACCTGCAGCTCGACGACGCCGTCGCCGTGCGGCACGACGACGCTGCAGCGGCCCGCCTGCATGCGCACCTCGCGCACGTGCGCCAGGTTCACGGCGCTGCTGCGGTGGATGCGCACGAAGCCGACGTCCTCCCAGTCGGAGACCAGGCCCGTCAGGGGCGTCCGGACCAGGTGGCCCGTGCCGTCCGCGGTGTGCAGCCGGACGTAGTCGCCCTGGGCCTCGACGTGGGTCACCGTCGAGCGCCGGACGAAGCGGGTGACGCCACCGAGCTCGACCGCGATCGTCTCGTCGGCGTCGGGCGTGGGGTCGCCCTGGTCGACGGCCCGCCGGATGCTCTCGCGCAGCCGCTCCTCGCGGATCGGCTTGAGGAGGTAGTCGAGGGCGCCGAGCTCGAACGCCTCGAGCGCGTGGCCCTCGTGGGCGGTGACGAAGACGACGCGGGGCGGGGCGCGGAACTGCCCGACGACCCGGGCGATGTCGATGCCCGAGAGTCCCGGCATGGCGATGTCGAGGAAGAGGAGGTCGACTGTCCCGCCCTCCAGGCGACGCAGCGCCTCGGCGCCCGAGCGTGCGGTGTGCACCGCACCGACCCGTGGGTCCCGCTCGAGGAGGTAGACGAGCTCGTCGAGCACCGGCTGCTCGTCGTCGACGACGAGGGTGCGCAGCACGGTGGGGGGCTCGTCCATGCGGGGGAGTGTAGGCCCCGCCCCTCCCTTCCCGCGTTCTGTGGACGTGGCGACGGTTTCCTCGCTGGTTCTCGTCACCAGGTCCACACAACGCGGGGAAGGGAGGGGGAGGGGAGGGGGACGGTTAGTCGGGGTCGCCGAGGCCGCGGGCGGCGAGGGCGTCGCCGACGGCGTGCGCGTGCGCGACCGTGCGCACGGCGAAGGGGGTCAGGGTGGCCCGCGGGCTGCGCTCGAGGCCGCGGGCCTTGGCCGCCTCGCGCGTCTGCGTGAACAGCGTCGCGACGACGGGGATCGAGGAGATCGCGAGGGAGAAGGTCAGCGCGACGCGCTCGGGGTCGACGCCGAGGGGACGCAGCACGCGAGCGGCTCGGACGACGGCGTCGAGCAGGTCGTCGGTGGGCGTGGTCGCGGTGAACGTCGTGGCGAGCACGACCAAGGTGAGGGTGGTGGCCACGACCTCCACGGCGACGGGCCAGCCCCCCTGCCACGTCTGCAGCGCCGCCACGACCGCCAGCAGGACGAGCAGGGGCCGGACGCCGAGCGCCAGGCTGCGCGCGGGGACGCCAGCGTGCAGGGCGACGGCCAGGGCTGCCGCGAGGGCCAGCGGGGGGAGCCACGGGCCCTGCAGGGCGACGACCCCGACACCGAGCAGCACGAGGCCCAGCAGCTTGCGACCCGTCGGCAGGCGGTGCCAGACGGTGTCCCCGGGGACCTGCAGGCCGAGCGGGAGCGTCCTCACGCCAGGCGCCTCACGAGAGTGTGCTCTCGACGTAGTGCGCGACCGCACGCTCGGGGTCGTCGTCGCAGGTCACGCGGCCGTCCTCGACGACCAGCGCCCGGTCGCAGCGCCGCGCCAGGTCGAGGTCGTGCGTGACGAGCAGCAGCTGCTGCTCCATCGACAGCAGACGCTCCTGCACCGCGCGGGCGTTGCGCAGGTCGAGCAGCGTGGTCGGCTCGTCGGCGACCACGACCGTGGGCTCGCAGGCGAGCACGCCTGCGATGGCGAGCAGCTGCTGCTGGCCGCCGGAGAGCGCGTGCACGGAGGTGTCGGCGCGGTCGGCGAGCCCGATGTCGGCCAGCACCGCCCGCGCCCGCGTCTCCCGCTCCCGCTTGTCCTTCACGTGCCGCCGCAGCGAGAGCGCGACGTCCTCCAGCACGGTGGGCATGACGAGCTGGGCGGCCGGCTGGGTGAACACGAACCCGACCCGGCGGCGCACCGCGGGTCCGTCGGTCGCGACGTCGAGGCCGTCGACGCGGACCGACCCCGACGCCGCGCCGACCAGGCCGTTGACCAGCCGAGCGAGCGTCGACTTGCCCGAGCCGTTGGCGCCCACCACCGCGACCCGACGCTCCGCCAGATACGCCGTGACGTCGCGCAGGAGCACGACCTCGCCGTCCGCCGTCGGAGCGGTGACGGTGACGTCGTCGAGCTCGATGGTCGCCATGGCGCCAGTCTCGCCCACCCGGGGGCGGGGTCGCTCAGCGACGGGCCAGCAGCTGCGGGAAGGCGCGGTGCACCGCCGCGGCGACGACGGCGGCGAGCGCGAGCTTGACCAGGTCGGCCGGGACGTAGACGGCGGTGGCCTTGACGGTCGGCAGGTAGGGCGTGTCGCTGTAGAGGGCGATGCCGAGGGCACCGACGAGCCAGCAGACGACCTCGCCCACGAGCCCGCCCACCAGGACGACGGCCGTCGTCACGGCGAGTCCCGCCGCGCGGGCGCGCTGGACCGCGAGGCCCACCACGAGGGCGACGAGCGGGAAGGAGACGAGGTAGCCGGCCGTCGGTCCGGCGAAGGGTGCGAGCCCGCCGACCGGTCCGGCGAACACGGGCACCCCCACCGCGCCGACGGCGAGGTACAGGGCGACCGCGAGGAAGCCGCGCACCGGTCCGAGCACCGCACCGGCGAGGAAGACGCCGAAGAGCTGCAGCGTGACCGGCACCCCGTTGACGCCGAACGGCAGCGCTGCGACGACGGAGCACACCGCGACGAGCGCGGCGAAGACGGCGACGAGGGCGAGGTCGGTGGTGGTGAGGCCGCGTCGGCGGGCGGTCGTGGTGCTGCTCATGGGGGGTGGGTCCTTCGTTCCTGAACGACGTTCAGGTGAACGCCGTTCGGTAGTGTGGCACACCGGCCGACCGAGCGGGAGGGGCAACCACGTGGCGAACAGCCTGGACGACGTCGTCTCCGGTGCGCTGCGGGTCCTCGACGCCTACGGCCTGGAGTACTGCACGATGCGCCGGGTCGCCGGCGAGCTGGGCGTGCAGCCCAGCGCGCTCTACCACCACGTGGCCGACAAGCAGACCCTGCTCGGGCTCATGGCCGACCGGGTCGTCGCGCCGGTCGAGGTCGACGCCGACCTCGCGGCGACGTCGCAGCGGCTGCGCACCGCCATGCTGGCGGTGCGCGACGGCGCGGAGGTCGTGGCGACGACGGCCGCGTTCCGGCTCGGCCAGTTCGCGCTCGAGACCGCGCTGGCCGACCACAGCGACCGCGACGTCGCCCGGACGCTGCTGCTCTACGTGGTCGGGCACACCCAGGCCACGCAGCTGCACCGGCAGGCCGCCGCCGTCGGGATCGTCGAGGCCGACCCCGACCTCGACGCCTCGTTCGAGCGCGGCCTCGCGATCATCCTGCGCTGACCCCCCCCACGCCCGCGAGGGCGGCGGTGTCACCAGGAGCGGTGCAGCGGACGTCCCTCGTCGTAGCCCGCGGTGCTCTGCAGCCCCACGACCGCCCGCTCGGCGAACTCGGCCAGGCTCCGTGCCCCCGCGTAGGTGAAGCTCGAGCGCACGCCGGCGGTGATGCCGTCGACGAGGTCCTCCACGCCCGGGCGCTCGGGGTCCAGGTACATCCGCGACGTCGAGATGCCCTCCTCGAACAGCGCCATGCGCGCCTTCTCGAAGCCGGCGGCGTCGCGGGTGCGGTTCGCGACCGCGCGCGAGCTGGCCATGCCGAAGGACTCCTTGTAGGCCCGCCCGTCAGCGTCGTGGCGCAGGTCGCCCGGGCTCTCGTGCGTCCCCGCGAACCAGGAGCCGATCATGACGCTGGCCGCTCCGGCCGCCAGCGCGAGCGCGACGTCGCGCGGGTAGCGCACGCCGCCGTCGGCCCACACGTGGGCGCCGACCTCGCTCGCGGCCGCCGCGCACTCGAGCACGGCCGAGAGCTGCGGGCGTCCGACACCGGTCATCATGCGGGTGGTGCACATGGCGCCCGGGCCGACGCCGACCTTGAGGATGTCGGCCCCCGCGACCGCGAGGTCGCGCACGCCGTCGGCGGACACGACGTTGCCCGCCGCGATGGGGACGCGTCGTCCGGTCGCGGCCTCGTGCGCGTCGCGCGCGCCGCGGACGACGGGCAGCGCGTCGAGCATCTTCTGCTGGTGGCCGTGCGCCGTGTCGACGACGAGCACGTCCACGCCCGTCGCGAGCAGCGCCTCGGTCTTGGCCCGCACGTCGCCGTTGATGCCGACGGCCGCGCCGACGACCAGACGGCCGTCCGGGTCGACGGCCGGCGTGTAGATGGTGGAGCGCAGCGCACCCTTGCGCGTGACGACGCCGACGAGCTCGCCGCCGTCGAGCACGGGGGCCAGCGACAGGTGGTTCCCGGCGAGCACGTCGAAGTACTCGCGGGCCTCGAGCCCGGCCTCGACCGTGCGCACGTCGGTGGACATGATCTCGTGCACCTGCGCGAACCGGTCGACCTCGGCACCGTCGCGCTCGGTGACGACACCGAGCGGCTTGCCGTCCTCGACCACCACGACCGCGCCGTGCGAGCGCTTGGGGAGCAGGCTCAGCGCCTCGCCGACGGTGGTGCTCGGCGGGACCGTGACCGGCGTGTCGTACAGCGTGTGGGCGGCCTTCACGCGGGCGACGGTCGAGGCGACGACGTCGGCCGGGATGTCCTGCGGGATGATCGCGATGCCGCCGCGGCGGGCGATCGTCTCGGCCATGCGGCGGCCGGAGACGGCGGTCATGTTCGCCACGACGAGCGGGACGGTCGTGCCCGTGCCGTCGTTCGTCGAGAGGTCGACGTCGAAGCGCGAGGTGACGGCCGAGTGCCGCGGCACCATGAACACGTCGTTGTACGTCAGGTCGTGCGTCGGCTGCAGGCCGTTCAGGAACTCCACTCCCCGAAGTGTACGGGCGAGGTCGCGGGTGGTTCCCGGCTCAGGTCCAGTCGACGTCCGAGCGCACCACCCGGGCCGGGGACCCGGCGACCATGGACCGTGGCTCCTCGACCGACCGCGTGACCACGGCGCCTCCGGCGACGATGCACCCGTCGGCGATCGTCACGCCCTTGAAGACCATCGCGCGGCTGCCGATCCACACGTGGTCGCCGATCGTGATGGGGGCGCTGGACGGACCGTCAGGGACGTGGCCGCCGCTGCCGTGGCGGTGGAAGTCGTCGTCGACGATCTGCACGCCCCACCCGATGGCGCAGTCCGCGCCGATGCTGATGCCCTGGGTCGAGACGACCGTGCAGTCGGGGGAGACGTAGGTGCGTGGCCCGACGGTGACGACCGCGTCGGGCCCGACGTCCCAGCGGTTGCCCGCGGCGATCGCGGCGTTGCCCTCGAACGTCAGGCGGCCGCGCAGGCGCAGCACCGACCGCTCGCGCCCGTGCAGGAAGCCGTAGAAGCCTGCGCCGAGGAACACGCGCGAGCCGCGCCGGACGGTGAGCCGCGAGGCGCCGACGATCCGGAAGCGGCCTCCGACGACGACGGGCGTGCGATGGCGCAGCGTCGCGCGCAGCGTGCGCACGAGGGAGGCCCGGAACGGTCCGACGAGGAGGCCGAGGACGGTGGAGCGCACGGGGTTCCTTCCGTCGACGGGGGTGCCGGTGGCGGGGCGTGCCCACCCTAGGGCATCGCACGCCGCGCCTCGGGCGTTCCGGACGGTCCGGGGCCGTATCCTCGGCGCAGTCGTCCAGAGCGGAGCAAAGATGGTGAAGAGGGCCCCGGTCCGCGTGCACGGCCCGCTGCCGCCGCCGGTCCACGGTGCCGCGCGGGTCACCGCGCTCGTGGCGGAGGAGCTGCGCTCGCGTGGCGCACGCCTGGAGCTGAACGACTCGAACGACGCGGTGGGCGCGCCGCGTCGGGCGTGGCGTCTGCTGCGTGGTCTGCTGCGGCTGCTCGTCGCGCGGCGCGGGTCGGTCTACGTCGGCGGGGCGGGGGGCGAGCTGCTGCACTACCAGGCGCTCGTGGTCGCGATCGCCCGACGTCGCGGGTTGCGCGTCGTCTTCCACCACCACAACTCGAGCTACCTCGACGAGCCGCAGCCGGCCATGGAGCGGCTCGTGCGGTGGGGCGGCCCCGGCGTGCGTCACGTCGTCCTCGGCGACGTCATGGCCGAGCGGCTGCGTCGCACCTACCCGGGCGCCACCGACGTCGTGGTGTGCTCCAACGCCGCGCTGCTGGCGGCCGCCGGCCCGCCGTCGCCCGCACGCGAGCGGGACCGTCCCGTGCTGGGACACCTGAGCAACCTCACGCTCGACAAGGGTCTGCGCGAGGTGGTCGACACCGCGCTGCGGGCGCAGGCGAGCGGGATCGCCTGCACGCTCGTGCTGGCCGGACCCTGCGTCGACGACGCGGCGCGTGCGGTCGTCGCCGACGCCCGGGAGCGGCTCGGCGACGCCCTCGTGGTCACCGGTCCGCTCGACCAGGCCGGGGTGGAGCGGTTCTACGCCGACGTCGACCTGTTCCTCTTCCCCAGCCGCTACCGGAACGAGGCGGAGCCGCTGGTCGTGCTCGACGCCCTGCGCCACGGCGTGGAGGCCGTCGTCCTGGACGTGGGCTGCCTGTCCGAGCTGGCGGCGCCGGGGCTCGTCGTCCCCCTGGACGGCGACGTGCCGGGCGTCGTGCTCGACCTGCTGCGGACGGGGCTGCCCGACGGCGCCGACGCGCGGGCCCGGTTCACCGCGCGTCGCGAGCGGGCACTCGAGGCGCGGGCGGACCTCCTCGACCACCTGCTCGGAGCGAGCTGAGGGCGTCCGTCAGCGGCGGAGGGCGCGGTGCCGGCGGACGAGCTCCTCGTGCAGGTGCACGGCCCAGCCGGCCGAGCTCGTGCGCGACCCGAGGCCGACGCTGATCGCCGACATGCGCCCGAGCCGCTCGTGGTCGAGCGCCGCGACCTGCAGCATCCGCTCGGTGAGCGACTCGACGTCGTCGCCGGGCACCGTCCAGCCGTTCTGCCCGTCCTGCACGAACGGCGGCGCGGCCCCGACGAAGTAGGTGGTGAGGATCGGCAGCCCGCTCAGCGCGCCCTCGTGGAGCGTGACGCCGTAGGGCTCCTCCCGGGAGGGGACCACGAGGCACGACGCCTCGCGCATCCGCTGCGCCACCTCGTCGGGCTGCTGGAAGCCCAGCATCCGCACCCCGGGGACGCCGTCGAAGGCGTCCGCGAGCGGGCCGATGCCGGCCACGTCGAGGTCCCACGGGTCGTCGCTGCGGTTGCGGTAGAGCCGGTAGGCGTCGGCGAGCACGTCGGCACCCTTGTGGTGCACGAGGCGCAGCGCGGCCAGGAAGCGTCGCCGGCCGGCCAGCTCCTCGCCGCTGCGCGGCGGCGAGCCGAAGACGGTGGTGTCGGCGCTGAGCGACCCGCGGACGACGTCGCCCTCGCCGAACCCGAGCCGGCGGGCGAAGAACTCCGTGCGGTCACTCGGCACCATCACGCAGTCGAACAGCGAGCGGACCCACCACGGTGCCACGGCACGGCCGAGCCACTGCTTCGGGATGTTGCGCCACACGTTGTCCATCCAGAGCACCCGCAGCGTCCCCGGGGGGAGCGCCTTCACGGCCTCGCGGTAGGGGCCGTAGTGCCAGGAGTGCATCAGCACCGCGTCCGGGGCGAACGCGGCCACGACGTCACGGACCTCGCCGTCGGCGGGAGCCCCGTGCCACAGGTGGACCTGGGCGTACTCGCGGAAGCGGTGCGACGTGTACGCCGTGTCCGACGTCTCGCTCTCGGTGACGACGAGCAGCTCGACCCCGCGACCGGCCAGCTCGCGGCAGGCCGCGTCGTTGAACCCGGCCCAGCCGGTGGCGAGGATCGCGACGCGCATGGACGTCAGCGCACCGCCTCGACGGCCATCTGCGCGCCGCCCTCGGCGGCCCGGAGGTCGAGTCCCGCGAGGTGCGGCACCGGGCTCTCGTTCAGCTCGCGTCGGTGCACCTCGCCGAAGCCGGCCCGGCGCAGCTCGGCCGCGAGGGTCTCGAAGTCGTAGACGTAGCCCAGGTGGTGCTCGAAGGAGGCGATCGGGATCTGCACCCAGTCGACCGGGTGCTCGACGACGAGCCCGCAGTCCTCGTAGACCTTGGCCTCGGGGTCGCCCTGCGGCGCGCGGCCGGTCAGGTAGCGCTCCACGTGGGCGCGCAGGTCGGGCGTGACGAAGCGGATGACGCCGCCGGGCTGCAGGCAGCGGTAGGCCTCCGCGAAGAGCGTCCGCGCCGGGTGCAGCGGGATGTGCTCGATGACGTTGTCGGAGTAGATGGCCTCGACCTCCCCGTCGCCGAGCGGCCAGCGCTCCGTGGCGTCCATGTAGAGCCGCGTGGTCGGGCCGACGTTGGTGACCACCCAGCCCTCGCGCGGGGCGTTGCCGCCGAGCTCCAGGCGCAGGGGGCGCGGGGCGGAGGCGAGCTCCTTGAGGGCCCGGCGGCGGGCCACCGGGGTGTTGGCCGCGAGGACCGCGGGTCGGATCGCGGCCTTCAGACGAGGGTTCACTGCGCGCCTCTCGGAGAGGAAGTGCTGGGGGAAGAGCTGGTCAGCTGCCACAACGAACGGGACGCGGCCGGGGTCACGGCCTGAGGAAGACGCCGTCGGCCTGGAGGACGGCGCCGCCCGGGTCGGTGAAGCCCTGGTCGAGCCCGACGAGCACGAAGCCGTGGTCGTACGCCCACGAGATGGCCTCGTCCGCCAGCATCCCACCCTCGTAGAGGGTGACGAACGAGAGCTCCAGCTGCAGGCCGGCGAGACGCGGCACGGTGGCCTCGGCGCCCTCGAGGACGGCCCGCTCGAAGCCCTGCGTGTCGATCTTGAGGAACGGCGTGCGGGCGTCGGCGAGGACCTCCGTGGCGACGTCGTCGAGGCGGCTGACCTCGATCGTCTCGGTGCCGACGTAGCCGATGTCGGGGCTGGACGCGCGGTGCTGCTCGGCCATGGGCAGCAGCGAGCTGCTGTCGCTGTTGGAGGCCACGTGGATCTCCTGGCGGCCGGTCGTGTCGCCGAGCGCGGTGTGCCGGGTCTCCCAGCGCGGGTCCGCGGCGGCGGCGCGGACCAGGTCGGCGTGCGCGGCCGCGAGGGGCTCGAACGACACGATGCGTCCGGTGTACCCGAACTCGCGCAGCTCGGTGGCGTAGCCGCCACGCGCCGCTCCGACGTCGAGCACGAGGTCGACACCCCGGTCGACGAGCAGACGCTGCCTCCGGGCCGCCGGGTGGCGGCGCACGACGAGTCCCCGGCGCGCCAGCTGGCGCATCACCACGTGGCTGATCCCTGACACGGGGGAACCGTACCGCGGTCGGGAACGGCTCGGGGACGGTTCCGCGCGTGGCGCGTGACCTAGGCTGGCGGTCGTCGTTTCCCCTCTGGACGGCAGGGTGGACGGACCGGCGGACGGCCGGGTGCACGAGCTGGGCACGAACGGGGCGGGACGGGAGTGATGCACGGTGGGTGAGCGCTCCACGACGTTGCTGGTCGACCCGAGCAGCGACGGGCACCACCTGCAGTCGGTGTCGTGGCTGACCCGCCACCTGGCTCCCGCGGGCCCGGTCGTGCTGCTGACCCGCCGCGGCGCGTCCGAGGATCCCGCCTACGCCGAGTACCTGGGCGACGACCTGGCGGCCGGTCGGCTCGCCGTCGCGGAGGTCTTCGACGGCTCGAGCCCGAGCACGGCCGACCTGGTCCGCGAGGTCGAGGCGCGCTGCCGTGCGGAGCAGGCGGTCCCCGTGCGCACCGTCGTGCACCTCGACGGCGACCAGGCCCTCAAGCGCTGGTGGTACGCCGCGCCACGGGTGCTGCGCCGCCTGCCTGAGCGTCCGCGGGTGGTGTTCATGCTGACGCGCTACCCGGCGCGGGTGCCGCTGCTCGACCGCACCGGCTGGCGGCTGCGCGTCTCCAAGGGCCTGCTCGTGGTGGCCGGCCGGCTCACGGGCGCCCTGCAGCGCGTGGTCGGCTACAAGGGCCGCGGCGACACCCAGCGCGGCTGGGTGGTCACGCGGGTGAACGACCCGGAGTTCTGCACCGCGCACGCCCGCGACCGCGACCGCTGGCGCGAGCGGCACGACCTGCCCCGTGACGAGGCGCTCGTGGGCGTGTTCGGCCTCATCTCCGAGCGGCGCAACGCCCCGATGGTGCTGGAGGCGCTCGAGGCGGGCGGGATCGACGCCCGGCTGGTGGTGGCCGGCGCGTTCTCGCCGGAGGTGCGGGCCTGGGTCGACGGCCTGGGGCCGGAGCGGCGTGCGCGGGTGGTCGCCCGCGACACCTACCTCGACAACGACACGCTGGACCAGCTCGTCGCCGCCGTCGACGTCATCCCCGTGCCGCTGACGAACAACGGGCCCAGCGGCATCATGGGCAAGGCGGAGGCCGCCGGCGTCGCGGTCGTGACGGCCGGGTCGACCGTGCGGGCGCGCGAGGTGGAGGCGCTCGGAGGCGGCCTGGCGTGCGACCTGACGGTGCCCGCGCTCGCCGAGGCGATACGGGCGGTCCTCGCCGGCGAGGTCGTGCTGCGGACGGGCACGGCCGACCCCTGGGCCGCCGTCGACCGGTACTGCCGCACCCTGCTGGGGGAGCGTCCGTGACGCAGCGCATCGCGGCCCTGTTCGTCGTCGGCGGGGGCTTCGTCGTCCAGGGCCTGCTCACCGTCACGGGGATCATCTCCGCGCGGCTGCTCGGCGTCGAGGGGCGCGGCGAGCTGGCGCTGGTGGTGGCGCTGTCGGCCATGGCCGCGCAGCTCACGCTCGGCGGCAGCCTGCCGAACGCGGTCACCGCGCGGCTCGCGGCCCGCGGGCTCACCGCACGGGGCGGCGTCGGCCACCTCGTCCGGCCGTGGACCGTGCTCGCGGTCGCGGTGGCGCTCCCGTTCGGGGTCCTCTTCGCGGTGCTGCACGGCGAGGTCGGCGACCCCGGCGTGTGGTGGCTGGGCGCGGCGGTCGTCGCGCTCGCCCTGCTGAACATGGGCTACCGCCTCATCCTCGCGGGGCTGCTCGGCGAGGCCGCGCCGATGCCGCGCATCGCCCTCGCGACCCTGCTGCCCCAGACCCTCGTGACCCTCGTGATGGCCGTGATGTTCGTCGTCGTCGACCGCACCACGCCGCTCGTGCTGTCCGGCGTGATGATCGGGGCTTTCACGGTCGGGATGGTCGTGTCCGTGGGGCTGCTCGCGGCGCGCCCCGTCGACGCCGACGAGCGGCTCGACGGTCCGGACCTGTGGCGCCTGACGCGCGCCACCTACGTGGGCAGCATCGGCCCGATCGACGGCCTGGCGCTCGACCGCACGCTCGTCGGGGCGATCATGGGCACGGTGGCCCTGGGGCTGTACTCGGCCGCGGCGGCGCTGGCGTCGCTGCCCGGGATGATGGGCACGGGGATCGCCGCCGTGCTGCTGCCGCGCATCGCCGCCGTCCAGGCCGACCCGGTGCGGGAGCGTGTACTCGTCCGTCGGTGGGTCGTCGGTGCCACGGCGGTCCTCGGCGCCCTCACCGTCGTGCTCGTGCTCTGCGCCGACTGGATCATCGTGCTGGCGTTCGGGCGGGCCTTCGAGTCGGCGGTGCCGGTCGCGCACTGGCTCGTCGCGGCGAGCGGCCTCCTCGGCCTGCGCCGGGTGCTCGTGGCCGTGCTGCAGGGACGCGACCGCGGGGCGGTCGCGTCGCGCATCGAGCTCGCCCTGACCCCCGTGCTCGTGGTCGCGATCGTGCTCGCCGCCCGCGCCGACGCGGTCGAGGCGGTCGGCGTGGCGATGCTCGTGACGGCGGTCGCCAGCGTCACCGCCCTGACGGTGGCGCTGCGCCTGACGTCGCCGGCGCGGCGCCGCGACGTCAGCCGCGCAGGTGCGGCTGCGTAGCCGCCCACCCGTCCACGACGTCGGCCACGCGCTCGCCGACCAGCCGGTGGAACTCGGGGGTGTAGTGCGCCCCGTCGGGGCGTGGGTCGGTGCCACGCTCGTCCCACGCGGTGGCCTCGTCCCACAGGTCGACGTAGACGAGCGAGGCCGTGCCGGCGCGCGCGACCATGGCCCGCAGGGCCTGGTCCATCACCGGCATGCGGCGCACGGTGCCCGGGAACCAGTCGGCGTAGAAGCGTCCCGGCTCCATCAGCCCCACCACGACCACCAGCGGGCTGCTCAGCCGCCAGAGGTGGGAGACGTAGCGCTCAAGCACGGCCACGACCTTCTCGGCCCGACGCCGCGCGAGGCGACGCGCGAGCACCTCGGGCAGCGCCCGGTCGAGCCGCTGCTGGCCCACCGCGAGTGCCTTCCACACCGGACGCACCAGGTGCTGGCGGTAGCGGTCGCGCACCGGTCCCGGCAGGTTGCGCGCGCTGCGTGCGTGCCGCTCGAGCCAGCGGGGGATGAGCGCGTGGATGGTCTCCATGTGGCCGAAGTGGAGCACCACCACGTCGGGCGCGACGCTCGTGGCCTGCTGCTCCCAGGTGCGCAGGATGCTCGTGGTGCGCACGGCGGACATCGCGTCGACGGACGTGTGCACGTCGTGGCCGCGGCTGCGCAGCACCTGCTCGACGACCCGGGGGTAGGGCAGGAGACCGGGGGGTCGGCGGTCGGTCGTCGACTGCCACATCACGGTCGACGCACCCTTGTAGAGGATGCGGACGGGCAGTGTCTCGGTGCTCACGGGAACCTCCTGCTCGGGACTACGATGCGGTGCGTGCCCTCCGACAGCCGCGCCACCTTCTCGACGCTCGTGTCCTCGGACCTCTCCCGGTACGTCGGGCGCGAGGCGCCGTGGTGGACGGCGGTGCCGCGGGGCCTCAGCCGCCCGGGTCTCTGGGCGACGCTGGTCGTGCGTGCCCAGCAGCGGCTGCACGCGCGCGGGCACCGCAGGGCGGCTGCCCTGCTGCGGGGCGTGGGTGTCGTGACCGTCGGCATCGACGTCGACGCCGGTGCGCAGATCGGGCCGGGCGTCTGGTTCGAGCACCCGGTCGGCGTGGTCATCGGCAGCGGCGTGGTGGTGGGCTCCGGCGCGACCCTGGCCCAAGGTGTGACCCTGGGCGTGCGCCAGTCGCTCGCGACGTCGGCGGCCGACTTCCCGGTGCTCGGCGACGACGTCTTCGTCGGCGCCAGGGCGTCGGTGCTGGGTGCCGTGACGGTCGGCGACGGCGCCGTGGTCGCGGCCCACTCGCTCGTGCTGGACGACGTGCCTGCCGGCACGACCGTGGTCGGGGTCCCGGCGCGTCCGGTCGGCTGACCCACCTCAGGCCCCGCTCCGCGCGCCGCCGAGCGTCGCGGCCACGAGGTGCCGCGTGCCGGGCCACAGGGCGTCGTCGGGCAGGTCGGCCAGGCGGTGGTCGAACCAGCGCAGCTCCGAGCCCTCGCCGCCCGCGCGCGCGGTGACGTCGGGGCCGAGCGGCAGGGCCCAGCAGAGGCTGACGGCGTGCTTGCGGGGGTCGTCGCCGTACGTCGGTCCGCTGCGCACCGCGCGGGGGAACCACTGCACCACGTGGTGCGGCTGCGGGTCGGTGGGCAGCTCGAGCTCCGCGCCGACGAGCGTCTCGTGCACGTGGCGGCCGAGCGCCTCGTCGGTCGTCTCGCCGTGCCGGACGCGTCCGCCGAGGTGGCACCACACGGGTGCGCCGGTGTCCGCGAACCGCCGACGGATCAGCCCGACCTCGAGCCCGTCGCCCTCCCCGCGGACCGGGACGACGTCGACGCAGAGCACGGGCACGGAGGCCTGCACCGTGGCCCACACGTCGTCGGGGAGGGAGGACGTCATGAGCGGAGGTGGTCGGCGTTCTGGAGGTACCAGGCGTAGGTGGCGGCAAGGCCGTCGCGCAGGGTGGTGCGGGCGGTCCAGCCGGCCTGGGCGAGCTGGGTGACGTCGAGGAGCTTCTGGGGGGTGCCGTCGGGCTTGGTGGTGTCCCAGTGGGTGGTGCCGGTGTAGCCGGTGACCTCGGCGACGGTGGCGGCGATCTCGGCGATGGTGACGTCGGTCCCGGTGCCGACGTTGACCTGCTGGGGTCCGTCGTGGTGCTCCAGGAGGTGCAGGACGGCGTCGGCGAGGTCGTCGACGTGCAGGAGCTCGCGGCGGGGGGTGCCGGTGCCCCAGTTGGTGACCTCGGTGGCGCCGTCGCGGGTGGCCTCGTGGTAGCGGCGGATGAGGGCGGGCAGGACGTGCGAGCCGGTGGGGGAGAAGTTGTCGTTCGGTCCGTAGAGGTTGGTGGGCATGGCGGAGATCCAGGGCAGGCCGTGCTGGCGGCGCACGGACTGCACGTGCAGGATGCCGGCGATCTTGGCGATGGCGTAGGCGTCGTTGGTGGGTTCGAGGTGGCCGGTGAGCAGGGCGTCCTCGGTGATCGGCTGGGGTGCGTGCTTGGGGTAGATGCAGGAGGAGCCGAGGAAGACCAGGCGCTGGACGCCGGCGGCGAGGGCGGCGTCCATGACGTTGACCTGGATCTGCAGGTTCACGCTCAGGAAGTCGACCGGGTTGGTGTCGTTGGCGAGGATGCCGCCGACCTTGGCGGCGGCGAGCGCGACGTAGGTGGGGCGGGTCTCCTCGAAGAACGCGTGGACGGCGGCGCGGTCGGTCAGGTCGAGCTCGGCGGAGGTGCGTCCGACGACGTCGGTGAACCCGGCGTCGTGCAGGCGGCGCACGAGCGCGGAGCCGACCATGCCGGCGTGGCCGGCGACGTAGAAGGTGGCGTCGCGGTCCAGGGGGCCGGGGGTGAAGTCGACGTCGTCGCTGGTGCGCAGGCTCATGCGGTGCCCCAGGAGGCCAGCTTCACCTCGTCGTGCCAGGGGGTGCCCTCGTGGGTGAGGGCCTCGACGTCGGCGTCGACCATCAGCCGGGCGAGCTCGCGGCCGTCCACGGTGGGCACCCAGTCGAGCTTCGTGGCGGCCTTGGCGGGGTCGCCGATGAGCGCGTCGACCTCGGTGGGGCGCAGGTAGCGCTCGTCGAAGCGGACGTGCTCCTGCCAGTCCAGGCCGGCGTGCTCGAAGGAGATCTGCAGGAAGTCGCGGACGGTGATGCCGACGCCGGTGGCGAGCACGAAGTCCTCGGGCTCGTCGACCTGCAGCATCCGCCACATGCCCTCGACGTACTCCGCGGCGTAGCCCCAGTCGCGCACGGCGTCGAGGTTGCCCATGTAGAGCAGGTCCTGGCGGCCGGCCTTGATCGCGGCCACGGCGCGGGTGATCTTGCGGGTCACGAACGTCTCGCCGCGGCGGGGGGACTCGTGGTTGAACAGGATCCCGTTGACCGCGAACATGTCGTAGGCCTCGCGGTAGTTCTTGGTGATCCAGTACGAGTACAGCTTCGCCGCCGCGTACGGCGAGCGCGGGTAGAACGGCGTGTCCTCGTCCTGCGGAGGCGGGGTCGCGCCGTACAGCTCGCTGGAGGAGGCCTGGTAGAACCGCGGCCGGATCCCGGCCGCGCGCACCGCCTCCAGCAGGCGCACGGTGCCCGTGCCGGTCGTGTCGGCGGTGTGCTCGGGCTCGTCGAAGGAGACCCGCACGTGCGACTGCGCCGCGAGGTTGTACACCTCATCCGGCGCGATCTCGTACATCAACGACACCAGCCGGGCGCCGTCGGACTGGTCCCCGTAGTGCAGGAACAGCTTCGTCCCGTCCACGTGCGGGTCCTGGTACAGGTGGTCGATGCGCGACGTGTTGAACGTCGACGCCCGACGGATCAGGCCGTGGACCTCATAGCCCTTGCCCAGCAGCAGCTCGGCCAGGTACGAACCGTCCTGGCCGGTGATGCCGGTGATCAGCGCGCGCTTCGTCACGGGGTGCCTCTCTCCGGGGACCGAGGGTGCTCGGCCCCATCCTGCCCCGCGTCGGTGCGACCCGGGGCCTCCTGTCCGTCGGCGTCCTGCGCCAGCAGCCGCTCGAGCTCCTCCAGGACCACGGCGGCCGGGAGGTCGACGTCGTCCTGGACGCCCTGCATGGCGCGCTCGGACCGCAGCCGGTCGACGGGCTCGGCCACGACGTAGCGGTAGCGCGAGTCGGGGACGTTGTCGACGATCGCCCAGTAGCCGGGGTTGAGGTAGCGCGGCGCGAACAGCTCGAGCACACGGACCCCGGCCGGGGCGAACGTCAGGTTCACGAGTCCGGCGCCGTGCGGGGCGACAACGACGTCGGCGGCGGCGAAGTGGTCGATCTGCTCCTGCACGCTCATCGTGCCGGGGTCGACCCGCACGAAGCCCTGGCGCTCCAGGTGCGGCAGCAGCGCGTCCTCCTGCACGTAGCGCCGGGTGTGCGGCCGGTCGCCGCGGGTGACGTACAGCCGACGTGGCTTGCCGCGGACCTCGCGAGCCGGCAGGTGCGCGCGCAGCCACGCGGTGACCCACGGCGGCGCGAGCGTCGTCTGGTTGTCGATCGCCGGGACGAGGAGCCGGTCGGCGCGCAGGTGGAGGTCGTGGCTGGGCTCCACGAGCGGCAGGGCGTCGAGCCCGACCATCGCCACGAGCTGACGGTCCCAGCGGGTGGTGTGCCCGACGACGACGCGGTCGGGGCGCTCGTCGGGGAACAGCTCCTGGAGGAGCCCCCACCGTGGCAGGGCGTCCATCAGCGCGTGGTAGTAGTTGCGCGCCGAGGCGTGCGACGCGAGCGAGACGACCGTGCCGGCGACGTGCTCCGGCTCGGGGTAGCGCAGCCGCAGGTGCACCGGGTGCTCGGTGGGTCGGCGGATCCCGAAGTACGGGCTCGTCTCGCGGTCGAGCGTGCCGGCGGGCGTGATCGTCGCGGCCGCCTCGCCGACCAAGCGTCCGCCCTCGACCTCGAGCACCGACCGTGGGGGCCGGCGCAGGACGCGCACGTCGTCCCAGAAGCGCAGACCGCCCGGCCTGCCGACCGGGAGGGGTCTCAGGAGGTCGAGCGGGGAGCCGACGGAGTGCAGCCGGACGTGGTCGGGCTCGGCCGCGGCCGTCGCGCGCGACGTCGGGCTGACGCGTGCCGGCACCGACCGAGGGCCGCCGTCGCCGACGGCACGGGCCGCCACGCCGACCGCGCGGGTCGTGGCGCGGTGGGCCCGCTTGGCCAGGGGCCACAGCGGCATCAGGGCCGGGGGGAGCCGGGTCATGCGGCGCGGGCGAACCAGGCGTTCCCGAGGCCGGGCTTGTCCGGCGACGGCTCGTCCCGCACGAGGTCGAGCCCGACGCCCGCGAGGTAGGTGACGAGGTCGCCCAGGGAGTAGCCCTCGACGGGGTGGTACTCCATGACGACCCGCTGCACGTCGGCCCACAGGGCCGGGTCGCTGCCGAGGATGTAGCCGTACTCGGCACCCTCCGCGTCGCTCTTGAGCAGGTCGACGCGTCCGCCGGCCGCGGCGTGCGCGTCGGCGAACGTCACGCACGGCACCTCGACCTCGCCCCCGAGGCCGTCAGGCGCGGTCATGCCGTTGTGGGCGCTGGCCTCGCCATTGTCGACGAAGCGCAGCGTGCCGCGGTGGTCCGAGACGGCCTCGGCGTGCACGTGCAGGCGGTCGGCGAACCCGTTGGCCTCGGCATTGCGTCGGGTCCAGGCGGCCGTCGACGGCGACGCCTCGTACGCGTGCACGGTCGCGCGGGGTGCCCGGGCGCAGACCGCCGTCGAGAAGCTGCCGATGTGAGCGCCGACGTCGATCGCGACGAAGTCCGGCCGCAGGCCCGCGAGCAGCTCGTCGACGCGGTACACGTCGTCGGCGGTGATCTCGTAGACGGGGAACCGCGCGCCGGGGGAGTTCGGCGTGTGGATGGTCAGGCCCGAGCGGGTCCGGAACGTCACCTCGCCGCCCCGCGCCATCGCCAGCAGCAGCTGGGGCCCGTTGCGGAAGTGCGTGAACGACTGACGCACCCGCCGGACCGCGTACCCCGCACCGCGCACTGCCATGTTGCTCCTCCCACGTGGACCTTCGACCCCATCAACCGTCGCGGACGCCGAAGGTCACGGGGGTGCGAACTTGGGGATGCGCAGCGTGACCTTCGTCCCCAGCCCCGGAGCGGTCTCCACGACGATGCCGCGGTCGTTCCCGTACACGGTGCGCAGCCGCTCGTCGACGTTCGCGAGGCCGACGGACGCCGACGACGTGTCGCCCGAGAGGACGGCCCGGACCGTCTCGGGGTCGCTGCCGACGCCGTCGTCCTCGATGGAGATGACGCAGTCGGCCCCCTCATCGAGGGCGACGAGGGTGATGGTGCCGGCGCCCTGCTGGCCCTCCAGGCCGTGCCGCACGGCGTTCTCCACGAGCGGCTGGACGGCGAGGAACGGCAGCCGGACGTTGAGCACCTCCGGCGCCACCCGCGTGACCACGCGCAGCCGGTCGCCGAAGCGCGCCTTCTCGAGCACGAGGTAGCGCTCGATGGAGCGCAGCTCCTCGGCGAGGGTCGTGAAGTCGCCGTGCTGGCGGAAGGAGTAGCGCGTGAAGTCGGCGAACTCCAGGAGCAGCTCGCGCGCCCGCTCGGGGTCGGTGCGCACGAACGACGCGATCGCGCCGAGGGAGTTGTAGACGAAGTGCGGGGAGATCTGTGCGCGCAGCGCCCGCAGCTCGGCGGCCATCAGCGCGGTGCGGGACTTGTCGAGCTCGGCCAGCTCGAGCTGGCCCGACATCCACGCCGCGACCTCGGCGGTCGCCCGCAGCAGCCCGGCCGACGGCTGCTCGGCCACCACCACGAGCGCGCCGATGACCCGCTCGTCGACGACCAGGGGAGCCGCGACCGCCGGTCCGGCGGCCTGGGTCCGGCCGGTGCGCAGCGTCGCGGCGACGACGTCGGCGAGTGCCGGGTCAGCGGGGTCGTCGGGCCCGTCCCACGCGAGGTGTGCAGTGGTGTCGGTCAGTCCGACGGTCGGCGTGCCGAGCAGGGCGCGCACGTGGGGGAGCGTCTCGAGCGCGCTGGAGCGGTCGAGGCCCTGGCGCAGGGCGGGTGCCGCGAGGGCCGTGCGGTGCAGCGCCTCGTAGGTCGCGCGCTCCTCGGGGGACCCGAGCGGGGTGCCGCGCACGCGACGTCGGCGCAGCACGGCGTGGCCGACCCCGCCCAACAGAACGCCGAGCAGGGCTGCGAGGAGGGGGCTCACCGCAGCTCGAGCAGCAGCGTGTCCGGCGGCTGCGGTCCCTCCGACCGCGCCTCCTTGCGCACGCGGGCCCGCGTGCCGCGCAGCAGGTGGCGCAGCCGCAGGCTGCCGCTCTGTGCGGTGTTCTGGTCGAACAGCTCCCGCACCCGGGACAACGTCGCGTCCTCGACGGGCTGACGTCCCGTCTCGCGGGCGTACTGCAGCAGCGCGGGGAGGTCGAGCTCCTCCCACGTGGCGTGCTCCGTCGTCTCCCGGGGGTGGAAGAGCCCGGATGCCTCGACCGTCCCGGTGGCCGGGGCGGGGGGCGTCGGGCGGCGGCCGGCGACCTCGCGCAGGCGTCGGACCCACGGCAGCGTCTCGTCGTGGTCGCGCGCGAGGCTGGAGAGCACGCCACCGGCGCGCAGCACGCGGGCCTGCTCGGCCAGCACGGTCTGGTCGTCGTCCAGCTGCGGGGTGACGACGGCGTCGAACGCGTCGGACACGAACGGAAGGCGGGGTCCGACGGTCCGCACGTAGAGCACGTCGGGCGACCGGACGGTGTGCACGTCCTCGCCCGCGACGACGACCTCGTGCCCCTGCTCGGCGAGACGGAAGGCGAGCGAGGAGTCCTCGAGGAGCAGCACGCAGGCGAGTCGGTCGCCCACCAGCCACTTGACGAGGCGGTCGTGCGCCTCGTCGGTGCCGGGGGCGGACCGTGCCGCCTGGTCGAACAGCTCGCTCACACCCGCAGGCTACCGGTCCGCGGACGTCGGCTCGGTACGCTTCGGGGCGTGTCAGAGCCCGTCGACCCGTTCCTGCCCGCGGCGTCCCTCGAGGGGGTGCCCTCGGCGTTCGCGGCGACGCGCGACGGCATCGACGCGCTGCTGCGCGACCGGGGTCTGCGTCGGACGACGCCGGAGGACACGGCCCGGTCGCTCCTGCTGGGTGCGGTCGCCACGGCGCGGCTGGAGGGCAGCGACCTGCCTCCGGCCGCGGACGACGGCGACGACCCTGCTGTGGAGCTGCTCGCGGGCGGCGGGGGCGACACGGTCGCCCGCTCGGCGGTGCGCCTGAACGTCGAGCTGCTGGGTCTCGTCCCGGTGTGGGGTCGCTCGCCGCTGCAGGCGCTCGCGCGGCTGCACGCGCTGGCCGCGTCGGGCAGCGTGCCCGACGACGAGCTGGGTCGCCCCGCCGACGCCGGCGGCGCAGCCCGCCTGGCGGAGCTGGCGCGCCTCGCCGCCCGCCCCACCGAGGCACCCGGACTCGTCGTCGCCGCCCTCGTGCACGCCGAGGTGGCCACGTCGGGCGCGTTCGCCGCGCACGGCGGGATGGTCGCGCGCGCCGCCGAGCGTCTCGTGCTGGTGGTCAAGGGCGTCGACCCCGCCTCCGTCGTCGTCCCCGAGGCGGGCCACGCCGCGGAGCCCGCCGGCTACGCCGCCGCCCTCACCGCCTACGCCCGCGGCGACGCCACCGGCATCCAGCAGTGGCTCCAGTACGCCTCCCAGGCCCAGGCGCGCGGCGCCGAGGCGTCGCCCGTCGCGCAGGGTCGGCGCTGACGCTCTTCCTGTCCTGCGGCTGCGCGGGGGTGGCTCCCTTGGTCGGGTGGGGGTGCGGTGGCGTGGCTTCCCTTTGGGGTGGGGGTGCGCGGGCGCGGCTTGCTGCTCGGTTGGGGGTGCGCTGGTTCGGCTTCTCGCTCGGGTGGGGCTGCGCTGCTGCGGCTTCTCGTGGAGGTGGTCCCCGAAAGGGCCTCGACCGGGCGGCTGGGCGCGAGGTGGTCTGGGTTCTCGGGCTGTGGCCCGCGTGGGACCCAAGAT
>NZ_JBYTCR010000016.1:0-32265 GCF_058790455.1 Aeromicrobium sp. EU05-FHT14F07
GGTCAACTACGAGGACACAGCGGCCCCCGACCGGGAAGCCGCATAGAGAAGCCCTCCACGATTCGGGGGGAACCACAACCCGTCAGATCGGCGGCACTGCCGGTCCGCCGCCCCACTCGCGTCGAACACCTCACAGAAGGATCCACATCCCATGACCTCGGCCCACTACGACGTGCTGATCATCGGCTCCGGCTTCGGCGGCTCGGTGACCGCCATGCGCCTGGCGGAGAAGGGCTACCACGTCGGGGTGCTCGAAGCAGGCAAGCGCTACGACACCGACGACCTGCCCACCTCGTCCTGGGACACCCGTCGGTTCGTCTGGGCGCCACGGCTCGGCTGCTTCGGCATCCAGCGCATCCACCTGCTGCGCGACGTCGTCATCTTGGCGGGCGCCGGCGTCGGCGGCGGTTCGCTCAACTACGCCAACACCCTCTACCAACCTCCTGCCCCGTTCTTCAACGATCCACAGTGGGCGCACATCACCGATTGGCACGCCGAGCTGGACCCGCACTACCAGACGGCACGGCGGATGCTGGGTGTCACGCAGAACCCCCACGTGACGCCTTCGGACAAGGTGCTGCGCGAGGTCGCGCGCGACATGGGTGTGGAGCACACCTTCACACTGACCCCCGTCGGCGTCTTCTTCGGAGAGCCCGGCAAAGAGGTTCCCGACCCGTTCTTCGGCGGGGCGGGGCCGCGCCGCACCGGGTGCACCCAGTGCGGGTCGTGCATGACCGGGTGCCGGGTCGGGGCGAAGAACACCCTGGACAAGAACTACCTGTACTTCGCGGAGAAGCTCGGGGCCGAGGTACGTCCCCTGACCACCGTGGTCGACGTGCGCCCGCGCAAGGGAAGCGGGTACGTCGTCGACACCGTCCGCACCGGCAGGTCCGCGCGCCGTCGCCGCAACCGGCAGTCATTCACGGCCGACCACGTCGTCTTCGCAGCGGGCACCTACAACACCCAGAAGCTGCTCCACCGACTGAAGGCCACGGGCTCCCTGCCGCACATCTCCGCCCGACTGGGCACCCTGACCCGTACCAACTCCGAGTCGATCCTGGGGGCGAAGTCCCGCGATCGATCCAGCGACTTCACGCGCGGCGTGGCCATCACATCCTCGATCCACCCCGACGAGTTCACCCACATCGAGCCGGTGCGCTACGGCAAGGGCAGCAACGCCATGTCCCTACTCCAGACCGCGCTCACCGACGGGGACGGCCATGGGCCCCGGTGGTGGCGCTGGCTGCGGACAATCGCGACCCAGCCCTCTCATCTGACGTGGTTCAGCCCGCGACGGTGGTCGGAGCGCACAGTCATCCTGCTGGTCATGCAGACGCTGGACAACTCCATCACGGTGCGGTCGAGGAAGACCCTCCTCGGTCGCCCCACGATCACCTCGGGACCTGGCCACGGGGCGCCCAACCCCACCTGGATCCCCGTCGGCAATGAAGTCACCCGTCGCGTCGCCGAGAAGATCAACGGCGTGGCCGGCGGGTCCACGGGGGAGATCGCCAACATCCCGATGACCGCTCACTTCATCGGCGGGTGTGCCATCGGTGACTCCCCGGAGACCGGGGTCATCGACCCCTACCACCGTCTCTACGGGCACGACGGGATCTTCGTCGTCGACGGCTCCAGTATCACGGCGAACCTGGGGGTTAACCCGTCGTTGACGATCACCGCGCAGGCCGAGCGGGCAGCCTCCCTGTGGCCCAACAAGGGCAATCGGGACGAGCGTCCCCCGTTGGGCGCCGGCTACCAGCGGATCTCCGCCATTGAGCCGGAGCGGCCGGCCTTCGCCCCCCGGACCTGATGCCCGTCGTCGAGGGCGGCCAGCACCCGGCCTAAGCCACGGGACAGGAGACGACCGCGAGCGCCACGCGACGCTCGCGGTCGTTTCGGATGATCCGTGGCGCGCGATCGCGCCCTGTGGCATCAGCTGCGACCGACCCGCTCCAAGTAGGCCTGACGCGCCGCGGAGTCCACGCGGTCGAGGAAGACCGTGTCGGTCCCGAGCATCGCCCCGAGCTGGGTCGCGATCCGCTCGGGAACGAACTTCATCGCCGCCACCATCGTGCCGGCGATACGCGTGACTCGCACGAAGGGCTGCGGGCGCTCGATGAGAGCCGCCGTGGCGCGCGCGATCTCCTGCGGCTCTGCGTTGCGCATGCCCTTGGCCCCGCTCGTCCCCGCGACCAGCTCGGTGTTGGTGAAGGTCGGACGCACAGTGGACAGGGTGACACCCGACCTGCGGTACTCCTGCCGGGCGGCCTCGGTGAACCCGATGACCGCGAACTTGGTCCCGCAATACGTCGCCAGCCCCGGGACCGGGAGCTCCCCGGCCAGTGAAGCCGTGTTGATGATGTGTCCCTGTCGCCGTGGCAGCATCCGCTGCAGGGCGATCTTGGTGCCGAAGATGACGCCCAGGATGTTGATCTCCACCTGCCGGCGGGTGACCTCGTCGGTCTCCTCGTGCACGTGCCCCGTCGGCATGACACCCGCGTTGTTGATGAGGACGTCGATCGGCCCCAGTGCTTCCTCGGTCACGTCGAGGAAGGACGCCACGGAGGCAGGGTCGGTGACATCTAGACGCACCGCGACGTCGAGGCCGAGCTCCTCGGCGGCCACCTTGAGCTGGATCTGGTCGATGTCCCCGATGGCGACCCGGTGACCGCGCCGGATGAGTTCCTCCGCGGTGTGGTATCCGATCCCCCGGGCGCCCCCGGTGATGGCGACCACCCGTCGCTTGTTCGTTGTCGTCATGGTTCCTGTTCCTTTCAGAGGCCGAGTCGCTGCCGCAGGCCGCGACCAGCGGCCAGGCGCAGCACTCGGCCGGCGATCGCCGTACGCCGGGCGGAGTACGGGTACCAGGTGAGCTCCTTGGTGGTCAGCGGGATCCGCGGCTCGGTGATTGCTTGGACGCGGCAGTACTTCCGCAGACCCTGCGCGCCGCCGAGGCGAGCCCCCAGGCCCGAGGACTTCCAGCCGCTGTGGGGTAGCCCCACGGCGAAGAGGTTGCTGAAGACGTCGTTGATGTTGACCGCACCGACCTCCAGTTGGTCGGCGATGCGCCGCCCTCGGGAGACGTCTCGTGTCCACACGGTGGCCGAGAGCCCGTACGCGGAATCGTTGGCCAGGGCCACCGCTTCGGCCTCGTCGGCCACCCGCATGACCGGCAGTGTTGGCCCGAACGTCTCCTCGGTCATGCAGGCCATGCTGTGGTCGACGTCCACCAGCAGCGTGGGGGCGAAGAAGTTGCCTTCGTCGGCCCGCGACCCGCCGACAAGCACGCGCGCACCGGACTCCTGAGCCTCCCGCACATGCCGCTCGACCGTGTCCACCTGCGCCCGGGTCACCATGGCGCCGACATCATCGCGGGCTCGAGAGCCCTGCTTCAGCGCTCCGAGGGCCGCCACCACCTTCTCCACGAACCGGTCGTAGACCGCGTCCACCACGTAGACCCGCTCGACCGAGATGCAGACCTGCCCCGAGTTGAAGATCCCGCCCCAGACGATCCCGTGCGCGGCCCGATCGAGGTCGGCATCCTCGAGCACGATGGCAGCGTCCTTACCGCCCAACTCCAGGCTGACCGGCTTGAGCAGCTGAGCACAGCGCGTGGCCACCCGACGGCCCGTCGCCGTCGAGCCCGTGAACTGAACGAAGTCAACAGCCTCGACCACCGCTCCTCCAGTGTCCCCGGCCCCCGCGACGTGCAGGAGGACCGGCGGGGCGCCGATCTCGTGCCATCCCTCGATGATGCGCGCGCACGTCAGCGGGGTCATCTCCGACGACTTTGTCAGCACCGCACATCC
The DNA here is from genome assembly GCF_058790455.1 of Aeromicrobium sp. EU05-FHT14F07. Taxonomy (NCBI): domain Bacteria; kingdom Bacillati; phylum Actinomycetota; class Actinomycetes; order Propionibacteriales; family Nocardioidaceae; genus Aeromicrobium; species Aeromicrobium sp. EU05-FHT14F07. The sequence continues at coordinate 3,813 of NZ_JBYTCR010000016.1, forward strand.
CGCTGCGAGCGCCGGCGCCGCATCCATCAGGAACAGGGTGATCGGGAAGTTCCACGGGATGATCAGTCCGACCAACGGGTAGGGCCGATAGCTGCGGGTCAGCCGCTTCGGAAGGCTGAGCAGCCCTCCTGCCCCCACTCGTTCGGGGGCGAGGAACTCCTTCGCATGGTCGGCGTAGAAGGAGATGAACTCGCACGAAGCGGTCGTCTCCACCAAGGCGTCAGGGCGGACCTTGCCGGTCTCTGCGACGAGCAGGTCAGTGAGCTCATCGGTGTGGTCGAGGATCCAGCCCCGCCACTTGCGCAGCCAGGTGGCTCGCGCAGCAGGACCCATGTCGCGCCACGCGACCTGCGCCGCGCGCAGGTCCTCAGCGGCGGCGCGCACGCGGTCGCCGTCGACGATCGGGACCGATCGGAGTACTTCGCCGTCGGCGGGACGTCGGATGTGCAGGGTGGGTGCGGACGGGGCGTTCATGACACTTCCTCGAGGTCGGTGACGGTGCCCGGGAGGGCCTGGCTTGCTGCGCCATCAGACGACGGTCGACGGGGGCCGCTGTGGGCTTGCAGCGGAGTGCGGGACAGCAGCAGTTGCGAAGTCGCTGGCGAAGGAGTACGCAGGCGTGGTGATCCCGTGCTCGCGGCACCATGCCCCGGGCTCGCGCTGGGAGCGGCGCGGGATGCCGTTGGACGGCTCCTGCTGGAACGAGATCGGCGGCAGCGGCGGCAACTCCCGGCCGGACTCGGCCGCGAGCTCGTCCACCAATCGCGCCTCGCGCCGTGATGCCTTCCCATGCAGTCAGAGATCGATGACAGCGAGGTCGCCGTCGGCGTGCCGGGCGCGGAGCAGCTTCTTGTCGAACTTGCCGACCGAGGTCTTGGGCACGTCGGGCACGAAGCACCACCGCTCGGGCAGCCACCACTTGGCGACCTTGCCCTCGAGAAAGTCCCGCAACTGGGAGGGAGTCACCTCGGACCCGTCCCGAACGACGATCACGGCCAGGGGCCGTTCCTGCCACTTCTCGTCCGGAACGCCGATGACGGTCGCTTCCAGCACATCCGGGTGACCTGCGAGCAGCAACTCGAGCTCCACTGACGAGATCCACTCGCCGCCCGATTTGATGACGTCCTTCGCCCGGTCGGTCAAGGTGACGAAACTACGCTCGTCGATCCGTCCCACGTCTCCGGTACGCAGCCATCCGTCGTCGAACTTTTCCGCGTCCTCGTCACCGATGTAGGACCCCGTGATCCATGGGCCGCGAACCTGGATCTCCCCGACTGACTTCCCGTCGTGCGGCACCTCGTTACCGTCGTCGTCGATCAGTCGCAGCTCGACCCCGGCGACGGGACGACCTTGGGAGGCCCGCAGTGCCCAGTGCTCCTCGCCCTCGACCGCTGCCGGCGGCCGAGCGATAGCGGCTAGGGGCGAGGTCTCGGTCATCCCCCACGCCTGCACGATCTGCACGCCGTACTTCTCCTGGAAGGCCTTCATTAGATGAAGCGGCACGGCCGATCCACCGCAGGCCACCAGCCCCAGCGACGAGATGTCGTGACCGGGGTTGGAGTCGAGGTGATTCAGGACGTCACTCCAGATCGTAGGCACAGCTCCGGCGATCGTGGGGCGCTCGCTGCTGATGAGTCGCACCAGTGGCTCGGCCTGGAGGAACCGTTCGGGCATGACCAGGTCGGCTCCTGCCATCAAAGCCGCGTAGACCAGTCCCCAGGCGTTGGCATGGAACATCGGCACGATCGCCAGGATGGCATCGTCACCGGTGACGCTCAGCCCGTCGGCGGCACACGCAGCCATCGAGTGGAGGTAGGTCGATCGGTGGCTGTAGGCCACGCCCTTGGGGTTGCCGGTAGTGCCCGAGGTGTAGCACATGGCCGCAGCGGAGAGCTCATCGAGTTCCGGCCACTCGAACGTCTCCAGGTGACCTCCGATGAAGTCGTCGTAACCGACAACGGTGAGGCCGTCACGTTCGAGCGGCGCGAGATCGACACCCCCCGTGACGACCACGGTGTGCACCTCGGCGAGCTGCGGTAGGACCGCCGCCAGGAGCGGGGCGAGCGTACCGTCGACGATCACCACCCGGTCGTCAGCGTGGTTGGCGATGTAGACCAGCTGCTCGGGGGTCAGTCGAGGGTTGAGGGTGTGCAGGACTGCCCCCATGGAGGGCACTGCACAGTAGGCCTCGACGTGCTCCTGGTTGTTCCACATCAAGGTGGCGACCCGCTCGTCCCCCACGACCCCGCAGGCCCGCAGCGCGTGGGCCAGCTGCGCCGAGCGGCGTCCCACCTCGGCGAACGTGCCGGTCCTGACCGAGCCGTCGGGCTGGAGCGTGCGCACGCGCGCGGTGGCGTGCACACGGGCACCGTGCCGCAGGATGGCTGCCGTCGTCAGCTGGACGTTCATCATGGTGCTCTGCACGAGTAGTCCTCCGGCGATGGGGTGTTGAGGGGGGCGGTGATGGGGTGCGGGGCTTCGCCGAGGCGCGCGCCCGGCACTGTGAATCAGGAGGCGGCGGGCCGTTGCAGTTCCGCCCGATCGACGTCGAGACCCTGGCCGAGCGTTCTCTTGGCCTTCATGAAGTCCCGGGGACGGTTCACACAGTCCGCGGCGAGCAACCGCCCACGTTGGAGGTAGTAGCAGGTGAAGTCGCGATCGCGCGCGGGGTCGCCGCTTAGCACGATCTCGTCGTAGCCCGTGTTCAGTCCCGCGATCTGCAGCTTCAGGTCGTACTGGTCGGACCAAAACCACGGCAGCGCCGAGATAGGCCGCTCCTTGCCGCACAGCGTGGCGGCAGCCGCCTTCGCCTGCTCACCCGCGCTGGGCACCGCTTCAAGTCGCACCCGCCGGCCGTAGCGAGAAATGTAATGGATGGCGCAGTCCCCCGCCGCGACGATCTTGGGATCGCTGGTCGAGGCGAAGTCGTCGATCACGACACCGTCCTCGACCTGCAGGCCCGCCTCAGAGGCGAGCTCGGTGTTCGGGACCAAGCCCACACCCACGATGACCAGGTCTGCGGGAATCCGCTCACCCCCGGCTAGCACCACCTCGCCGGCGCGGCCGTCGCCGGCCACGGCCTCGACGAGAGCGCCCGTCCGCACCACGACCCCGGCGTCGCGGTGGATGCGCTCGTAGAACATCGACACCTCAGCAGCCGTGACCCTCTCCAGGACACGTTCGGCGGCCTCCAGGACCGTTACCTCCAGCCCGAGGGCGCGCAACGACGCGGCGGTCTCCAGCCCGATGTAGCCCCCGCCGACGATCACGGCTCGGCGACCCGAGGCCGTGGCCTCACGGATCGCCTCGACGTCCGCGAACGTCCGCAGGTAGAAGACGCCCGGCAGATCGATGCCAGGAATAGCCAGCGGACGCGCCCGGCCCCCGGTGCACAACGCGAGGCCGTCGTAGGCGAGCGTCTCACCGTCGCTCAGCACGACCTCTCCGGCCGCACGATCAATCTCGGTGACCGTCGCCCGCAACAGGCGGATCTTCTGCTTGTCGTAGAACTCCGCCTTGCGGATGGCGAGCTCCTCCAAGCTGCTCTTGCCGGCAAGGTAGGCCTTGGACAGGGGAGGCCGCTGGTACGGAAGCGCGGCTTCGTCACCGATGACGACAACCTCACCTGCCCACCCCTCCTGGCGAAGGCTGGCGGCCAACTGGGCCCCGGCGTGGCTGGCCCCGACGATCAGCGCCCTCCCCGAGGTCACGCGTCGGTCTTCGGCGTCAACTGGACCATCAACCGGCTGATCCCGCGCACGAAGTTGGACTGGACATACTCCGGCTCACCCACGACCTCGATCTTCTCGAAGCGCGGGAGCAGCTCTTCCCACAGGATCCGCAGCTGCAGCTCGGCCAGACGGTTGCCCATGCACCGGTGGACGCCAAAGCCGAACGCGATGTGGTTGCGTGCGTTTTTGCGGTCGATGATGAGATCGTCCGGACGTTCGAACACTCGCTCGTCGCGGTTTCCCGAGGCGTACCACATGACCACCTTGTCGCCCTCACGGATGAACTGGCCGTTGAGGACCGTGTCCTTCTTCGCAACGCGACGCATGTAGGCCAGCGGCGTCTGCCAGCGGATGATCTCTGAGATCATGTTGGGGATGAGGTCCGGGTTGGCCTTGAGCTTCTCGAACTGGTCGGGGAACTGATTGAGGGCGAGAACACCCCCGCTCATAGAGTTGCGTGTGGTGTCGTTGCCGCCGACGATCAGGAGCACCAGGTTGCCCAGGAACTCCATCGGGCGGTCGATCAGGTCCTTGGTGTGCTCGTTGCTCTGGAGCATGGTGATCAGGTCGAACCCGGGTTCCTCACCTGCCGCGAGTCGCGCCTGCTTGTCCCGCCACAGCGCGCTCAGTCCCCGCGCCGCGTCGACGAAGCCCCGGAAGACCTCGTCGTTGTCGGATGGTCCGCCGTTGGCCTGCTCCATGGAGCTGGCCAGGTCCGACCACTCGACGAGCTTGCGGCGTTGGTCGTATGGGAAGTCGAGTAGGGTCGCGAGCATCCGCGCGGTGAGCTCGATCGAGACGCGGTCGACCCAGTTGAAGGGCTCACCTACCGGGAGCTCGTCCAGTACTTCCTGGACCCGCGTGCGGATCAAACTCTCCATCTCGCGCAGGTTCTTGGGGGCGACTACGCCTTGGACCGCGGCTCGCTGGCGGTCGTGTCGGGGCGGGTCCATGGCGATGAACATCGCGACATCCATGAACCGTGGGGGCTCGCCGATGATGATGAAGGGCTCAGCCGAGAAGGTCTCATGGTCTTTGTCGACCGCGATGATGTCGGCGTGCCGAGTGACGGACCAGAAAGGTCCGAACGGGCTGTCGGCCTGGTAGTGGACGGGTGCCTCGTTGCGCACGCGCTCGAAGTAGGACTGCCACTTGCCCTGACGGTAGAGGAACGGGTTGCTCAGGTCGATGTCGGCGAGGGCGACGTCCTCCACGGGGGGAATGGGCTCCTCGACGAAGATCTTCTTCCCGTTGGTCCGTGTCACGAAGCGACGGGTCTTGTCGTACAGGTGCGCCCCGCGGATCTGGATCTCCATCGGGATGATGGACTGGGCTCGCTCAGCCACGGCGTCGGTCACGGTAGTCAGGGTCGTCATGGTGCAGTCTTCCTCTCGACGGTCACATCTGGAACTCGGGGAGTCGGACGACGAGGCCGTCCCAGCTCTCGCTCACCCGCATCTGGCACGAGAGCCGCGAGGTCGGCTCGCGCTCGGGGTTCATGGCGAGCATCTCCTCCTCGACCGGACCCGAACGGCCGACTTCGGCGATCCACTGGTCCTCGACGATCACATGGCACGTGCCACACGCGGCCTCCCCGCCACAATCGCCGTCGATCCCGGGCACCATGTTGTCTACGGCGATCTGCATGAGGGACGCACCCTCCTCGAGGGGTGCCTCGCGCTTCTCCCCGTCGTGGGAGATGAAGGTGACAACTGACATGGAACGACTCCTTGCTCGAACGTGAGTCAAGTGTTGGCACTCTGGACATGCTGTGGCTATGGTCACTCGAGTCAATATGTTGTGATTTCGGCTCAGGAGGTCACTGCCCATGAAGTCCCCCGAGCCCGGGGTGCCTCCGTTGGCGTTCGTCCAGCTCTTGAACAGCGATGCTCTCGGTCCTCAAGCCGTAGGTCGCTTCCGCGCGATCATCGACCGCGAGGGGACTTCCGAACTGGAGCTGGTCCAGCGCGACCGACAGGTGCCGATCCGGTGGTTCCGTGAGGTCTACCCCGGACTCGACCACGACGAAGCCACAAGCCTCGGGCTCTCCTTCGCCGAGCACGCGCAATTGACGTCGTTCGGCCCGCTCAGCCTGCCGCTAGTCAGCTCCGGCTCCGTGGCCGAGGTCTTCGAGCTGCTCGGGTATCTTCCGATCATCTCGAGCGCCTTGCGCCCCCACTTCCACAGCAGTCAGCGCAGCCTAACCGTGGGCCTCACCGGCCACACCGGCGATCGTGATCTCGACTGCCTAGTCATCACCTACGGCGGAGCGGCACTGCTGCGGCTCCTCGACATGCTGACGGGCCCGCTGCCAGGCGTCACGATGAACCTGGCTTGGAAGACACCCCAGTCCCCTCAGCGCATCGCCGGCGCGCTGGCCGGACGCTTGGTGTTCGGCGCACGCGCGTCGTTCATCGACGTTCCCGTCGACATCCTCCAAGCACCCTGTCGCTTCCCCGACCCGGTCGCCTATCGCATGGCCATCGGCGAACTGCGCCGAAGCCTCGACCGTCACACCGCTGCCACCAGCTTTACCGAGACCGTGAGGCGATTGCTCGAGGAGGACCCCGGACACATCAGCAGCCATGACATGGCTGAGCTCCTCGCAGTCTCCCCGAGCACCATGAAAAGGCGCCTCCACGAGGAGGGCACGACCTTCCGCGACGTACAGCAATCGCTGTTGCGCGAGAGGGCGATCGTCCGCCTGCTCGACCGATCGCTGACGGTCGGTCAGATCGCCATAGATCTCGGCTATAGCGACCTGGGCAACTTCTCGCATGCCTTTAAACGCTGGACCGGGCAGTCGCCAAGCGAATTCCGTCAGTTCGGTCGCCGCGAACCGGGCTAGGTAGGGCCCGGCTACCAACCTTCGCTCGCTTCGCGCCACTCAAGCAGCACGCTCGCGGCGTTGTTCACGCAGTCACGTCACCGTTGACGATCCAAGTGGGGGCGTCATCCCTCCCGACACGCACGCCGACAGCCATGTCAGCTCAGCGTGCGACTCGCACCCTTCCGTCGTCACACGGCAGAGGAACAGGCACCAGCCGGGAGTACCGACCGGGAGTACCGGTCGCGCCCGTGTCGAACCCGACCGCGCTGAGATCCCGCAGAGTCCCTCCGCCACGGTGCGCTTGCGACCGTGGCGCCCACGGGAACTTCGGGGATAAAGCGGCCCACCCACGTCTTAGTCATCGCGGCCTGCCCTGGTCGAAGTGGGTCACGTCCACCCTCAGGAAAAGGGCCGAAGCGAAGGCGACAGTTGGTCCTCCGGTCTCACTCATGTCGGCCTCCACGAAGAGCTTGCGCCCTTCTGTCCGGACGACCCTGGCCGCGAGCTCGTAGGTGGTGCCGAGGATGACGGGCGAGTCGTAGCGCACCTCGAGCTTCCGGGTCACCGCTGGACTGCCGGTGAGGTAGAGCAGGAACCCGAACAGGTCGTCGAGGACCGTTGCCACGGCGCCTCCGTGCGCGATCCCGGGAGCGCCGACGTGGCGCTCGTCGAAGACGTGAACCGCATGCACCTCGTCGCCGCGACGCTGGACGGTGAGGTGATGGCCGTGGGGGTTGTCGGGTCCGCAGGCGAGGCAGTGGTCGTGGTGCGGCGGAAGCCGGGCGCCGTCCTCGTACGCCCGGAACTTCTCGTTCCAGCTCGCGAGGAGCTCATCCAGGCTGGTCACGGCCGCTCACCCGATTCGTGGTCATCGCGAGTGCGAGGTGTCGCGAGACCGTCGAGGATCAGTTCGCAGATCGCCGCAGAGAAACGGGCCGCATCTGCGGACGGGCCAGTTGAAGACCCCTCGACCGCGGCGCTGAGACCGGCCACGGTGATGGCACCGAAGACGCTCATTGCAACGGCACCCGGATCGGCGACCTGGCGCAGCGAGCCGTCGGCGACGCCGTCGGCCAGAAGCTTCTCGATCGGCTGGTAGAACGCGCTCCGCAAAGCCTCGGCGAGGTCAGGCAGCCGGGTGGCACGGCCGAGGTCCCCCGCGAGTGCCCGGCACAGGAACGGATGCTCGACCATCACACTTAGTTGTGCTGCGACGGCGGCCTCGAGCCGGGTACGGGCATCCTCGACCGTTGAGACTGCGACACCGACCTCGCCAGCGATGAGGTCAAGCAGGTCTCCCAAAAGGAATGCGAGGACCCCGTTCTTGCCGTCCAGGTGGTAATAGATCGTGGCCTTCGGGATACCCGTGGCTTCGGCGATGTCGTCGATCTTGGTGCCGTCCAGACCGCGCTCGGCGATCAGCTCGGCCGCGCCGTAGAGCTGACTGGCCAGCTTCGCCGGAAGTTTCCTCACCGCTCTCACTCCTCCCCTTGTGCCCCACCGTGCCAACTGGCCTCGACGTCGACCACATCCTATGTTGTACTGCCAGTACAACATTTCAGTCCAGAGCATTGGTGCGGGTGAATGGGTCGCGGACCACGAGCCGGAAGCAGCGGACCGCTGAGGTCTGCCCTCAGGCTGGGGCACCGCTTCCCATCGATCGTGGTGCTCGGCTGGGTGCTGGCCGCCGCCGCGCTCTCGCTGCTGGTCACCCCGCTGGGGACCGTGGTCGAACGCAGCAGCACTGCCTTCCTGCCCGAGGACTCACCGACCCTGCACGGGCTGCGGGTGATGGACACCGCGTTCGGGTCGGGCAACACCCACTCGTATGTGTTCGTGGTCATCACCGACGACGACGGCCTGGGCGTGGGGGACCGCCGCGTCTACGCCGACCTCGTGAGCACCCTCCAGAAGGAGCCGGAGCGGGTCTCGGAGGTCCAGGACTACCTCGGCAAGCCCGAGGCCCGGCGCTCGATGACCAGCAAGGACGGCGAGGCGACCTACCTAGTCGTCGGGCTGCGATCCGCGGTCGGCTCACCGGCATCCGACGAGGACGTGAAGTGGCTCCGCTCGGTCGTCGACGACCTCGATGCTCCACCCGGCACCGAAGTTCACGTGACCGGCGACCCGGCGATGATCGCCGACCTGACCACGGCGGTGAACGACGCCTCGTTGAAGATCACCGCGGTCTCCCTGTTCCTTCTGGTCGGAATCCTCTGGCTGGTCTACCGCCGGATCGCGACCGTCCTGGTGTCGCTGGTGACCATCGGTGTCGCCCTGCTGTGCACCCGCGGCGCCCTGGCCTGGGCAGGTGAGCACGGGCTGGCCCTGTCCACCTACACCGACGCGTTCGTCGTAGCCATCACCCTGGGCGCCGGGACCGACTACTGCGTCTTCCTCATCTCCCGCTTCCGCGAGGAATACGGCAACGGCCTCGAACCCCTCGATGCGGTAGCCGAGTCGGTCTCCCGGGTCGGGCCCGCCCTGCTGGCCTCGGCAGCCACCGTCATCCTCGGCGCCATCTGCCTCGGATTCACCGAACTCGCCATCTTCGCCACCACCGGCCCCCCGATGGCGATCTGTATCGCGGTCACCCTCGCGGTCAGCCTCACCTTCACCCCCGCCCTGATCCGCTGGTTCGGACCCCGCATCGGGCCAGCTCCGGCACCGCGGCCGGACTCGCGGTGGGCCCGCACCGGCCGCCTCGTCGGACGACACCCCGCCCGGATCCTGGTCGCGGGAGTGACGGTCCTGGTGCTGCTCGCGCTCGCGCTGCCCACGATGCAGCTCTCCTTCGACGAACGCGCCGCCCAACCGCCAGACACCCCCAGCAACCTGGGCCTCGCGGCGATGACCGAGCACTTCCCACCCAACCAGACCCTGCCCGACTACCTGCTCATCCGCTCCGACCACAACATGGCCAACACCCGCGACCTGGCTGTCATCAACTCCGTGAGCACCGCGGTCGCGAAGGTCGACGGCGTCAACCAGGTCCGCAGCATCACCCAACCGGCCGGAAGGCGACTGGAACCCGCCTCCATCGCCAACCAGCTCGGGAAACTCGCCCGAGGACTCCACCAGGCCGACCGCAAGCTCGAGTCCGGGGAACCCGGGCTGGAACGCCTCGCGTCCGGGGCCGGCGACCTCGGAGACGCCCTCGGCCAGGTCTCCGCAGGCGCCGGGAAGGCCCAAGACGGCGCCGGGAAGCTCAGCGACGGCAGCCGCCGCATCGCCCACGGCCTCGGGCAGGCAGCCGATCACACGAGCCAGGCCGCCAGCGGCGCCCGCCGGCTCCGCTTGGGCGCCGCCGCACTGGCCGCCGGGCTCCGCACCGCACACGACCAGGTCGCCCAGGCCGTCGAGGGCCTCGGCAGGATCGTCGAAGCCCTGGAGGACGATCCGATCTGCACCGCCGACCCGATCTGCAAACGCTCCCGTGAGGGCCTGCGCAAGATCTACACCGGCGAACGCGACCGGCTCCTGCCCGGCCTGGCCCAAGCGGCCGCCGGCGCCGAACGCCTCGCCGCCGGCGACGGACGCCTCGCGACCGGGCTCGACCAGCTCGCCGCCGGGCTCCGCCAAGCCCAGTCGGGCAGCAACCGGATCGCCGAGGGCCAAGCGCTGTTGAGCGAGAAGCTCGGCGAGCTCGAAGGCGGCACCGACCGGCTCGCCACCGGTGCCGCCGGCATCGCACCTGGCATCGAGCAGCTCCTCACCCAGACCGAGAAGCTCAGCAACGGGCTCGACGAATCCGGCGACTACCTCCAGGCCATCAACCAGCGCGCCGACACCCCAGAGGCCGGAGGCTTCTACCTACCCGCCTCCGCACTCGGAAAGCCCGACTTCGCCCTGGCCCGCACCCAGTTCCTCTCCGAGGACGGAAAACTGGCCCGCATCCAGGTCACCGGCGATACCGACCCCCTCACCCCCGCCGGACAGGAGCGCTACAACGAAGTCCAGGACACCGCCGACCAGGCCATGAACAACACCCGCCTCGACGACTCCACCATCCTCGCCACCGGCGCGGCCGGCCTCGGCGCCGACCTGGCCCACTACCTCGCCGACGACGCCGTCCTCGTGGTCGCCGCGGTCCTGCTCATGGTGCTCCTCATCCTCATCCTCACGCTGCGCGCCCTCACCGCACCGCTCTACCTCCTCGCCTCCGTCGTCCTGTCCTGTGCGGCCGCGCTGGGGCTCACCACCCTCGTGTTCCAGCAGCTGGTCGGACAAGACATCCACTTCACCGTCCCGGTCATCGTGTTCGTCCTGCTCGTCGCCGTGGGCGCGGACTACAACATCCTGCTCATGAGCCGGATGCGCGAGAGCGGCCTCGCCCTGGACCGCGACGAGGTCGCCCGCGCAGTCACCGCCACCGGACCCGTCATCACCGCCGCCGGCCTCATCTTCGCCTCCACCTTCGTGGCCCTGCTGTTCTCCCCCGTCGAAGCGCTCGCCCAGACCGGGTTCGCCGTCGCCGCCGGACTCCTGCTCGACACCTTCATCGTCCGCACCCTGGTCGTACCCGCCTGCGCGGCCCTTTTCGAGGACCGCAGCTGGTGGCCACACCGCAGGCCCACGCGCGCCCCGTCCGCACTGCAGCCAGCCACCACATCCGATGCACACGCGTGAACCGACAACCGAGAGAGATGCGATGAGCAACCAGCAGCTGACCTACAGCCCGTTCGACCCGGAAGTCATGGCGGACCCGTACCCCGTCTACCGCGAGCTGCGCGACCACGCTCCCGTGTACTGGTCCTCGCAGGCGAGCTGTTGGGTCCTCAGCCGCTACGACGACGTCTCCGCCGCCCTCGCCGATCCGGCGACGTACTCCTCGGCGTCCGGGATCTTCCCCACCCCGCCCGGGGTGGACATGACCGACCTGTTCCTGCCCATGCTCATCATGAGCGACCCACCCCGGCACACCCAACTGCGTCACCTCGTCAGCAAGGCCTTCACCCCCCGCCGCATCGCCGGGCTCGAGACACACATCCACACCATCGTCGACGACCTCCTCGACCAATCCCCCGAGACCGGCCCGTGGGACTTCGTCTCCGAATTCTCCGGACCTCTGCCCGCGATCGTGATCGCCGACATGCTCGGCGTGCCGCGTGAAGACCGCGACCGCTTTCGGACCTGGTCCACCACCCTGATCCAGTCCAACCCCGTGCGAGGCGAGTTCGGCGCCGGGCTGGACGCCGCTGCAGCCCTCTACGAGTACTTCTCCGCATTCCTGGCCGACCGACGCGCGCACCCCCAAGACGACCTCATGACAGCGCTCGTCCAAGCCGAAGTGGACGGCGAGCACCTCACCGAGGAAGAACTTCTCGGCTTCTGCCTGCTGCTGCTCGTCGCCGGGCACGAAACGACGACCAACCTCCTGTCCAACAGCGCTGTCATCCTCGCCCAGCACCCTGAGGACCGACGCGCTCTCGCCGACGACCCCGAACTCGTGCCAGCAGCCGTCGAAGAGCTGCTCCGCTACGACTCACCGGTCCAGGGCCTGGCACGCACCCTGACCCGACAGGTCGATCTGCACGGGCAGGCCATGGCAGCCGGCGACACCGTGCTGCTGCTCTTCGGCTCAGCCAACCGCGACGACCACGCGTTCCCCGACGCCGACCACTTCGACATCAACCGTCGCCCCGAACGACAGGTCGCGTTCGGGCGCGGCATCCACTTCTGCCTCGGCGCATCCCTAGCCCGCCTCGAAGCACGTATCGCTCTGCGAGCACTCCTCACCCGCCGCCGTGACTGGGATGTCGACATCGACTCCGCGGTCCGACTCCGCTCAGGCCCGATCCGCGGGTTCGCATCTCTACCCATTCAGTAGGTCAGCCACACACCATCCAGTCCCACGAAGGAGTACCCGTGAAGGACCGACCGAAGCCGAGCCGCGCAACAGTCCTCCACAATCTGATCGAGGAGATCCTCGCCCGAAACGACGGGCAAATCCCCACCAACATCGAAGGCACCGACACCTACTTCAACAACATCGAGGATCTCGCGAACGCGCTGCTGCTCCGCTGGCACACCCGCCTCGTGGCATCACTAGAACGCAGCCTCGTCGACGACCCTGAAGACCGCAGGGAGGCCGTCATCGAAGCCTGGCGGCACGCCACCCGGATCTACTCGGGCGTGCGGAAGGTCATCGACGACCTCGCGGACCACCCTCCCACCGAAGAAGTTGCTCATGCCGTCCGCGCGACCGCGCACAACGACTGGGCCGCCATGGCCGTCGCCGCCGGGCTGGCCAGTGCCTTCGATGAACCAGCAGTTCGAGTCGGCCACCGTCTCGAATTGGAAGCGCGACGACGCAACATCGTGGAGCAAAGCACCGCTCGCACGCCTCGGCCGCGAACCGTGCTCGGTAAGGTCAAAGCCATGATCACCGGTTGAGGCACCAGCGCCCAGAAGCAGAGCCTGCGGCGGGTGGTCGTCCAACCACAACGGCGTCTCTCAGCTTTGCTTCTAGCGCGGCCTCGTCCATCCACTTCGGTCGGGTCTTGGCGATGATGAGTTCGGGGTCTTCGCGCGGATGGCTTCCTCAGAAGGAGCGATGAGAACTCCCCAGAACCCGCCCATCCTGTAGTCGTTGGCGACCAAGTATTCGCCCTCCCCAAGGACGGCGGGCAGGTCGTCCCGATCGGCCATGCCGTGAGAATCTCGCGCCCGTCGGTCGCTCGCTCATGGCTGCCATGGGCGGGCGCATCGACTGCGTCCACTCCCCCGCCCGCCAGGAAGATCCGACACAGGGCACGGAGCTCGACGGCCCGGAGCGATGACCCCGACTCCCTAGCAGACCCGCATCCGTTACAAGCGTGGTACAAATTGTCGAAAGTCCTCGACGTTTGCGCAGGTCAGCATGGGTCAGTCAGTCAGTACTACGACATCTGATTCGCAGGTTTTCTGACCTGCCCATAGGGGCCCGAAACGGCGCCTGACCTGGAGAACGTCTTCCAGCGTCGAGCGCCGTTTCGTCGTTGTGCGTACGCAGTGCATTCCACGAGGAGCGCAACCTCGGGTTGCTACATCGAGAGCACTTCCTCCGGCCGTCGGTGCGTTACTGCCGTGCCGTACCCGTCGACACTGGATTCCAGGAGAGCGCCGAGATCGCCCCCATAGTTGGCCTGGGCCATCTGCCGGACTGCGCTCGCGAGCGTGCCACCTGAGATCAGCACGACCGGGTACTGGTCGTCGATGATCTCGATCTGGGCCTGTCGCGAGAAGGATCCTGTTGTGACGTACACACCGATCCAGCCCCGTCGCAGGCGCGCCACGACACGCGCTACCTGTTCCGGCGAGATCGACGAACTGGGCTGGATGCACTTCGCTTGGCCAAGTACGACGACAGGGGTGCTCGCCGTGAGCGAACCCATGTCAATACGTCCGACGAAGTCGACTCCCCCATCGCCCGACGACCGCGACAGCCAGCCCTCCCGGTATCGAGCCCCCGACTCACGGAGCACTTCTGCCGCCACCCTGGACGCGAGGAGCTCGAAAGCATGCTTTCGACCGTCGAAGAACGCGTACACCTGCTGCAAGACCCGGGCCTCCGCGCCGCCCGGCAGGGGCTGCTGCTCCTTGCCCGACTTCACAGCACTCGCGAGGACTCGTCGACGTACGCCAGGCACGGCAATCCGGCCTTGCTTCACCCAACGGGCCCACGCTTCGGGCGCATGGCGGAGCGCTTGCTCCGCAGTCAGGGACGGATCGCGTCGGTCGTCGATCCACCGGAGATCGATCCCGTCGATATCGCCACCGGAGACGACAGCGAGGTCGAGCACCAGGTTCGGGAAGCTGCGCCCTGACTCGGGATCGCGCTGAACTACATGCTCCAGGCGTTCGATGATGGCGGCACCGCAGAACTCGACTTGCCCCTTGACGACAGCACGTCCTCCCCGATACACCGTGACGCTTCGGAACAGAAGGAACGGCGGGGCGAGCAGCCGTTCCTGGCGGCTGGTTCCCGCATGGAGCTGAGCCGCTTCGAGCAGGAGCCGGTTTCCCTTGGTCGCCCCCGGCAGCCCGATCGTTCCGGGCTTGTGGTCGCCGAAGTATCTGACGTGCCCATGGTCGAGATCGAACTCGTCATGCCACGGGTTGGTCTCGTGGCCCGCCTTCCAAGGACTGGATCGGATGGCGATGAGAGAGCGTCGGATTCCGTCAGGACCAGCGACCTCGGCAGGCGAATTGATGCCCGCTTCGAGCATCACCATCGGGCGTCCAAGTTCCGCCGGGCTCATCAGCCAGTGATAGTTCAGAAGTCCATCGTGCTCGACGTCAATCTGGTTGGCTTTGCGGGGGTAGCGGAGTTGGTCATGCAAGAACACCTGGCGTGGGCTTGGCTCACCCGAACGGTGCGGCCATACGATGTCGACGCGCGACCGGTCCATTCGCAGTTCCTCTCCAGGCAGTCTCCAGGGATGCTTGTACAAGCTATCGAGCGTCGCCCCTTTGCGAACCGACAATGGCCACCAGCGGTCGAGTCTCTGCAAGTTGCGTGCATCAGACGCAGTGAAGCCACGCGACCACTATGTCGTCGGCGGCGTCAGAAGCGGTGGCCTTGGGACCGGACATACGAACAGCGCTCCCAGGACGCCGCGATACCGATCTTCCGGCCGTCAGGGCTCGACGATGGTTAGGCTCGGCCCATGGCCAGCGACGAGGTGCTCCGCTCATTGCGAGAGTTCGTGGCCGAACGCGACTGGGCACAGTTCCACACGCCCGCAAGCCTGGCGCGAAGCATCGTCATCGAGTCGGCGGAGCTGCTCGAGCACTTCCAGTGGGACGAGGAGCACGACCGCCAGACCGTGCTCGACGAGCTCGCAGACGTGGCGACCTACGCCCTGCTTCTCGCCGACGCGCTCGACGCGGATCTCGACGAGGTGGTCCTGGCGAAGCTCGAGCGGACGAAGGCGAAGTACCCGGTCGAGAAGGCGCGCGGACGGAGCACGAAGTATGACCAGCTCCAAGATTGAGAAAGCGTCCTTCGACGCGTCCGGCATCCACAGCTGGACGCGCGCGGACGGACGGCACGACAACTGGCCCGTCGTCTATGCGATCACCGGGTCCAGGCACGTGTACGTCGGCGAGTCGGTCAACGCGGCAACCAGGATGTTCCAGCACCTCAGGTCGCCGAAGGCGACGCTGCTCGACGAGTTTCGCGTGGTGCTCGACGACACGTTCAACAAGTCGGTCTGCCTCGACCTCGAGACGTACCTGATCCGCGCACTCAACGCCGATCAGACCTTCACCGTGCTCAACAAGCAGTCGAGCGCCAGGAACAGCAACTACTACGACCGGTCCCACTACCGCGAGAAGTTCGCGACCATCTTCGAGTCGCTCCGTGCCGAGGGGCTCTTCAGGAGCGACCTCGAGAAGATCGAGAACAGCAACCTCTTCAAGCTGTCGCCGTTCGTGTCACTGACGCCGACCCAGGCCTCGGCGGTCGAGGCGATCGTCGCGATCATCCGGCAGGCAGCAGGTGGTCGATCAGAGCCAGTGGTCGTCCAGGGAGATCCCGGCACGGGCAAGACGATCGTCGGCATCTTCCTCGCCAAGCTCCTGGCCGACCTGCGTCGGCCTCGGGACGCACACCTCGACGCGGACACCTTCGTCGAGGAGGAGCTCGGAGGCGACGAACCACTCGGCGACCTGAGCATCGGCTTCGTCGTGCCGCAACAGTCGCTGCGCGAGACGATCCGTAGCGTGTTCAGGGCGACGCCAGCGCTGAGCGACGTGCCTGTCCTGACGCCCTTCGACGTCGCTGAGTCCGACGACGACTTCGACGTGCTCATCGTCGACGAGGCGCACCGTCTCCAGCAGTTCTCCGGCAGCCTGCAGATGCTGAGCAGTCGCTACCGCGAGATCAACCGTCGCCTGTTCCCGGGCGACGAGGAGGGTATCGAGCACACACAGCTCGACTGGATCAAGGCTCGAAGCCGGGTCCCCGTGCTGCTGCTCGACGACAAGCAGACGGTGCGGCCGATGTCGGACCTGCCGGCCGTCACGGTGACGGCACTGGTCGAGACAGCCAAGCACGACGACCGGCACGTGCGCCTTTGGACCCAGATGCGGACCCTCGCTGGAGAGGCCTACACCGACTACGTCGCTGACGTGCTGCGAGGGGCAGCCGTGCACCGGATCGAGTTCCCCGACTACGACCTCCGTCTCTACGACGACCTTCGCGAGATGCGCGAGGACATCATGTCGCGCGACGCCGACCACGGACTCTCTCGCGTGCTCGCCGGCTTCGCCTGGCCCTGGGTCAGCAAGAAGGACAAGCGGCGACCCGACATCGAGATCGACGGCCTCCAGCTGTTCTGGAACCGCACCGACAAGGACTGGATCAACTCACGCACTGCGCTGGAGGAAGTGGGGTGCATCCACACGAGCCAGGGCTACGATCTCAACTACGCCGGGGTGATCATCGGCCACGAGCTGCGCTGGAACGTCGCCACCGATCGCCCGGAGTTCGTCAGGTCCAGCTACCACGACCGCAACGGACGTGCGAACAACACGACGCTGGGCCAGACCTACACCGACGACGACCTCCTGGAGTACGTCATCAACATCTACCGGGTCCTGCTCACCCGAGGCATCCGAGGCACCTACGTCTACGTGTGCGACCCCGCGCTGCGTGAGCAGCTCCGCACCTACTTCCCCCCGCCGCCCCGTCGCGCCTGAGCGACGCGCACATCGCTCGCCTCTGCCGCAGGCCTTTCCCGGCACTGCCCACGCGCGCCACCAGGCTCGACCTGCCAGGGTCAGTGGAGCCGCTCGGCCAGCTCGTCGAGGGAGGCCACCTCGACGTCGGGCGCCCGGAAGTGTGCGGGATAGCTGGCACCCGACCGGTTGAGCCAGGCGGTCCGCAGGCCGGCGCGGGAAGCGCCGTCGATGTCCCACGGGTGCACCGCGACGAGCATCGCCTCCTCCGGCGCGACCCCGCACTGGTCGAGCGCGTGCCGGTACGCCTGCTCGGCGGGCTTCCAGGCCCCGGCATCGTCCGCCGACAACAAGGCCTCGAGCAACCGCCGCACCCCGGCGCGCTCGAGCAGGGCCGCGGCGACCGACGTCGCCCCGTTCGACAGCGTCACGAGCCGGACGCCCAGCGCCTCGAGCGCCCGCAGGCCCCCCGGGACGTCGTCGTGGACGGACAGCTCCCCCATCCCCGAGAGGACGTGGTCGACGGCCTCCTCGACTCCGCGATCGAGGCTCGACCCGTACAGCGTCGTCCGCAAGATCTCTGCGGCCACGTCAGCGAACGCGGCCTCCGCCCCGCAGGCTGCGAGCGCGAACCCGTCCCGCAGCACCTGCGCGAACCAGAGCTGCGCCTGATGCGCCGGAGCGCCGATGTCCTCGAAACGCGCCGCCATCGGACTCATGTCCGAGAGGGTCTCGTTCACGTCGAAGACCAGGACCTCCGGTCGTGCCCCTGCCACTGTCCGCGCACTCTCCACCAGGTCGATCGTAGTTCTCAGACCGCCGGACGCATCTCGCGATCAGACGGTCGAGGTCGCGCAGCGACGGCGCGGCCGACCTCGCCGTCACCGACCTGCAACCCGCCGACCCTGGACGTCTGTGCGACCCCTGTGGTGGGGTGGGACGGTCGGTCTCAGCGCCACGTTCACGTGGCCGCCGACAGTTCCTAGGGGGGACAGCACGTGAACACAGGTATGTCTCGAGCCCGGCGCGGGCTCGCCGTCGGGGCCGCCGCCCTCACGCTCGGCGTCGTCGCGACCACGCTCACCAGCGCCGGCGCGGCGACCACGGAGAAGTCCACGCCCGTACCGGTCGCGACGCCCGAGGGGCAGGTGAGCGCCTACGTCGTCAACGCCAAGAAGGCGAACGCCAAGGGCACCGCCGACGCGCGCAAGGTCGTGCAGAAGGCCGGCGGCACGGTCGTGCAGGCGTGGCCGCAGATCGGTGTCGTGATCGCGCAGTCGACGCACGCCGACTTCCGCGCCGACGTCTACCGCCTCGGCCGCACCAGCGTCACCTCCGTCGGCACCACCCGCACCGTCGCCGTCAGCGAGCGCGCCGAGCAGGCGTCCACCCTGCGCCAGTCGGCGCGGAGCCGCTCCACCGAGCGTGCCGAGCTGAAGGGCGAGTTCGCGAACACGCCCCAGAAGTACGTCAAGCCCGACCCGCGCGAGGGCGAGCAGTGGGACATGGCGCACATCAAGGCCGACCATGCCCACGAGATCACCGACGGCTCCCGCAAGGTGCTCGTCGGCGTCCTCGACAGCGGCATCGACGCCGACCACCCCGACCTCGCGGCCAACATCGACGTCGACAACTCCGTCAACTGCACCGACGGCGGCGCCGTCGACCGCTCGCCCACCGGCTGGCAGCCGACCACCAGCGACCACGGCACCCACGTGGCCGGCACCATCGGCGCCGCCCGCAACGGCGTCGGCATCACCGGCGTCGCGCCGAACGTGCGCATGGCGTCGGTCAAGGTCGTCAACGACGACGGCTTCATCTACCCCGAGTACGCCATCTGTGGCTTCATGTGGTCCGGCCTGCGCGGCATGGACGTCACCAACAACAGCTACTACATCGACCCGTTCGAGTTCTGGTGCCAGGACCAGGCCAACCAGGCCGCCGTCGTCGAGGCCGTCGGCCGCGCGGTCACCTGGTCGACGAAGAAGGGCACCGTGCACGTCGCGGCGGCCGGCAATGCCGCCTACGACCTCGCCAACAAGACGACCAGCGCCAGCAGCCCGAACGACAGCACCCCGATCGAGCGCACCATCAACAACGGCTGCCTCGACATCCCCACCGAGCTGCCCGAGGTCGTCACCGTCTCCTCGTACGCGCAGATCGGCACGTCGAACGAGACGCAGCTGTCGTCGTTCTCCAACCGGGGCAAGAACGTCATCGACGTCGCCGCGCCCGGTTCGCGCATCCTCTCGACGATCGTCAAGGACAACGGCTACGGCCTCAAGAACGGCACGTCGATGGCGACGCCGCACGTGGCCGGCGTCGCCGCGCTGATGAAGTCCAAGCACCCCGGCTGGCGGCCGGCGCGCGTCGTCCAGCAGCTGAAGGCCCAGGCCGACGAGCGACCCTGCGCACCCCAGCAGGCGAGCTCGTCCCCGGGCGCGCTCTGCACCGGATCGCCGTCGAACAACAGCTACGCCGGGCACGGCATGGTCGACGCGCTCGACGCCGTCCGTCGCTGACGCAGCTCCACGACGCAGCGGCCCCCGAGCTTCCCGCTCGGGGGCCGCTGTCGTGCCGGAACGCGTTCCAGAAGACGAAGACGCGCCCTCGCCAGCGGCCCTACGCTGCGGACATGCGCCTCGCCCGCCTCGTCGCCGTCGCCCTCGGGTCCGTCGTGCTGGCCGGTTGCGGCGGCACCACCACGGCCGAGATCGAGGCGTCCATGGCCGACCAGCTCCGCGACGGCCGAGAGGGCGCCGGATGGCTGATCTCCCGCTACGGCGTCCACGCCGACGTCCGCGACGTCGACGTCACCTGCGAGGAGCTCGGCTTCCTCACCGACACGGGCGACTCGCTGCGCTGCGAGGCCCACGTCGAGTACACCGACGGGCGAATGCTCACGACGCCGTTCGACGCCGAGTTCCGCGTCGACGGCGTGTTCCCCCGCCTGCTGGAGGACCCGACCGCCACGGCAGGCTGAGCGACTCGATCGACGCTCGTCAGCCGATCCGCTCGGTCAGGGAGACGATGATCCCCTCCGGCCCGCGCACGTACGCCATCAGCCACGTCCCCTCGTACTCCCCCACGTCGCCGACGAGCGCGTACCCGTCCTCGTCGAGGCGGGCGACGGTGGCGCGCAGGTCGGTGATCTCGAGGCACACCGCGCGCAGGCCCACCGCGTGCGGCGGCTCGGGGACCGTCAGCACGTGGCCGGGGCGGTCGTACCGGGAGACCTCCAGCGCTCCCCCACCGCCGGGCGGGCGCAGCCAGACGGTCTCGGTGCGGGCGTCGTGGAGACCGACGACGGTGTCGAGGAACTCGCCCTCGATCGTCATGCGTTCGGCGAGCTCGAGTCCGAGGCTGGTGAAGAAGGCGACCGTGCGGTTGAGGTCGGCCACGGTCAGGTTCACGTGGTCCAGGCGGGGCAGCGACGACATCCCTCATCCACGCCCCGCGGGACCTGTCGTGTCAAGCACCTAGGCTGGCCGACGAGCACCGGGCACCGAGGGAGCACCCATGGACGACGTCACGATCGAGGACCTCACCGAGGCCGAGCACCAGTGGCTGCAGGCCCTGCAACGCGGGCTCGTGCAGAGGGGCGTGAAGGACGCCGCGACGCTCTGCGCCGTGTTCCTCGAGGCACGTGAGGCGTGGTGGGACCTGCCCGCCGCGGAACGTCCCGACCCGAACCCCACGATCAACGCGTTCGGCGCCGGCATCGGCCAGCTGTTCGTCGACGACCTCGGGCTGCGCTGGGCGCTCGTCACCGACCAGCACGGCAGCGAGCTCGGCGTCGTCGGCGAGCCGTCACTCGTGCTCTACCCGACCAACGCCGTGGCGAAGCGGTGGTCGGGCGAGAACCAGTCGACCCTGGAGGACTACCTCGTGCAGGTCAGCGAGGCCGTGCGCGACCTGCAGGCGCGCCGGCACGATCGCTGACCGGCGTCGTCAGGGCTTCTTGTCGTCCTTCGCCGGCTTCGCGCCGCCCGGACCCTTGTCGCTCTTCTTCTCGTTGCCGCGGTCCTGCTGTTGAGGCTGCTGGGGCTGCTGCGGGGTCGGCTGCGGCTGCTGGACCACGGGCGCGACCGCCACGGAGATGGTCACGGTCGAGCCGACCGTCACGCGACCCGTCGGATCCACGACGACGACCGTCCCGGCCGTCTGGGACGACTCGACGTCCGTCCGCTTCACCGTGAGGCCGAGGTCGCCGAGGGTGGCCGCGACCTCGTCGGCGGGCCGCCCCACCAGGTCGGCCGGCACCATCACGCGGCCGGACGCCACCTGCAGGGTCACCGGGTCCCTCGTCGGCACGGCGGCGCCCTCCTTCGGGCTCTGGCCGACGACCTCGCCCTCCTTCGCGTCCGGCTGGTCGACGGTCTCCGTCCTCACCGACCCGCCCACCGCCTCGACGTCCTTCGTCGCGCTGGCGACCGACTGACCGACGACGTCGGGCACGGTCTTGTCGTCGCCGCCGAACAGGCCGCCGGTGGTGCCGACCAGCAGCGCGACGACCGCGAGCGCCGCGACGCCGGCGAACACCGCCATCCCGCGCCGACGCCGGTGCGGCTCCTCCGGCGGGACGTCCATCGCGGCGGTGGCGGCGACGGGCGCGAACGCCGACGTCGAGGCCGTCGCGCCGGTCGGACCCAGGGCTCCCATCGGCGCGGTCGTCGCACCCGCGTAGGCGGGCAGCACCTCGGTGACGCCGTCGGTGCGACCCTGCACCGCGTCGCGTACCTGCGCCGCGGTCGGACGCCTCGCCGGGTCCTTCTCGGTCATGGTCGCGACCAGCCGGCGCAGCGGCTCCGGGACGCTGTCGGGAAGCGGTGGCAGCGGGTCGCCCACCTGGGCCAGCGCGGTCGCCACCGACGTCTCTCGACGGAACGGCGAGGTGCCGGTGAGGCACTGGTAGGCCACGAGGCCGAGCGAGTACACGTCGGAGGCGCCGGTGGCCGTCAGGCCGCGCGCCTGCTCGGGGCTGATGTAGTCGACCGTGCCCAGCACGTTGCCCGTCTGGGTCAGCGGCTCACGCGACGCGCCGATCGCAATGCCGAAGTCGACGAGCACCGGCCGCGACCCTGCCGCGAGCACGATGTTGGCGGGCTTGACGTCGCGGTGCACGATGTCGGCGGCGTGGGCGGCCGCGAGCCCGTCAGCGACACCCCCGAGCAGCCGCTCCACGGCATCGGGCGCGAGCGTGCCGCGCTGCTTGAGCACCTCCGAGACGGCCGTCCCCTCGACCAGCTGCATGACGATGAACGGGTCGCCGTCCTCGCTCGACTCGTCCTCGCCGACGTCGTAGACGGTCGCGATGCCCGGGTGGTGCAGGCGCCCGGCGGTGCGGCCCTCCTCCTCGAAACGGACGCGCGCGGCGGTGTCGTCGCCCACCTGGTCGCCCTTGAGGATCTTCACCGCGACGTCGCGGTGAAGGCGCAGGTCGCGGGCGCGGTGGACCCGTCCCATGCCACCGGCGCCCAGGAGCTCACCGAGCTCGTAGCGGTCGTTCAAGCGTTCGGCCATTCGACCAGGCTAGAGCTCATCGGCCGAGGGCGCGCGCGTCGTGGCCACCCCCACACGGCCGTCTCGGAGGACGGCAGGCGTCCTCGTCGGGCCTGAGCACGGGAATCTGACAGAAGCACGGAGAGCACTCCGTGCGAACGTCAGGAAGCCGGGCCCCGCTGGAGATTCCCAGGTCGACCTGGGAATCTCCGGTCAGGCGGGGGCGAGGCGGAGGAGGCGGCCGGAGCCGGCGTCCTCGAGCAGCCAGATGGAGCCATCCGGCGCCTGCTCGACGGCTCGGACCCGCTGGCCCTCCACGATCGTCTCGTCCTCTCCAGCGGTCGTGCCGTCGAGGTCGACGCGGACGAGGGACTCGCCCGACAGCGCGCCGAGGAACGCGTCTCCCTTCCACTCCGGGAACAGGTCGCCGGTGTAGATGAGCAGGCTGCCCGGCGAGATCGACGGGGTCCAGCCGGTGCGTGGCGCGACGAAGCCGTCGCCGTCGGTGTGGTCGGGGATCTCGCCGCCGCCGTAGTCGCTGCCGTTGGACGCCTCGGGCCAGCCGTAGTTGCCGCCCTTCTCGATGATGTTGAGCTCGTCGCCGCCCTCGGGTCCCATCTCGCTCGACCACAGTGTGCCGTCGTCGGCGAACTCCAGGCCGAGCGGGTTGCGGTGGCCCCAGCTCCAGATCTGCGCCGACGCCCCGCCCTCGTCCGCCAGCGGGTTGCCGGGCGCCGGCTCGCCGTCGAGCGTGAGCCGCACGATGGTGCCGAGCGTGTTCGACGTGTCCTGCGCCGGCGTCTTCTGCTGACGGTCGCCGGAGCTGATGAAGAGGTGCTCGCCGTCCGGGTCGAAGGCGATCCGGTGCGAGAAGTGCCCGTTGCCGGACACCGTCGGCGTCTGCCGCCACACGACCTCGAGGTCCTCGAGCGCCGCCGACCCGTCGCCGGTCGCCAGCCGCGCGCGGCCGACCACGGCGCCTGTGCCGCCGTCGCCCGCCTCCGCCCAGCTCAGGTAGACCCGCTGGTCGTCCTCGAAGCTCGGCGCGACGACGACGTCGCCGAGCCCGCCCTGTCCGGCGGCGACGACGTCGGGCACGCCCGACACCTCCGTCCGCTCACCCGTCTCGGCGTCGCGCAGGGTCAGCGTGCCGGTGCGCTCGGTGACGAGCAGGTCACCCGTCCCGGGCACGAAGGCCATTGCCCAGGGCGTCTCGAAGCGGTCGACCTCCTCCACCTCGAACGGCGGGTTGCCGCTCGCCGACGTCGCCGGGGTCGAGGCCGGCGAGGCCTCGTCCTGACGGGGTTCGGGGTCCGTGGAGCAGCCCGCCACGAGGACGGCCGCGAGCCCGAGTCCGAGAAGCCTCATGTGTCGAGTGTCACCGAGCGCCCCAAGCCCCGCAGGTCGAGAGGACGAGGGCCCGACCGGATGCCGCGACCGGCGACCAGTGCCACCGTGGGGTCATGAGCAGCGACCGACAGGACCGTCCCGCCACCCGCCACCGCCGACCCGACGGCGTCTCCGACGACACCGTCGAGGCGCTCGGCAAGCTCAGCGAGGCCCTGGAGGCCGTCGAGGAGGCACGCGGTTCGCTCTATGCCTTCCACCGGCTGTCCGGGCACGCCGACCTGCAGGCTGGCGAGGCCGCCGACCTGCTGCGCGAGGCCGGCTACAGCGACCTCGCCGACCGGATCGAGACCGAGCTGGTCGGCCGCAACGTCATCGAGGGACGCTGGACGTTCCAGCTCGTCGAGGAGTACGACGAGGGCTACTACGCGACCTTCAAGGACCTCGAGCGCACCGCCCGCGACAGCCTGGTCGACGGCCGACCCCACCTGTTCGAGGCGGAGATGAAGGAGGACCGGCGCACCCACGGTCGCCGTCACCACGAGGCCACGCCGGGCTGAGCGGGTATGCTCAGGTGCGCGTGCCGACGTAGATCGTCGCGCTCGACGTGCCCCCGGTGAGCGGGTTGTCGAACGTCACCACGTGGGCCTCGGCCGTCGCGAAGGCCTGGCGCATCACGTCGACGAACGCGTCGTCCGGCGGCTCGTCGGACCACAGCCCGAACACCCCGTCGTCGACCAGCATGCGTGCCGCGGCCCGCTGTCCCTCGACGGTGTAGAAGTCGCCGTGGTCGGTGCGCAGCAGCCAGTCGGGCGCATGGTCGATGTCGACGAGCAGCACGTCGACCGGCTGTTCCAGACGACCCGTGCGCACGAGATCGAAGAAGTCGTCGCGCACCAGGGTGGTGCGGGGGTCCGACGCCAGCCCACGCGTGTCGTCGAACAGCTCCTCGCGGTGCCAGCGGATCACCGCGTCGAGCGCGTCGACGACCACGAGCTCGGTGACCCGCTCGTCGCGCAGCGCCTCGAAGGCGGTGTAGCCGAGACCGAGCCCACCGACCATCACCCGCAGCGACGAGCCCGCGGCCTCACGCAGCCCGAGCTCGGCGAGCGCCCGCTCGCTCACCGTGAACTGGCTCGACATCAGGTAGTCCTCGCCGAGCTTGACCTCGTGCACCTCACGCTGGGTCACCAGGTCGAACCGGCGACGCAGCACCACCAGGCCCCACGGCGTCTCCGCCCAGTCGAGCTCCTCGAACCTCGCCATCGTCGCCCCTTCGCCTTGGCTCGCTCCCGGCCCGACGGTAGCCGCCGGTAAGGTCGGGTCGATGTCCTCCCCCACCGTGCTCGCCGAGGCCGCCCGCCGTCGCACCTTCGCCGTCATCTCCCACCCGGACGCCGGCAAGTCGACGCTCACCGAGGCGCTGGCCCTGCACGCACGCGTGATCTCCGAGGCCGGCGCCACGCACGGCAAGGCCGGCCGCCGCGCCACCGTCTCGGACTGGATGGAGATGGAGAAGGAGCGCGGCATCTCGATCTCGTCCACGGCACTGCAGTTCGAGCACCGCGGCCACGTCGTCAACCTGGTCGACACCCCCGGCCACGCGGACTTCTCCGAGGACACGTACCGCGTGCTCAGCGCGGTCGACTTCGCCGTCATGCTGCTCGACGGCGCGAAGGGCCTGGAGCCGCAGACGCTCAAGCTGTTCGACGTCTGCCACCGCAGCGGCATCCCGGTGATCACCGTGGTCAACAAGTGGGACCGTCCCGGGCTCGACCCGCTCGAGCTGCTCGACCAGATCCAGCAGCGCATCGACATCCGTCCCACGCCGCTCACGTGGCCGATCGGCATCGCAGGCGACTTCCGCGGCGTCCTCGACCGTCGGCTCGGGCACGCGGTCGAGTACGAGCGCACGTCGGGCGGCGCCACCATCGCCGGCGAGACCGTGCACTCCCCCGACGACGCGGCGACCGTCTTCGGCGACGCCTGGGAGGAGGCGGTCGGCGGGCACGAGCTGCTCGCCGCCGACGGCGCCGACCACGACCCCGAGGAGTTCCTCGCCGGACGCACCACCCCCGTGCTCTTCGCGGCGGCCGCGCTGAACTTCGGCGTCACGCAGCTGCTCGACACGATGCTCGAGCTGGCGCCCGCACCACGCCCCCGCCTCGACGCCCAGGGCGAGCCGCGCGCCGTCGACTCCCCCTTCAGCGCCTTCGTGTTCAAGATCCAGGCAGGCATGAACACCGCCCACCGCGACCACGTCGCCTTCGCCCGCATCTGCTCGGGCGTCTTCGAGCGCGGCGAGGTCGTGCAGCACACCCAGGGCGGGCGACCGTTCGCGACCAAGTACGCGCAGAACCTCTTCGGCCGCGACCGCGAGACCACCGACCTCGCCTACCCCGGCGACGTGATCGGCCTGGTCAACGCCTCCCAGCTCGGCATCGGCGACACGCTCTACCTCGGCCCGAAGGTCGAGTACCCGCCGATCCCGCAGTTCGCGCCCGAGCACTTCGCGACGATCAGCGCCCGCGACACGTCGCGGTTCAAGCAGTTCCGGCGAGGCATCGAGCAGCTCGACCGCGAAGGCGTCGTGCAGGTGCTCCGCTCGACACTGCGCGGCGACCAGTCGCCGGTGCTCGCCGCCGTCGGGCCGATGCAGTTCGAGGTGGTCACCGACCGGCTGCAGCGCGAGTTCAACGCCGAGACCCGTCTCGACTTCCTCCCCTACTCGCTGGCCCGACGCATCCAGCCGGCCGACCGCGAGGCGCTCGCCGGCATCAACGGCGTCGAGACGTTCGAGCGCAGCGACGGCACCGCGCTCGCGGTGTTCAGCGACCGCTGGCGCCTGCAGTTCGTCTCGCGCCAGCACCCCGACATCACGTTCGAGTCGCTGTCGGCCGACGTCGACGACCGCGCACCTCTGTCCTGAGGAGCACCCCCGGCGCGTCCGCTCAGGAGCGCAGTCGCCATGCCGGCCACCGGTGCGGCTCGTCAGGGAGCTCGGTGGGGAACGGTGCCTTGTGGTTCCACCAGCCGCCGTCGTGCCCGAGGGGGCCCTCGATCCGTTGGTGGATCGTCCAGGCGGCGCTCCCGTCGCGCGCCGGGACCTCGCGCCACTCGCTCAGACGCCCCTCGACGATCGACAGCACCGTGTGCTCCAGATGGTCGAGGAGGTCTGCCACGTCGTCGTCGCACGCGTCGCAGCCGCAGTCGGGCCAGCTGTCCTCGAAGCGGAAGCCCGCTGCGACCTTCGCGTCCGGCAGCGGTCCGCCACCGATCTGCAGCCGCAGCACGGCTCCCCCACCGGGCGGGGTGAGCACCGTCGTCGGTCGACCGTCGACCACGTCGTCGCGCCGCTCCACCTCGTAGGTGACCACCAGGTGCTCGAGCAGCGCGCGGGCCACCACGACGACCGGTACGAACCGCTCGGGGTGGGTGCAGCGGCTGTAGGCCTCCTCGGGCGGGTCGCCCCGCAGGGTGCCGTAGGGCACCGGACGCCCCTCGTCGTCGAGGAACGTCGCGATCTCGACGTCGGGCCTGCGGTACGCGCTCACGGTCGCCGATCCTGGCACGGCCCCCGTCCGACGAGCACCCGATTTTCATGCAGGCCCGGGCCCTCGGTCCCGCCTACACCGCCGGGTTCCGAGGACCTTGGTCCCTAGGGGGCGGGGCTCGTCGTCCGTAGCCTGGTCCACGACACGCGGCGGGTCGGGCGGTGTCTCGAAGCCAGGGGTCGAGACAGCGCGCGGTCGGCGCGGATCCGAGACCGCGCCGACCGTCGCCCCGCCCGGGCGTCGCCCAGGTCGGGCAGTCGCGTCAAGGACGCGACGCCGGGTTCAGGGTCGCTCGACCTCGCCGCGCCACGCACCCGTCGGCTCCCCGCCGCGGCGCTCGATGAACTCCTTGAAGCGCTCAAGGTCGCCGCGGGTGCGGCGGTCGAGCAGGCCCGCCTTGTCGGCGATCTGCTCGACGAAGCCGTCGGGGTCGACGTCCATCTGCACCGTCACGCGCGTGGTCTGGTCCGACAGCCGGTGGAACGTGACGACGCCTGCGTGCTGGGGTCCGCTGTCGGACGTCCAGGCGACCCGCTCGTCGGGGTGCTGCTCGGTGACCGTCGCGTCGAACTCGCGCGTGACCGGGCCGACCTGGACCACCCAGTGCAGGTGCGTGTCGTCGATCTGGTCGATGCGCTCGACGCCCTCCATGAAGGCGGGAAAGTCCTCGAACTGGGTCCACTGGTCGTACGCGGTGCGCACGTCGACATCGACGTCGACGGACTCGGTGATCGTGCTCATGGGCTGTCCTCTCGCAGAAGGCTGTACCCCTCTGGACTACCCGTCCCGGGGGGGGGGGGGAAGGGGGGAGGGGGGAGGGGGGG
>NZ_JBYTCR010000016.1:32275-109999 GCF_058790455.1 Aeromicrobium sp. EU05-FHT14F07
CCTGCACCCGACTCCTCCCTCCCCCACCCCCCCCCCCCTCCCCCCCCCCACCCCCCCCCCGGGACGCGGATCAGCTCAGGATGCTGACGCCTCCAGGACCGACGAGCAGCGCGACGACGATCAGCACCGCGCCCCACAGGATGTCGCCGCGGATGATGCGCAGCACGCCGAAGATGCCGATGACGACCGCGGCGATCCACAGGATGGTGTCCCACATGATGGTGCTCCCTCCCGCCGGCCCCGGGTGGGCCGAACGTCCCGCCACCGTAGGACCGCGCCGCCCGACCCGCACCTGGAGCGCGGTCCGCTCCTCCGGTGACGGGTGGGAGGATGAGCGGATGCGCGCCATCGTCCTCGACGCCGTCCGCGCGGACCCCCAGGTCCGCGACGTCCCCGCCCCCTCGGCGCCGCCCGGTGGCGTCGTCGTGGAGGTCCGCGCGACCGGCCTGTGCCGGAGCGACTGGCACGCCTGGGCCGGGCACGAGGACCTCGCCTTCCCGCACGTCCCCGGGCACGAGCTGGCGGGCGTGGTCTCCGAGGTCGGCGCTGGCGTCACCCGGTGGGCCGTGGGCGACCGCGTGACCACACCCTTCGTGTGCGGCTGCGGTCGCTGCTCGTGGTGCCGCGGCGGAGACGCGCAGGTCTGCCCCGACCAGCAGCAGCCCGGGTTCACGCACTGGGGCTCGTTCGCGCAGCACGTCGCGCTCCACGCGGCCGACACGAACCTGGTGGCCGTCCCCGACGACGTCGAGCTGGCCACCGCGGCAGCGCTCGGCTGCCGGTTCGCGACCGCCTACCGGGCTCTGGTGGCGCGGGCGCGCGTCGCCGCCGACGAGTGGGTCGTGGTCGTCGGTGCCGGTGGTGTCGGGCTCAGCGCGGTGATGATCGCCCACGCGCTCGGTGCCCGGGTGGTCGCCGTCGACCGCACCACCGCGGCGCTCGACGTCGCACGTCGGCTCGGTGCCGACCACACGCTGCACGCCGGCGACGACGTCGAGAACGCCGTCTTCGAGCTCACCGGCGGAGGCGCCCACGTCTCGGTCGACGCCGTGGGAAGCGAGGCGACGAGTGCCACGGCCCTGCTGAGCCTGCGCCGACGTGGCCGTCTCGTGCAGGTGGGCCTGCTGCCCGGGGTGGAGGGACACCCCCGGGTGCCGATGGAACGCGCAATCGCCTGGGAGCTCGACCTGCTCGGGAGCCACGGCATGGCCGCCCGCGACTACCCCGAGATGATGGCGCTGGTCGCCGACGGGCGCCTACGTCCGGACCTGCTGCTCGAGCGCACCGTCGACCTCGACACCGCGGCCCGCCTCCTGCCGACCTTCGACACCGCCACCGTCGCGGGCCTGACGATCATCGACCCCTGGCGCTGAGTCAGGCGCCGTACCGTTCCCACAGCAGCTGGGAGCCGGCCTCGGCCCCGACGTCGTGGACGCGCTGCAGGTTCCGCCCACCACGCTCGAACGTGGCGTGCACGGCGGCCGGCACCTCCGGCCAGGGCACGGGGTCGTCCAGCCAGCGGCAGTCGCGGACGTGCTGCAGGTCCAGAGACGCTGCCTCGGGTGACACGTCGAAGCGCCACTCCCCTGTCACACGGCCGAGCCACAGCTCACCGGCGACGTCGCGGGTCCAGACGAACGCGCCCCGCTCGACCGCCGCGAAACGGCCCAGCCGTGCGGCCAGGCGGTCGCCGTGACGTCGAGCCACCTGTGCGACGGCGGCGTCGAGATCGTCCGGCGGTTCAGGCAACCGCCCACCGACCCCGACGAGACCACGCCGCAGCGCGTGCGTGACGGCTGCGGCGTGGTCGACGGCGTCGTCACGCGAGCGCAGCGGCGCGCGGAGGACGACGACCATCGTGCGTCGGGTCCGTCAGCCGAGCACCGACGACGCGTCGACGTCGCCGTCCGCCGACTCGATCGCGTCGGCCAACGCGGTCACGTGCTCGTCCTCGAGGCTCACGTCGGCCTCGTCGAGGCCCTTGCGCAGCTCGGTCTCGACGGTCCCCTCGGGAGCACCGTCCTGGTAGGCGCCGACGCGGTCGACGACGTTCTGGATCGCTTCCAGCTTCTCGGGAGTCAGATCAGTCATGACGGTGACGCTACGCAAGACCGGGCGATCCGCATCCCGATCAGGGGGCGCCTCCGTCGTGACGCGTCGTCCCTAGCGGACGCTGCAGTCGACCGACCCGGCACGCTCCTGAGACGCCACGACCCTGCCGTCGCGGCTGATCTCGCAGGAGATGACGGTGGTGGGCGTCGACGATCGCGCGTTGACCCCGACCACCGTCGCCCTCGAGGTGAACCTGACGGAGTCTCCCGAGTCCCACCTGCCGCGGTCCTTCTCGGCGTCCTTCCTGATGATCACGTCGACGGGGTCGGGCGAGACGACCGTGACGGTGTAGGACGCGGACGTGCCGACGGCATCCGCGACGAGCACCACGGCGACAGTGGCGGCAGGGGCGACCATCGCCAGCGCGGAGAGCACGACGGCGGCGACACGGCGGGGACGGGCGGCTGCGGGTCCTGGGTCGCGGAGCGCGAGGGCGAGCGCCACCAGACCGAGCAGCGCCGACACGAGCAGTACGTCCAGGCGTGACCAGAGGAGCAGCCCCGCCGCGAAGAAGACGAGAGCGGCGAGCGACAGCACCATGCTCGCCACGCGGAGCCGCGACACGGTGGGCGGCGGACCATCGGACATCGGCTTCCTCCTTCGAGGCACGACGAGCATAGGGCAGTCGCCCGGCCCGCCCGCCGCCTCACGGCCGCGGGACGGCGACGCGACCGTCCGGCCGTCCCGCGCCACTCCGCACGCTCGAGGAGCGGGCTCGTCCCACCCCGGTGGGCCCGGACCCTGGCGCAACCTGTTGGATGGGTCCACCCCTACCGACCGACGACCGGAAAGCACGTATGAGCCGCATCATCCGCAGGACCTTCGTCGCCGCCCCCGCCGACCTCGTGTGGGAGCTCCTCCAGGACTTCGCCCAGTGGCATCCGCGCCTGAGCATCTACTCCGGAGGGCCCGAGGCCGACGCCGACATCGTCGTCAGCGTGCAGAGCCAGGACGACGAGACCCGCACCCTCAGCTACACGATGCCCGAGCCGCCGTTCCCCATCACCAACGACCGCGCGAGCGTGCAGGTGCAGGCGTTCTCCGACACCACCTGCCACGTCGAGTGGTCGGCGGAGTTCGACTCCGACCCCGGCATCATGCACCTGCTCGAGGACCAGCTGGGCGACGACGTCTTCAAGCTCGCCCTCGACCGGCTCGCGACGGCCGCCCACCAGCGCCAGGCGGAGAACGTCGCCGCCGCGTCGGCCTGACCGTCAGCTGACGTCGAGGTCGAGCAGGCCGCGGGCCGTCGACGTCAACGTGCCGCCGGCCTCCCCACGCTCGACGGCGGTGAGGTAGCCGCGCCGTCGGGCCTCCGCCACGCGGTTGGTCCACGTCCCGGGGCTGCCGCCGTGCCGTTCCGCCATGCGCTTGGCCGGCGCCCGCTCCCCCTGCTCGACGAGCCGCGTGTACTCCAGTGCCACGGCCGCCAGCGCGAGGTCGTCGCGGCCGAGCCGACCCGAGCGCTCCTCGAGCAGCCGACCGACGGTCGTCCGCGGCTCGCTGCCGGGGTCGACGCTGCGGGTCGCGAGCCGTCGCGCCTCGGAGACGACCGCCCCGAGCGGGAGGTCGCGCACCTCGGCCCCCTGGAACGACCGGTCCCCCGCACCCCGACGGACGACGAGCTCACGCATCGCCCACTGCCGGTGACTCCCCTCCCGGTGCAGCCGCACCCCCACCGACCACTCCTCCGCTACCCGCATCGCCACGAGACGCTCCCCGTCCTCCGTGACGCCGACCGCGTGGTCGCGCGTGACCTCGTCCAGCAACGCACCGAGCTCGTCCATCGGGACCCCTCCGTCGATTCGCGTGGTAGTGCATCCACGCTAGCACTCGTCGCGGGTCGAGGACACGCTGATCGCGGGAGGTTCTGGTGGCGCGCTGCCCATAGGGCGGTCTGTGGTTGCTGGTGCGCTGCCGCAGGGGGTCTGTGGTTGCTGGTGCGCTGCCTCGGCTGGCACTGGGTGTGGTCTCCGAAAGGGCCTCGACCGGGCGGCTGGGCGGGAGGCGGCTTCGGGTCTCGGGCTGTGGCCCGCGCTGTGGGACGCAAGATGCTGCGTTCGTGCGCTGGGACTCCAAGGATGCTGCGTTTGCTACGGGATCCCGTCGTGAACGCAGAAGCCTTCAGTCTCGAACGCACGAACGCAGAATCTTGGGTGCCCTTTGCGTTGGGGGGACGAAAGATTCTTCCTTCTCGTGGACCGTTCCACGAGAAGGAAGAATCCTTCACGCCCTCCGCCGCTCAGCGGTGGATCCGCCACCTGCAGAGCGCCCAGAAGGTGGCAGATCCACCGCCGGCACGCGAGAACGCAGAATCTTGCGCCGAGATCGCGCAAGGGAAGAATCGTGCGTCGCTCACGAGCCCAGACCGGACCCCGAGACCCGATGCCACCCCCAGGCCCGCTGCCGGTCGAGGCCCTTTCGGAGACCACCCCCAGCGTGCGCCGAGGCAGCGCACCAGCAACCACAGACCCCCTGCGGCAGCGCATCAGCAGGGCCACGACAAGCGCGGGCGGCGCACCAGCACGCTCACGCAGCAATCTCACGACCAGCCCCTCACCCGGAGTGGCTGTCCCACTTCTCGAACCCGAGGACGATGAGGCGCATCTCGCGGCGCGCCTTGCGCTTGATCTCCTCCTCGAGGTCGGGGCGGCCGTCGGGCATCTGCACGACCTGCTCCGCGCGGTAGACCATGTTGCGGACGAAGAGGCCCGACGCGAGCTTCACGTCCTCCGCCGACCAGGTGTCGAGGTGCGGGAGGCGGGCGAGCACGACGGCGAGCTCGGAGATGAAGAGCTCGAGCTCGCGTTGGATGGCCTGGCGGACGGCCTCGGAGCCGCTGTTGCGCTCGCGGGCGACGAAGCCGAAGTGGGCCTTGTTCTGCTTGACGACGCGGACGAGGATCTCGGCGGAGGCGTCGATGATGTCGGCGAACGTCTCGGGGTCGCGCTGGGCGTCGCGGATCATGGCGCGCAGCGTGCCGAACGACTGCTCGACGAGGGCGAGGCCCAGCTCGTCCATCGAGGCGAAGTGCCGGTAGAAGGCGGTGGGAACGACGCCGGCGTGACGGGCGACCTGGCGCAGGCTGGTCTGGGCGAAGCCCTGGCTCTGGCTGAGCTCGAGCGCCGCGGCGAGGATCGCCTCGCGGGTGCGCTCCTTCTGGGCCTGTCGCGACGTGTCGGCCCGTGCGGCGGACGGGGAGACGCGTGCGGACACGTGGGGAGTCTAGTGGCCCGCGTCGTCGCCCGACTCGGTGAACAGGTGTTCGCGTGCCGGACGTCACGACCGGCGTGTCTTGCCCTGCACCGCTTCATCGCGCCACACTTTGAGTGTACGCTCGTGCACTGAAGCACTGGACGACCGAAGGAGACACGCGATGGGCCTGGTCCGCACCGCACTGTCGTCGCGAGCCGTCGCGTCCCTGACCTCGCCCCACTCGGTCGACCACTACCTCGACCAGCTGCATCCCATGCTCACCGTCGAGGCCGTCCGCGCCCGCGTCGTCGAGGTGCGCCGCGAGACGGGTGCCGCCAGCACGGTCGTCCTGCGACCCAACGGCGCGTGGAGGGGCTTCGTCCCCGGCCAGCACGTCCAGTTCGGCATCGAGGTCGACGGCACCCGCAAGGTGCGCGTGTTCTCGGTGTCCAGCTCCCGCGCCCTGCGCGACGGCACCTTCAGCGTCTCGGTCAAGGCCCACCCCGACGGCTACGTCTCCCAGTTCCTGCACCGTGAGCTCCAGCCGCGCACCATCGTCTACCTCTCCCAGGCCGAGGGCGAGTTCGTGCTCCCGGACGACGTGCCCGACGACCTCGTGCTGTTCAGCGGCGGCTCCGGCATCACGCCGGTCATGTCGATGGCGCGCACGCTGCGCGACCGTGGCCACCGCGGACGCGTCACGTTCCTGCACTACGCTCGCTCCCGCGAGGACGAGATGTTCACGCCCGAGCTCGACCGGCTCGCCGACGAGCTGCCGGGTGCCGTCGTCCACCGCGTCTACACGCGCGAGCCCGAGGTGGGCGCCCCGCTCGAGGGCCGCTTCACCGCCGACCACCTCGACCGGCTCGGGGTCAACCCGACGTCCTCCCCCACCTGGTGCTGCGGCCCGGCCGGCCTCATCGCCGCGGTCCGCGACGTCTACGCCGAGCGTGGCGCGGCCGAGCAGCTCCGCACCGAGTACTTCAAGGTGCCCTCCGTCGACCTCGCGGCCGCCGACGCCACGGGCACCCTCAGCTTCGACGCCTCGGGCACGACCGCCGAGAACTCCGGCGCCACCATCCTCGAGCAGGCCGAGGCCGCCGGCCTCGCGCCCGAGTACGGCTGCCGGATGGGCGTCTGCAACACGTGTGCCGTGAAGAAGCTCAGCGGCGCCGTCCGCCACGTCGTCACCGGCGAGGTCGGCGCCAACACCGACGAGACCATCAAGGTCTGCGTCCAGGTCCCTGTCGGCGACGTCAGCGTCGCACTCTAGGAAGAGGGAGTTCCATGTCTCGCAAGCGCACCCCCATCGCGCCGTACAGCGCGTCGGACCACAACGAGGCGCCCGCACCGCTCGTCGGCGCCGACCGCACCAAGCAGTCGACCATCGGGCTCGAGTACATGAGCTACGAGGAGCTCGAGCGCTTCGGCGAGGAGCTCGACGGCATCCGCCAGAAGACGCTCGACTCGCTCGGCCAGGCCGACGCCGACTACATCCGCCGCGTCATCCGCGTGCAGCAGGTGTGCGAGGTGCTCGGACGCATCGGCATCCTCACGCCGTTCTTCTGGCCGACGTTCGTCGCCGGCATCGTGTTCCTCGGTCTCTCCAAGATCCTCGAGAACATGGAGATCGGCCACAACGTCATGCACGGCCAGTACGACTGGATGAACGACCCGCTGGTCGACGGCAAGCGCTACGAGTGGGACAACGTGGCCCCCGCGCAGGACTGGAAGCACGGCCACAACTACATCCACCACACGTACACGAACATCCACGGCAAGGACCGCGACATCGGCTACGGCCTGCTGCGGATCGACGACGACCAACCCTGGTACCCGAACCACCGGTTCAACCTGCCGCTCGCGTTCGCGCTGATGCTGTTCTTCGAGTGGGGCGTGATGTACCACGGCCTCGAGCTCGACGAGTACCTCGGCGGCAAGATGAGCAAGAAGGAGTTCCGCGACCGCAAGAGCCGCGCGGCCCGCAAGGCCCGCCGCCAGGTCGTGAAGGACTACGTCGCCTACCCGGCCCTCGCGCTCGCCCTCGTGCCGTTCGTCGGCTGGTGGGCCCCGCTGGCGGTCATGGGCGCGAACTTCGTGGCCAACCTGATCCGGAACATCTGGACGTTCCTCATCATCTTCTGCGGGCACTTCCCGGCCGAGGTGCAGACCTTCGCCGAGGAGGACGCGGAGAACGAGTCGCGGGGCCAGTGGTACCTGCGCCAGCTGCTCGGGTCGGCGAACATCAGCGGCAGCCGCACGTTCCACGTGCTCAGCGGCAACCTGAGCCACCAGATCGAGCACCACCTGTTCCCGGACATCCCGGCTCGCCGCTACCCGGAGGTCGCCCAGGAGATCCGCGCGATCTGCGAGCGCCACGGCCTGCAGTACAACAGCGGCCGGCTCAGCAAGCAGCTGGCGAGCGTCGCCCGTCAGCTGGCGGCCTACTCGCGCAAGCCCGACGACCCCTACAAGCAGGGCAAGAGCCCGGAGTCCAAGGCCCTGCGTCGCGCCAAGCGCGAGGC
The DNA here is from genome assembly GCF_058790455.1 of Aeromicrobium sp. EU05-FHT14F07. Lineage (NCBI taxonomy): Bacteria > Bacillati > Actinomycetota > Actinomycetes > Propionibacteriales > Nocardioidaceae > Aeromicrobium > Aeromicrobium sp. EU05-FHT14F07. Next base: position 40,108 of record NZ_JBYTCR010000016.1, read on the forward strand.
CGCGGCCGCCGCGCAGGCCGAGCGCGAGAACGTCGCCGCCTGACCCGAGCCTGCACCAGCACGACCACGCCGACGCCCCGGTCCACCCCCGGGGCGTCGGCGTGCAGGCGACGGGTGGTGCGCCACAATGGTGCCTGCCGACCGACCGCACGACCACCGAGGAGACGGCCATGGCGCTGAGCCGCCGAGAGATCGCCAAGGACGCGGTCCAGCAGGGCGTGGAGGCTGCGATCACGACCGGCGGTCGGATCAGCGCGATCCTCTTCGACACCGCCCGCCGGGTCACGACGGAGCTGGGCGCGTTCGGCACGGAGCTGTTCGAGATCACCGAGGCCAGCAAGCGCGCCGGCGAGGACCCCGACCCGACCGACCGCGTCACACCGACCCATCCGCAGGACCGGTGAGGGCGAATCCCTCACATGACCACCTCTTCGACGTCCGCGACCGGCAGCACCCGCCCCCGGGCCGCCGTCATCGGGTCCGGCGTCTCCGGCCTGACCGCCGCCTACGTGCTGCGCACCACCCACGACGTCACGCTCTTCGAGTCCGACGACCGCATCGGCGGCCACGCCCACACGCACGACGTCGAGGCTGACGGGACGACGCACCACGTCGACAGCGGCTTCATCGTGCACAACGACCGGACCTACCCGCTGCTGCGTCGGCTGTTCGCCGAGCTTGACGTCGCCGTGCACCCCACCGAGATGTCGATGAGCATCCACTGCGACGGGTGCGGCCTCGAGTACGCCGGCGGGCGCAAGCTCCCCGGGCTGTTCGCGCAGCGTCGCCGGATCGTCGACCCGACCTACCTGCGGCTCCTCACGTCGGTGAAGCGCTTCCAGCGCGCCGCGCTGGCCCTGCTCGAGAGCGAGCCCGACGACGCCGAGCCGCAGACGTACGGCGACTTCCTGCGTCTGCACGGCTTCTCCGACCACTTCGTCGCCCACTACGCGATCCCCGTGGTGGCGTGCGTCTGGTCCTCCGGCCAGGACACCGCGCTGCAGTACCCGGCGCGCTACCTGTTCGCGTTCCTACGCCACCACGGCTTCCTGTCCGTCAGCGGCTCGCCGCAGTGGTTCACCGTGCAGGGCGGCTCGAACGCCTACACGCGCAAGGTGGTCGACGCGATCGGCGACGTCCGCGTCTCCACCGGGGTCCGCGCCGTCTCGCGCAAGCCCGACGGCGTGGTCGTGCTCGACGCAGCCGGGCAGGAGCACGTCGTCGACTCGGTCGTGATCGCGACGCACGCCGACGACGCCCTCGCGCTGCTGACCGACGCCACCGACGACGAGCGTCGCGTGCTGGGCGCGTTCGAGTACTCGCGCAACGAGACCGTCCTGCACCAGGACGCGAGCGTGCTGCCCGACGCCGAGGGCGCCCGCGCGTCGTGGAACTACCGCATGGACTCCTGCCGCGGTCGCGGCGAGGCCACCGACGTCACCTACTGGATGAACCTCCTGCAGGGCATCGAGAGCAGCCGGCCGTACCTCGTGAGCCTGAACTCGAGCGACCGTGTCGACCCGACCACGGTGCTCGCCACGATGCAGTACACGCACCCGGTGTACACGCCCGCGTCCGTGGCGGCCCAGCGTGAGCTGCCCGCCCTGTCGGACGGCCGCACCGCGTTCGCCGGCGCCTACCACGGCTGGGGGTTCCACGAGGACGGCTGCCGTTCCGGCGTCGAGGCCGCCCGCTCCCTCGGAGCGACCTGGTGACCGCCGCCGACGTCGAGCGCAGCGTCGCCGGCGAGGAGGGGCAGCGTCGGCTGCCGGTCCTGCCCGCGCTCGTGGTCGGGTCCGTCGCCCACACCCGACGCGTGCCGCTGCGACACCGCTTCCGCTACCGCGTCTACCAGTGGCTCGTCGACGTCGACGACCTCCCGCGGATGCCTCGCTGGCTCCGTCCGTTCTCGACGTTCCGCGCCGCCGACCACATCGGTGACCCCGACCGCTCGCTGCGCGAGAACGTCGAGACGTTCTGCCGGGCGCAGGGACTCGACGTCACCGGCCGCCGGATCGTCATGCTCGCCAACGCCCGCACCCTGGGCCACGTGTTCGACCCGCTCTCGGTGTTCTGGATCCTCGACGGCGAGCGCACCGAGGCGATCGTCGCGGAGGTGCACAACACCTACGGCGAGCGGCACGCCTACCTGCTGCAGCCCGACGACCAGGGCCGCACCTCCACCGACAAGGCGTTCTACGTCTCGCCGTTCTTCACCGTGGCCGGCCGCTACGACCTGCAGTTCCGGCTGCAGCCCGACGCGGTCGCCAGCACGGTGGTGCTGCGCCAGTCGCCCTCGGACGAGGGCTCCCCCGCCTCCCGTACCGACGAGGCCGTGTTCACGGCGACGTTCCGCGGCCGGCCGCTGCCCGCCACACGCCGTCGACTCGTGCGGCTCCTCGTGACGATGCCCCTCATGACCCATCGGACCAGCCTGCTGATCCGAATCCATGGTGTGTGGCTCTGGCTGCGCCGACTCCCGGTCGTCCCGCGACCGCACCACGAACCCCAGGAAGGCACGACCCGATGACCGACGTACTCGCCACCCGCTGGCCCGGCATCGCGCAGACCCCGCGCACCCCGTTCAAGGCACGCGTCGCCAAGGCGATCCTGCGGCCGGCCGTCTCGCGCACGCCCGTGCGCCTGACGTTCCCCGACGGCACCGTGTGGGGGGCTGGCGGGCCCGGCACCCCCGAGATGGAGGTGCGGCGTCCGGCCGCGTTCTTCAGCCGGCTCGGGCACGACACCAAGATCGGTTTCGGCGAGGCCTACATGGCCGGCGACTGGACCGCCGGACCGGGCACCGACCTGGCCGACCTGCTCACGCCCTTCGCGGAGCGGCTGACGACCATCGTGCCCCCCTCGCTGCAGAAGCTGCGTGGCCTCGTCGACCGCCAGCTCCCCCAGCACGAGCGGAACACCAAGGAAGGGTCGCGCTCGAACATCGAGCGGCACTACGACCTGTCCAACGACCTCTTCGAGCGCTTCCTCGACCCGACGATGACGTACTCGTCGGCCTGGTTCGCCTCGCCGGAGGAGACGCTCGAGCAGGCGCAGCACCGCAAGCTCGACGGCATCCTGGACCAGGCAGGCGTCACCGAGGGCACGCGGGTGCTCGAGATCGGCAGCGGGTGGGGCTCGCTCGCGATCCGCGCCGCGCAGCGCGGCGCCCAGGTCGTCACGATCACCATCTCCGCCGAGCAGGCCGCCCTGGCCCAGGAGCGGTTCGAGGCCGCAGGCGTCGCCGACCGCGTCGAGCTGCGCCTGCAGGACTACCGCGACGTCACCGGCGAGTTCGACGCCGTCGTGAGCTGCGAGATGATCGAGGCCGTCGGCGAGGAGTACTGGCCGACGTACTTCGCCAAGATCGACGAGGTCCTGGCTCCTGGCGGCCGGGTGTCGATCCAGGCCATCACGATGGCGCACCACCGCTACCTCACGACGCGCAACTCCTACGGGTGGATCCAGAAGTACATCTTCCCCGGCGGTCTGATCCCGTCGCTCGAGGCGATCGACGAGACCCTCGCCGCGCACACCCGCGGGCTCGCCGTGACCGACCGCCGCAGCCTCGGACAGGACTACGCGCTCACCCTGCGCCTGTGGCGCGAGCGCTTCCTGTCGAACTGGGACGAGATCGCGACCTTCGGCTTCGACGAGACCTTCCGGCGGCTCTGGGAGTTCTACCTCGCCTACTGCGAGGCCGGCTTCGGCGTCGGCTACATCGACGTGTTCCAGCTGCGCATGGAGCGACCCGCCTGACCCGTGCCCCGTGGGGCCCGTGTGACGCAGGCGACCCATCCACGGGCGGCGTGGCGACGAACTCCTGGTGACGGGATCGTCCGTCACGTCGAACAGGAGGGGCCATGGCGAGCACCAGCCGACTCCCGGACCCGATCCAGGAGTCCTACGAGTGGCAGCACCGCGGCGCGTGTCGCGGTGTGGACCCGGAGACGTTCTTCTCCCCGGAGACAGAACGTGGTCCGCGACGACGCAGCCGCGAGGCGGTGGCGAAGGCGTTGTGCGCCCGCTGCCCGGTGGTGGCCGAGTGCCTCGACCACGCGCTCACGGTGCGTGAGCCGTTCGGCGTGTGGGGTGGCCTGAACCAGACCGAGCGCGAGCACCTGCTGCGCGATGCCGGTTGAGCGGGGCCGGTTGAACGGGCCCGGTTGAACGGGGCCGGTTGAGTGGGGCGACGGGCTCAGAGCTCGTCGCGTCGAGGCCAGGGGTTGGCCCGGCACCCGTGGAGGCCCTTGGACTGCTGCTGCATGATCGGCGCCGCCTGGCCCTGGCCGGGGCAGCCCACGTGGCCGCGCCCGAGGAAGTGGCCGACCTCGTGGTTGACGACCATGTGGCGGTAGTCGCGCACCGAGGCCCGGGCCGAGCGCCACACCCGGGTGGTGTGGACCCACCGGTCCTCGTTGATGATCACGTACCGACCCACCCGGCAGCTGTAGAGCACGCTGCACTGCGTCGAGTAGGACGTGAGGCGCGAGGCCCGCGCGAGCACGAGCGTGAAGTCGCCGCCCGAGCGCACCTCGCGGAACCGGACGCCGGCCCCGGGCCATCCGCGGGCGTCGGCCAGCGTCTCCGCCGCCTGGCGACGGAACGTGGCGAGGCTGCCCCGCGCACCGTCGGAGCGGACGGAGTAGGTGAGGGTGCGTCGCGCGTCGCGACGGTGCCGCACGGGCGCGGTGACGGCGGTCGCCGAGGCGGTGCGGTGGTAGGCCTTCGAGACGGTCACCCGCACGCGGAGCCGGTGGCCGACGTCGGCCGGCGCGATGGCGTACCGACGCTGCGTGGCGCCCCGGATCACGGTGCGGTCGCGGTACCACTGGTAGCGCTTGGTGAGACCGCTGCTGCTCCAGCGCCCGGCCGAGGCCTGGAGCACCTGGCCGTAGCGTCGGGTCCCGGAGATCCGCGGCGCCGTCCGTACGACGAGTGGTGCGGTGGCGACGGCGGCCGTCGGACCGGTGGTCGTGGTGGCCGGCTCGAGCCCGTCGGCGCTGGCGACCACACGGACCGCGACGCGTCGTCCCACGTCGGCCCCGACGAGCCGGTACGTGGCACCTGTCGCGCCGCGGATCGGCGCACCGTCGCGCAGCCACTGGCGCGTGACCTGCGCGGTCCCGGGCTCGTAGCGGCCGGTCGTCGAGGTCAGCGTGGAGCCGTAGCGCGCGGTGCCGGTGACGGCGGTCGGCTCGACGACCTGCACCGCGGTGGCCGGCGTCGGCTCGGTCGGTGTGGGCTCGGTCGGGCTCGGCTCGTCGGCCGAGGCAGGGCCGGCCGCGACGAGCAGCCCGACGGCCAGCACCGTGCTCGTGACGAGGGACGAGGCACGTCGACCGTGGCGGAGGATCGAACCGGTCGACGTCATCGCGCTCACTCCCAGAAGATGCGTTCGACGACCTGCCTCGCGTGCCGGGTGGCGCGCAGGTAGTCGTCGACCATGCGTTCGCTGTGCTGCTGACCGTACCCCAGCAGGTGCGCGACACCCGCTCTTTCCTCGGTCTGCTCCACCAGCGACTCCGCCGGCTTGCCGCGCATGAGCACGACGGCGTTGCGGATCCGGCTCACGAGCCGCCACGCGTGCTGCAGGACCTCGGCGTCGTCCGCGGAGACCAGGCCGGCATCGGCCGCCGCCGCGAGGGCGCCGCAGGTCGACGTCGTGCGCAGGCCGGGCACGGCGTGGGCGTGCTGCAGCTGCAGGAGCTGCACGGTCCACTCGACGTCGGCGATGCCGCCGCGGCCGAGCTTGAGGTGCGTCTTCGGGTTGGCGCCCCGCGGCAGGCGCTCGGCCTCGACGCGCGCCTTGATGCGCCGGATCTCGCGGACCTGGGCGTCCGAGAGGCCGTCGTCCGGCCAGCGCAGCGGGTCGACCAGCGTCTCGAACCGGGCGCACAGGTCCGGGTCGCCGACGCTGGCGCGGGCGCGCAGCAGGGCCTGGGCCTCCCACACCGCCGAGTACTTCTCGTAGTAGGACGCGTAGGCCGCGAACGAGCGGACGAGCGGCCCGTTGCGGCCGTCGGGTCGCAGCTCGGCGTCGACCTCGAGGGCCGGGTCGTCGCCCGGAGCTCCGAGGGTCGTGCGCAGCGACGTGGCGACGGCCGTGGCGGCTGCCGACGCCTCCCCGTCGTCGGCGCCGGGCAGCGGCTCGTGCACGAACATGACGTCGGCGTCGGACCCGTACCCGGACTCGCGCCCCCCGAGGCGGCCCATCAGGACGACGGCCATGCGGGTCGGGAACGGCTCCTTGCCGGCCTCCTCACGCTGGCGGGCGACGGCCCCGATCGAGGCGGTGAGCGCGGCGCCGAGCGTCGCCTCGGTGAGGTCGGACAGCGCGGTGCCGACCTCGTCGATGTCGAGCCGGCCGAGGACGTCGGCGATGCCGATGCGCGAGAGCTCACGCCGGCGGACCCGTCGTACCGCCTTGATCGCCTGGTCGGGGCGGGTGTGGCGGCGTGCTGCGAGCTGCATCTCCCCGCGCAGGCGCTCCGCGTCGCGCGGCACCAGCTCGGCGTCGTCACCGAGCAGCGCGACGGCGTCGGGCGCACGCTGGACCAGGTCGGACACGTAGCGGCTCGAGCCGACGACTGCCGCGAGCTGCTCGGCCCCCTCGCCCTCGTCGCGGAGCTTGCGCAGGTACCAGTGCGACTCCCCCAGCGACTCGCTGATCCGCCGGAACGCGAGCAGACCGGCGTCGGGCGCGGGCGACTCGGCGAACCACTGCAGCATCGCCGGCAGCAGGGAGCGCTGGATCGCCGCCCGCCGGGACACGCCCGCCGTGAGCGCCTGGATGTGCGCGAGGGCGCCCTTCGGGTCCTTGAAGCCGAGCGCCATGAGCCGGGCCTGCGCCGCCTCCGGCGTGAGCCGCAGGCCCTCGTCGGGCAGGGAGGTGACCGCCTCCAGGAGCGGTTGGTAGAAGAGCTTCTCGTGCAGGCGTCGCACGAGCCGCTTGTGCGCCTGCCAGTCCTTGACGAGACCCTCGGCCGGCTTCGCCCGGTAGCCCATCGAGCGGCCAAGGCGTCGCAGGTCCTCCTCGTCGTCGGGGACCACGTGGTTGCGCCGCAGACGGTACAGCTGGATCCGGTGCTCGAGGGTGCGCAGGAACTCGTAGGCGTCCTCCAGAGCGGCACCGTCACGCCGTCCGACGTACCCGCCCTCGGTGAGCTCGCGCAGCGCCTCCAGCGTGGTCGGGCTGCGCAGCGACGCGTCGCCGCGACCGTGCACGAGCTGCAGCAGCTGCACCGAGAACTCGACGTCGCGCAGCCCGCCCGACCCGAGCTTCAGCTGCCGTTCGCGCTGCTGGGACGGGATGTTCTCGATGACGCGCGTGCGCATCGCACGCACGTCGCGCACGAAGTTCTCACGGGTGCTGGCCTCCCAGACCTTCGGCGTCAGCGCGTCGAGGTAGGCCTGGCCGAGCTCCGCGTCGCCCGCGGCGAACCGCGCCTTCAGCAGCGCCTGGAACTCCCACGTCGACGCCCACCGGTCGTAGTAGGCGACGTGGCTGCGCAGCGTCCGGCTGAGCGGGCCCTGGGTGCCCTCGGGCCGCAGGTTCGCGTCGACCTCCCAGATGGTGCCCTCACGGGTGTGGTCGGAGCACAGCCGCATCATGGCCGACGCGAGCCGCGCCGCGATGCGTCCGGCCGCCTGCTCGTCGGCGCCGTCGGCGGGCTCGTGCACGAAGATCACGTCGACGTCGCTGACGTAGTTCAGCTCGCGACCGCCGGTCTTGCCCATCGCCATCACGGCCAGTCGCACGCAGTCGGCGTCGGGCTCCTCGCACCGCGCGAGGTCGAGCGCGGCACCGAGCGTCGCCATGGCGAGGTCGGCAAGCTCCGCCGACGACTCCTCGAAGGTCGTCAGCGCCGTCAGGTCGCGGGCGGCGACGTGCAGCAGCTTGCGGCGGTACGCGACGCGCAAGGCGTCGGCGTCGGCGGCGTCGCCGAGCTGCTGACGCATGACGTCGAGGCCGAGCGGGACGGGCGACAGCCGGTCGGCGGCGAGGTCCTCGACGTGCTGCGGGTGCCGGGCGAGGAAGTCGCCGAGCGCCTCGCTGGTGCCGAGCACGATGAGCAGCCGCTGGCGCAGCTCCGCGTCGCCCCGCAGGGTCGCGAGCAGCCGCTCGACACCCCACGACTCCGCGATCGCCACCAGCGACGCGAGCGCCGTGTCGGGGCTCGCGACCGACGCCACCTGCTCCACCAACGCGTCGTCGACACCCTCGAGCCGGGCGAGGTGGGCCGCAGCCGCCGCCCCGTCGCGGAACCCACGACGCGCCAGGGCCAGCTCGGGAGACTCGGGGGGCACGCTCGCAGGCTACCGGGGGTGCGGCGAGGCGACGTCGGTGCCGGTTGGTGACGTCGCGTCGGCTCGTTTCTCGGGTGGGGGTGCGCCGGTGTGGCTTCTCGTTCGTGTGGGCGTGCGCTGGCGTGGCTTCTCGTTCGGGTGGGGCTGCGTCGGTGTGGCTTCTCGTTCGGGTGGGGCTGCGTCGGTGTGGCTTCGTGGTCGGGTGGGGCTGCGTGGGTGCGGCTTCTCGTGGGTGTGGTCTCCGAAAGGGCCTCGACCGGGCGGCTGGGCGCGAGGTGGTCTGGGTTCTCGGGCTGTGGCCCGCGTGGGACGCAAGATTCTGCGTTCGCGCGTGCCGGCGGTGGATCTGCCACCTTCTGAGCGCTGTTCAGGTGGCGGATCCACCGCTGCGGGGCCAGACGTGTGAAGGATTCTTCCTTCTCGTGGACCGTTCCACGAAAAGGAAGAATCCTTCGTCACCCCAACCCAAAGGGCGCCCAAGATTCTGCATTCACGCGAGTCACGTCGAACGCTTCTGCGTTCACGACGGGATCCCGTAGCAAACGCAGCATCCTTCGAATCCCAGCGCACGAACGCAGATTCTTGCGTCCCACGCGGGCCACAGCCCGAGGACCCAGCCCACTCCGGGCCCAGCCGCCCGGTCGAGGCCCCTTTCTGAGACCACCCCCAGCGAAAGCCGAGGCAGCGCAGTGGTGGGTCGAGACCACCGCAGGCTGCGCACCAGCAAGGACAGATCCCCTACGGCAGCGCACCAGCAAGCACAGCCCAACTGCGGCAGCGCACCAGCACGACAAGCCCCCGCAGGCAGCGCACCCGCAGGCCACGACGAGAAGCCGCCGAACGCGACCCGCCGGCCCCGCCGAGAGAGCTCAGAGAACAGGCAGGAGCCGGTCGATCTCGAACTGGGTGACCTGGGAGCGGTAGGCGTCCCACTCCTGGCGCTTGTTGCGCAGGAAGAAGTCGAAGACGTGCTCGCCCAGCGTCTCGGCGACGAGCTCGCTGCTCTCCATCTCGCGGATGGCCTCGTCGAGGTTGCGCGGCATGGGGGTCAGGCCCATCGTCTTGCGCTCGCGGTCGGTGAGCGACCAGACGTTGTCCTCCGTCTCGGGCGGGAGGGTCGAGCCGTTCTCGATGCCCTTCAGGCCGGCGGCGAGGACGAGCGCGTAGGTGAGGTAGGGGTTGCAGCCGGCGTCGATGCCGCGGTGCTCGACGCGCGCCGAGCCGCTCTTGTGCGGCTTGTACATCGGCACCCGCACGAGGGCGGAGCGGTTGTTGTGGCCCCAGCTCAGGTAGTTGGGAGCCTCGTAGCCGCTCGCGAGCCGCTTGTAGGAGTTGACCCACTGGTTCGTCACGGCGGTGATCTCCGCCGTGTGCTCCAGGACGCCCGCGATGAACGAGCGCCCGGTGGCGCTGAGCTGGTACTCGGCGCCCGCCTCGTAGAAGGCGTTCTCGTCGCCCTCGAACAGCGACAGGTGCGTGTGCATCGCGGACCCGGGGTGCTCGGTGAACGGCTTGGGCATGAACGACGCCCACTTGCCCTGGCTGAGCGCGACCTCTCGGACGACGGTGCGGAACGTCATCACGTTGTCGGCCGTGGAGAGGGCGTCGGCGTAGCGCAGGTCGATCTCCTGCTGCCCCGGTCCGCCCTCGTGGTGGCTGAACTCGACGCTGATGCCCATGTTCTCGAGCATGGTGATGACCTCGCGACGGAAGTCCTGGCCGCCGCCCTGCGCCGTGTGGTCGAAGTAGCCGGAGTCGTCGACCGGCACCGGCCGGCCGCCCACGTCGGGCTTGCCGCGGAAGACGTAGAACTCGATCTCCGGGTGCGTGTAGAAGGTGAAGCCGGCCTCGGCGGCCTTGCCCAGCGTCCGCTTCAGCACGTGCCGCGGGTCGGCGAACGACGGCGACCCGTCGGGCATCGCGATGTCGCAGAACATGCGGGCCGTCGCGGGCGCCTCGCCGCGCCAGGGCAGGATCTGGAAGGTCGACGGGTCGGGCTTGAGCAGCATGTCGGCCTCGTGCACGCGGGCGAACCCCTGGATCGCCGAGCCGTCGAAGCCGATGCCCTCGCTGAAGGCCCCCTCCAGCTCGGCCGGCGCGATGGCGACCGACTTCAACGAGCCGAGCACGTCGGTGAACCACAGCCGCACGAACCGGACGTCACGCTCCTCGAGCGCCCGGAGGACGAAGTCTTCCTGCTTACCCATGGCCTGAGTCTCGCACGGGTCGTGTTACGGCGATGTTTCGTGGTCGAGGCGGCTCAGGGGATCCCCGGCGGGCCGTCCTCGACCATGCGACCACGGACGTACTGCCACCCCTCGTCGGTGCGCGCGAAGCGGCTCACCTCGTGCAGGACACCCGGTTCGTCGTCGACGTAGACGGCCCGGAACTCGACCACGCCGAACGCGTCGCCGACGTCACCGGCCTCGGTGCGCAGCACCTCGAGGCCGAGCCACTCGAGGCCCGGGTCGTGGTCGATGCGCGCCGGCCGGGTGGTCGGGTGCCAGGTGCGCAGCAGGTGCCCGCCGTCGCCACGGACGTAGGCGGTGTACCGCGACCGCATGAGCCGCTCCGCGGTCGGGGCGGGCTGCCCGTCGAGGTACGGGCCGCAGCAGCGGTCGAAGGGTGCGCCGGTGCCGCACGGGCAGGTCCTGGCCATGACGACATGATGCGGCACGCCCCACGCCCTAGGCTGATCACGTGCCTCAGCTCCGACTCGCCCTCGCTCAGGTCAACCCTCGTCTCGGCGACCTCGACGGGAACGTCGAGCTCGTCGTCGCGGCCGCGCACGAGGCGGCGCAGGCGGGTGCTCACCTGCTGGTGCTGCCGGAGATGGTGCTCAACGGCTACCCGGTGGAGGACCTCGCCTACCGCCTCAGCTTCATCGAGGGCACCCGCGCCCACGTGCCGGCGCTGGCCACCCGGCTCGCCGACGAGGGGCTGGGAGACCTCGTCGTGGTCGTCGGGCACCTCGACACCGCGAAGGACCACATCGACACCGATCGGCTCGGGGTGCCGAAGAACGCACCCACGAACTCCGCGTCGGTGATCACCGGTGGCTGCGTCGTCACCCGCTACGACAAGCACCACCTCCCGAACTACGGCGTGTTCGACGAGTTCCGTCACTTCGTCGCAGGCGACGAGACGCAGGTCGTGCAGGTGCACGGCGTCGACGTGGCCATCGCCATCTGCGAGGACATCTGGCAGGACGGTCCCTCCGCCGCCGCCGACGCCGCGGAGGCGGGACTCCTCGTCGTGATCAACGGCTCCCCCTACGAGGCCGCGAAGGACGACACCCGGCTCGAGCTGTGCGCACGACGCGCCCGGGAGGGCAGCTGCGCCCTGGCCTACGTCAACCTCGTCGGCGGCCAGGACGAGCTGGTCTTCGACGGCGACTCCCTCGTGGTCGACGCCGCGGGCGACCTCGTCGCCCGCGCGGCGCAGTTCGAGCCCGAGCTGCTGGTCGTCGACCTCGACCTGCCCGCGGCGACGGCTCCGATGCCCGACCCCGACGCCCGCTTCGCCGGGCTGCGGGTCGAGCGCACGATCGTCTCGTCCGAGCCGCTGGCCCCGTACGAGCCGCTCGAGCCTCGCGTCGCCGAGCGCTGGGACGACCTCGGCGAGCGCTACTGGGCGATCGTTCTCGGACTGCGCGACTACGTGCACAAGAACGGCGGTCGCTCGGTGCTGCTGGGCCTGTCCGGTGGCATCGACTCGACCCTGGTCGGCGCGATCGCCGTCGACGCGCTGGGCGCGGAGAACGTGTTCGGCGTGTCGAACCCGAGCGCGTGGTCGACCGACCACAGCCGCAGCGACGCCGCCGAGCTGGCTCGACGCACCGGGCTGCAGCTCGACACCGTCCCCATCGCCCCGATCTTCGACGCGTTCCAGTCGACCTTGGGCCAGGAGGGGCTGCACCTCGACGGCATCGCCGAGGAGAACCTGCAGGCTCGCATCCGCGCCGTGATCTGGATGGGCCTGTCGAACCAGCACGGCCACCTGGTGCTGGCCTGCGGCAACAAGTCCGAGCTGGCCACCGGCTACTCGACCATTTACGGCGACGCGGTCGGGGCCTACGCGCCCATCAAGGACCTGCCGAAGACGCTGGTCTGGGAGGTCTCGCGCTGGCGCAACCGCTGGGCCGAGGAGCGCGGCGAGCAGCCGCCCATCCCCGAGAACGCGATCGAGAAGGAGCCGTCGGCCGAGCTGCGGCCCGGCCAGCTCGACTCCGACTCCCTGCCGTCCTACGACCTGCTCGACGCCGTCCTCGACGCCTACGTCGAGCGCGACCTGGGCGCCGCGGCCGTGGTGGCCGAGGGCTTCGACCCCGCGCTGGTGGAGCGGGTCGTGACGCTGGTCGACAAGGCCGAGTACAAGCGCCGCCAGTACCCGCCGGGTCCGAAGATCAGCCGTCGCAACTTCGGCCGCGACCGGCGCGTGCCGATCACCAACGGGTGGCGCGAGTCGCTCGACTCCTGACGGGTCGTGACCTGACGCACAACGAGGTGACAACCGTCGCCGATGCGGCAGGATGGAGCTCGTCCGTGGACCCCCACCGAGGGGCTGCGAGAAGGAAGGGAACCACCATGTCTGAACCCACCCCTGCCCCCGCGACCGGCGCGAGCACGTCGGCCGAGGAGCCGGCCCCCTACGGCGGCGGCCCCGCGGCCGCGTCGACGTCCGTCGGCACTGCCGCCACCGGCCCGACGACCGACCCCGCGATCCGCCGCGTGCGCACCCACCACCTGCAGCAGTGGAAGGAGCAGGGCCACAAGTGGGTCATGCTCACGACGTACGACCAGTACACGGCCGCGACGTTCGACGAGGCAGGCGTGCCCGTGCTGTTCATCGGCGACTCCGCCGCGAACAACGTCTTCGGCTACGCGTCGTCGCTGCCGGTGACGGTCGACGAGCTGCTGCCCCTGGTCAAGGCCGTCACCCGCACCGCCCGTCGCGCCCTCGTGGTGGCCGATCTGCCGTTCGGCTCCTACCAACGCTCCCCCGAGCAGGCGTACGACACGGCGGTGCGGTTCATGAAGGAGGGCGAGGCGCACGTCGTCAAGCTCGAGGGCGGTGCCGAGATGGCGCCGCAGATCGAGCTGCTCACGAAGGGCGCGGTGCCCGTGATGGCCCACATCGGCTTCACCCCGCAGGCCGAGCACGCCCTGGGCGGCTACCGGGTGCAGGGTCGCGGCGACGCGGCGTCACGGCTGATGGAGGACGCTCTCGCGGTGCAGGAGGCCGGCGCGTCGTCCGTCGTCATGGAGATGGTGCCGGCGCCCATCGCGGCGCAGATCACCGAGCGGCTGCACATCCCGACCATCGGGATCGGCGCAGGTCCCAGCTGCGACGCCCAGGTGCTGGTCTGGCAGGACATGCTCGGCCTGCGGACGGGCAAGGCGCCCCGCTTCGTCAAGCGGTACGCCGACCTGCACGGCATCATCCTGGGCGCGGCGCAGGAGTTCGCCGCCGACGTCGCGTCCGGCACCTTCCCCGCTCCGGAGCACTCCTTCGACGCCTGACGTGGGGGCCTGTTGACGTGGGGCCCCACGTGAACCGGCTCTCCCCCACGCAACCGTGCGCCCGATCTGCGTGTTTGCGTGGGGCCCCACGTCAACGGTCAGACCTGCCAGCCCCAGGCGAGGACGCCCACCGCGTTGAGGGCGCCCCAGGCCGCGAGGGCGTAGACCGGCACCCACGGGGCGTCGGCGGGGCGTGTGGCGATGCGGCGGCGCAGGACGGGCACGAAGCACGCGAGCACGAGCAGGTGCAGCACGATGCCCCACCAGGGCGCGTAGAGGACCGTGGAGGCGACGAGCCAGAGCATGACCACGAGACCGCCGACCCCGATCCACGGGCCGGACCGCTCCCGCTCGCGTCGGGTGCGCCTCACGGGCGAGGCGCGTCGTCGTTCCAGTTCGGGTCGTTGTCCCACGACTCGTTCCGCTCCTGCACCGTCTCCAGGGCGTGCTCGGCGGCAGCCTGCGTCGGGTACGGGCCGAGACGGTCGGAGGCCTTGCAGCCGTCCTCCCCCTCGACGGTGTGGTGCTTCAGGCAGAAGTAGAAGGCGGGGGCGTCGGCGCTCATGACGCCATCCTGCCGCACCGCGAGCGCCGCCGCCCCTCACCCGGGCCGGCTTCGGCTGCCCTCGTAGCATGCCTGCGTGCCTCTCCTCAGCCCCGGCCACGTCTCTCCCCTGCGTCACGTCCCGTCGACCATCGAGCGTCCCGAGTACGTCGGCCAGGCCGCGCCGCTGCCCTACCGCGGACCGCTGGTGCGCGATGCTGACACCATCGAGCGGATGCGCGTGGCGGGCCGGGTCGCCGCGCAGGCGCTCGACGCCGTCGAGGCGGCCATCGCGCCGGGCGTCACCACCGACGAGCTCGACCGGGTCGGCCACACCTTCCTGCTCGACCACGGCGCCTACCCGTCCACGCTCGGCTACCGCGGCTACCCGAAGTCGCTCTGCAGCAGCGTCAACGAGGTGATCTGCCACGGGATCCCCGACGACCGTCCGCTGGAGGACGGCGACATCGTCAACATCGACATCACGGCCTACGTCGACGGCGTGCACGGCGACACCAACAAGACCTACCTCGTGGGCGACGTCGACGAGGAGTCGCGGCTGCTCGTCGAACGCACCCGCGAGGCCACGCACCGGGCGATCCGGGCGGTGAAGCCCGGCCGGCGCATCAACGTGATCGGCGCCGTGATCGAGGCGTACGCCAAGCGGTTCGGCTACGGCGTCGTGCGCGACTTCACCGGCCACGGCGTGGGCCCGGCGTTCCACGACGGCCTGATCGTCCCGCACTATGACGACCCTGCCGCGGACACCCTCATCGAGGTGGGCATGACGTTCACCATCGAGCCGATGCTGACCCTCGGCACCATCGAGTGGGACCTGTGGGACGACGGCTGGACGGCCGTCACGCGCGACGGCTCGCGCACCGCGCAGTTCGAGCACACCCTGCTCGTCACCCCCGACGGCGCGGAGATCCTCACCCTCCCCTGACCCGACGGCAGGAGCCGCAGGCGCGGAGGAGAGGGAACGAGGCGGCCTGTAAGCCGGATTCTGTCCCCGGCCCGAGGGCCGGGGGGCGACCATCCATCTGGGTCACGCATTGCTGCGCGCCTCGAGCGACCTACCCGCTGACGTCGGACGAGCAGCCCGTCAGCGCAGGCGCCGGAGCGCCCTCTTGGTCTTGCTCCCGGTGGGGTTTACCGAGCCGACGCCGTCACCGACGCCGCTGGTGAGCTCTTACCTCACCGTTTCACCCTTGCCCGCACCCCGTGACCCGAAGGTCGCGGGGCCGCTGGCGGTCTGTTCTCTGTGGCACTGTCCCGCACGTCGCCGTGGGTGGCTGTTGGCCACCACCGTGCTCTGTGGAGTCCGGACTTTCCTCGACGGGCCGGAGCCCGCCGCGGCCGCCCGGCCGCCTCGTTCGTCGTCCAGTCTAGGCCGCACGTGACCCGACCCGGACCCCGCACACGTCTACGCTGGGCGCGTGGAGCTCGAGGACGAGGCACGGACGACGTCGGCGGTCGGCGAGCTGCGCCCGCGCCTGCACCCGGAGCCGGTGGTCTACGCGATCGTCGCGCCCGGCTTCGACACGTCGACGGCACTCGCCACGGTGCGCGAGCGGGAGGGGCTCACGGTCGTGGTCGAGCAGGTCGAGGCTGAGGAGGACGGGCTCGTGTACGAGTTCGTGGGCGCATGGATCACGCTGGCCGTGGTGTCGGCGCTCGACGCCGTCGGGCTCACCAGCTCGATCTCCACCGCCCTCGCAGCCGAGCAGATCGCCTGCAACGTCGTCGCCGGCTTCCACCACGACCACCTCGTCGTCCCGTGGGACCGACGTCACGATGCGCTGCGCATCCTCGATGCCCTAGGGTGAGGGTCGCGAAAGGGAGTAGTCCCCAATCGCTGCGTCGACATACTGATGCCGGGCCCTCGGGCCCCGCCTCCGGTGCAGCGGGCCAGGGCCGTGCGAACGGTCCGGCGGACGAGACTTTCGACCCGAATGTCGTACACACACGACGGTCCGGGTCGAGGCTCGTCGATCATGGCTCCTCGTCCTGGTCCGGACGAGGAGAAACCCATGTTCGAGGCCCTGTGGCTCAGCACGGCTGTCATCTTCGTCGCCGAGCTCGGCGACAAGAGCCAGCTGATGGCGATGACGTTCGCCACCCGGTACCGCGCACGCGACGTGCTGCTCGGCATCACCCTGGCGACGGCGATCGTCCACCTCGCGTCGGTCGGCATCGGCTACGCGATCGGCTCGAGCTTCGAGCAGTACCAGGGACCCATCGCGATCGCGGCCGGTATCGCGTTCCTCGGCTTCGCGGCCTGGACGCTGCGCGGCGACGAGCTGACCGACGACGAGGCCGAGAAGGCGAAGAAGGCCACGGGGTCGGCGCTGCTGGCCGTCGGCCTGGCGTTCTTCCTCGCCGAGCTCGGTGACAAGACGATGCTCGCGACGATCACGCTCGCCGTCCGCGAGAACTGGCTCGGCACGTGGATCGGCAGCACCGTCGGCATGGTCGCCGCCGACGCCCTCGCGATCGTCGTGGGCGCCGTCCTCGGCAAGCACCTGCCCGAGAAGGTCATCAAGATCGGCGCCTCGGCGGCGTTCGCGATCTTCGGCGTGCTGCTCATCATCGAGGGCCTGCGCTGACCCGCCGGAGCGACCGTGCCCGGCGCCGTCGCGTCCCTGCGGGGACGGGCGGCGCCGCGGCTCGACGCGCCCTCGGTAGGCTCGGCGGGTGCTGATCCTGCTCCCGCCCTCCGAGGGCAAGACCGCACCGACCGACGGACCAGCGCTCGACCTCGACGCGTTGTCGTTCCCCCGGCTGCACCGGGTGCGCGACCAGGTGGCCCGTGCGCTCGTGCGACTGGCCGGGACGCGGCGCGCGGCCGAGGTGCTGGGCCTCGGGCCGACGCAGGCCGACGCGATCGAGACCGACGCCCGGCTCTTCGAGGCGCCCTGCGCGCCCGCCGGCTCCGTGTACACGGGAGTGCTGTTCGGCGAGCTCGACCTCGCCTCGCTCGACGCCGACGCGACGGCCCGCGCCGACGCGTCCGTCGCCGTGGCGAGCGCCCTCTTCGGGCTGGTCCGCGTCGGTGACCTGATCCCGGCGTACCGGCTGTCCGGCACGGTCACCCTGCCGCGCCTCGGCCCCGTCGCGGGGCGGTGGCGACCCGTGCTGCCCGACGCACTCGACGAGGCCGCCGACGGTGGGCTCCTCGTCGACCTGCGGTCCGGTGCGTACGTGAACCTCGGCAAGCCGTCCGCCGACCTGGCGCCGCGCACCGCCACCGTGCGGGTGCTGCACGAGCAGGACGGCCGACGCACCGTCGTCAGCCACTTCAACAAGGCGACCAAGGGACGGCTGGTCCGCGCCCTGCTCCTCGACGGGGCGCAGCCCGCGACCGTCGACGAGCTCGTCGAGGCCTGGCGCGGCCTCGGCTGGACGGTCGAGCAGGACGGCACGCGCCTCGACGTCGTCACCACCGGCACGCACTGACCCGTCTGGGCCCGACTCTCTGGGCTGGCGGGCTACTCGGGGACGACCGAGAACCCGCGCAGCGACGGCGTGCCGTCGGGCCACCAGGCGATCGTGGTGATGCTGGCGGGCGCGAGCTCCATGCGGTGGATGATCGACATCGGTCCGTCGAGCGCGAGGCGCGTCATCAGCTTGATGGGGGTGACGTGGCTGACCACCACGACGGTCTCCCCTGCGTGCTGGGCAAGGATCCGGTCGAGTGCCTCCCTGACCCGCTCCTGCACCTCGTCGAAGGACTCGCCACCGGGTGGGGCGACCGCGGTCGAGGCGAGCCAGGCGGACATCTCCTCGGGCCAACGCTGCATGATGTCGCCGAAGCCGTGGCCGTCCCAGTCGCCGAACGCGGCCTCCTCGACACCGTCGTCGACCGAGACCTCCAGCCCGGTCTCCCGGGCGACGAAGCCGGCCGTCTCCCGGGTGCGACGCAGCGGGGAGGCGACGATGGCGTCGACGTCGTGGTGCCGCGCGATCCAGGCCGCCGCGCGGGCGGCCTGCGCCTCGCCCTCGGCGACGAGCCCGGGATCGGAGCCGCCGCGACCGCAGAACAGCTTGCGCTGGGTGTGGGCCGTGACGCCGTGCCGCAGCAGCACCAGCGTGGTCGGCCGTCCGTGCACGTCGCCGCGCCAGCCGAGGAGCGGGTTGGTGTCCTTGCCGGCTGCCGCGGGCGCGTCGACCGGTGCCGTCACGTCGTCGGCGGGTCTCGGCGCACCGGTCTCCTGTCGAGCACCGGTGCCGACGACGGCCGGCTGACCCGTGCGGGCCTGGGCGTCGAGGGCCTCGTTGGCGAGCGCGTCGGCGGCGGCGTTGCGCTCGCGCGGCACCCACGTCCAGTCCGTGACCGATCCCGCGAGCTCGCGGGCCTGGGCAGCCAGCGGCTGCATCGACGGGTGCTTGACCTTCCACCGGCCGGCCATCTGCTCGACGACGAGCTTGGAGTCCATGCGGACCTCGACGTCGGCACCTGGCGCGTGCTCGGCGGCGAGCTCGAGGCCGGCGATGAGGCCGCGGTACTCGGCGACGTTGTTGGTGGCGGTCCCGATCGTCTCGCCCCGCGTGGCGAGCACCTCTCCGCTCTCCGCGTCGCGCACGAGGGCGCCGTACGAGGCGGGTCCCGGGTTGCCCCGTGACCCGCCGTCGGCCTCGACGACGACGCGGGCGGTGCTCACAGTCCCGACTCGGCCGTCCGCACGAGGATGCGGCTGCACTCGGGGCAGCGCAGGACGTCGTCCTCGGGGCGAGCGGCGAGCTCGCGCAGGTCGGCGCCGTTCAGCTCCAGGCGGCAGCCCTCGCAGCGTCGCGCCCGCAGCGCGGCAGCGCCGAGCCCGCCGTACTGCGCCCGGACCTTGTCGTAGAGCGCCAGGAGGTCCTTCGGGACCGCCGGGGCGGTCGACTCGCGCTCGGACTGGACCGCCGCGATCTCGTCGTCGATCGCGGCGAGGGCAGCGTCACGCGCCGCGGTCACGTGCTCGAGCTCCGCGACGAGGGCGTCGTGGTCGGCGGTGACGGCACGCAGCTCCGCCTCGGCGATCTCGAGGTCCTCCATGACGGTGAGCTCCTCGTCCTCGAGCGTCGCGATGCGCCGCTCGAGCGCACCCAGCTCGTGCTGGAGGTTCTCGAGGTCCTTGGGGTTGGTGATCGCTCCGGACGAGAGCCGCTCCTCGTCGCGGGTGCGTCGCGCCTTGACCTGCTCGACCTCAGCCTCGGCCTTGGACTGCACGCGGGCGAGGTCGCTGACCTTCGTCTCGACCTCGATCTGGCGCCCGCGCAGCTGCGCGATCTCCTGCGTCAGCTCCTCGATGCGGGCGATCTCGGGGAGGGTGCCGCGTCGGTGCTGCAGACGGGCGAGCGCGGAGTCCTGGGTCTGCAGCTCCAGCAGCGTCTGCTGGGCGGACGGTTCGGCTTTCAGAGGGTCCTCCTGGGTGCGGGAGCCAGCGCGTGCGACCAGGGGTCGGTCACGAGCGTCGACACGTGGACGTCAACCGTATCGCCCAGCCGGTCCCGCAGCGCGGACGCCGCCACCGGCAGCCAGGTCCACTCCGCGGCCCAGTGGGGCACGTCGACCACGGCACAGGCTCCCGGCCGCTCGAGGTGCTCGCTCACGGGGTGGTGCTTGAGGTCGGATGTGACGTAGACGTCGGCGCCGGCCGCGTCGGCGGTGGGGAGCAGGAAGTCGCCCGATCCGCCGCAGAGGGCGACGGTACGCACCGCGCGCCCGAGGTCGCCGGCCACGCGGGTCGCGCTGCCGTGCGCGGGCAGGGTGCGGTGCACGTGCTCGACGAAGTCACCGAGCGTCGTGGGCTGCGGGAGCACCCCGATGCGGCCGCTCCCCCGGTCGCCCGGGCGGGGCGCCGTGGGCAGCAGGAGGTACGAGACCTCCTCGTAGGGATGGGCCTCCAGCAGCGCGGCGCGGACGGACTCGCGCGCCGCGGTGGGCGCCACGAGCTCGAGCCGGGTCTCCTCGACGTGCTCGAGCGACCCGACCTCGCCGATCGCGGGGTTCGCGCCGGCCAGCGGACGGAAGGACCCCGTGCCGTCGGAGCGGAAGACGGCCGAGTCGTAGTCGCCGATGCTCCCGGCACCCGCGTCGTGCATGGCGGCGGCGACCGTGTCGGCGTCGGCGCGTGGCACGTGCACGACCCAGGCGTCGAGCCCGGGATCGGTGTCGACCTCGAGCGGGCGAACGTCGGTGAGGCCGAGGGCCAGGGCCATCGACTCCGAGACGCCGAGCGGGGGCGAGTCGGCGTTGGTGTGGCAGGTGTGCAGCGCCACGCCGTGCGAGGCGAGCGTGTGCACGACGCGGCCCTTCGGCGTCGTGGCGGCGACCGACGTGACCCCCTTGAGGTACAGGGGGTGGTGCGTGAGGAGCAGGTCGGCTCCGCGGGCGACGGCCTCGTCGGCGACGGCCTGGACGGGGTCGACGGCGAGGAGGATGCGCGACACCGGGGCGTCCGGGTCGCCGACGACGGCGCCCACCGCGTCCCAGTCGTCGGCCCACCGCGGGTCGTAGAGCTCGTCGAGCACGCGGACGACGTCACGCAAGGTCGGCATGCCGGCCACCCTACGACCCGGCGCCGGCGCTACCCGACCGAGCCGAGCGCGAACGGCAGCACCGCGTCGGCCCCGGCGCGGCGCAGCTCGCGCGAGGCCACGGCCATGGTCCAGCGGCTGTCGACGAGGTCGTCGACGAGCAGGACCGGACCGGTGAGCCCGGCCAGGGCCGCCCGCAGGTCGTCGGGCACCACGAACCGCCCCCACACGCCTGCCAGGCGGAACGCGCTGTTGCCTCCCTGCGTGCTCTGCGGGGCCCCGGGCGCGAGCTGCAGGGGCGGCAGCAGCGGGAGTCGACCGAGCCCCGCCAGCCCCTCGGCGACCGAGCCGACCAGCGTCGGGCGCGAGACCGACGGCACCGCGACGACCGCCACCGGACGCTCCGCCCAGGGCCAGTCGCGCAGGGCACGCGCACAGGCGCCCAGCAGGGGCTCGGGCACGGGGACGTCGGGAGCGCCGGTGGCGAACAGCTCGCGCAACGTGCCGCCCCAGCCGAGGTCGGTGAGGCGGGCCACGACCCGCCCGGTCTCCGGACGCTCCGTCGGCGGGATGCGCCCCGACACGTCGACCCCGAGGCGCCCGACGCCGGAGGGCCACTGCGCCCTCGGGTCGACGGGCACCCCGACGCGGTCCAGCGACTGCGTGGCTCGCGCGACGGCCTCGCCGTCGGTGCTCGTCGGGTACCAGGGCCCGGCGCACACGTCGCAGCGGCCGCACGGCGCGGCCGTAGGGTCGTCGAGCTGGCGCTGGAGCAGCTCCATCCGGCAGGTGCGTCCGGCCTGGTACTCGAGCATCGCCTCCTGCTCGGCCTCGCGGGCCTGCGCGATGCGCTCGTACCGCTCCGCGTCGTAGACCCACGGCTGGCCAGTGCTGACCCAGCCGCCCTGCACCCGGCGGACGGCACCGTCGACGTCGAGCACCTTGAGCAGCAGCTCGAGCGGGGTCCGGCGGATGTCGACCTGCGCCTCCAGCGCCGCGACCGACGTCGGCGTGCTGTCGAGGGCGCCGAGCACCGCGTCGACCTTGGCCTGCGTCGGCATCGACGCCGTCGCGAAGTAGCGCCAGATGTCGGCGTCCTCCGGGCCCGGGAGCAGCAGGACGTCGGCCGACTCCGTGGCACGGCCCGCACGCCCGACCTGCTGGTAGTACGCGACCGGCGACGACGGCGCCCCGAGGTGCACGACGAATCCCAGGTTCGGCTTGTCGAAGCCCATGCCGAGCGCGCTGGTGGCGACGAGCGCCTTCAGCTGGTCGTCCTTCAGCGCCTGCTCCAGCCGCACCCGCTCGTCGGGGTCGGTGCGGCCCGTGTAGGCCGCCACCTCGTGGCCCGCCTCGGTGAGCAGCCGCGCGAGGTCCTCCGCGGCCGAGACCGTGAGCGTGTAGACGATGCCGCTGCCCGGCAGCTCGGCCAGGTGTGAGACGAGCCAGCCGAGCCGCTCCTTGGAGCTGGGGAGCCGCAGCGACCCGAGCCTCAGGCTCGTGCGTGCCAGCGACCCCCGCAGCGTGAGGACGCCCGCGTCGCCCGGGGCCCCTGGCCCGGTGGCACCGAGCTGCTCCTCGACGTCGGTGACCACCCGCTGGTTGGCGGTGGCGGTGGTGGCCAGCACCGGGACGCCGTCGGGCATCGAGTCGATGAGGTCGGCCAGGCGGCGGTAGTCGGGCCGGAAGTCGTGGCCCCAGTCGGAGATGCAGTGCGCCTCGTCGACGACGAGCAGGCCGATGCGCTGGCGCAGCTCGGGCAGCTGCTCGTCGCGGAACCGGGGGTTGGTGAGCCGCTCGGGCGACACGAGGAGCACGTCGACGTCGTCGGCGTCGAGCCGTGCGCGCACGTCGTCCCACTCGTGCGCGTTGGCCGAGCTGATCGACACCGCGCGCACGCCCGCGCGGGCCGCCGCGGCGACCTGGTCGCGCATGAGCGCGATCAGCGGTGACACCAGGAGGGTGGGACCGGTGCCACGGGCGCGCAGCAGCGAGGTCGCCACGAAGTAGACCGCCGACTTGCCCCAGCCGGTGCGCTGGACGACGAGCGCGCGCCGGTGGTCGTCGACGAGGGCCGTGATCGCCTCGAGCTGGCCGTCGTGGAACTGGGCGTCGGGTCGTCCGGTGAGTCGACGCAGGGCGTCGAGGGCGTCCGTGGCGGTGGAGGTGGTCACCCGGTCATCGTGTCAGGCGCTGCCGACACCGGCTCCTTGCCGCGACGCGCCCTGTGGACGACAGTGGGCGCATGGGTCGCGCCCTGGCCGTCGGCATCCTCGCCCTGCTCCTCGGCTGCTCGGACGCGCCTGGCGCCGTGACCGCCCCCGATCTGCGGTGCGGGCAGGACCAGACGACGGACGCGGCGAAGGACGTGGTGGAGAAGGTCGGCGGCCTGCGCACCGACGACGTCGTCGTGCGCCTCGCCCGCAGCACGCCTGCCGGTACCGTGGCCCTCGTCGACGGTGACGTCGAGCGGGCGTACCGACTCCTGCACGACCGCTACGGCGTGGCGGTCGTCGCCCAGGCGGACGACGACAGCGTGGCGGGTGGCCTGGCCCAGATCGAGCGCCTCGTGCGCACGTCCTGCCCGGAGGGCTGACCCGCTCGGTGTCCGGGCACGAGACGGGTACGGTCGGACGGTGCCGTACCTCGACGTCGCGTCCGTGACGCACTCCCTGCCCGACGGGCGACCGCTGCTCAGCGACGTGTCGTTCCGGGTGGGTGAGCGTGACCGCGTGGCGTTGGTCGGCGCGAACGGCGCGGGCAAGACCACGCTGCTGCGGATCGTGATCGGCGACCTCAAGCCCGACGAGGGAGCGATCTCCCGTGACGGGACGATGGGCGTCATGCGGCAGTTCCTGTCGCGGGGCACCGTCACCGACGTCCTGCTGCAGGCGTCGCCGACGCGCGTGCGTGACGCCGGCGTGCGGGTGGCCGAGACTGAGGCGGCCATGACCGCGACCTCGACGGAGGCGTCCCAGATCGCCTACGCGGAGGCGCTGGCGGCCTGGGGCGACGCCGGTGGCTACGAGGCCGAGGTGCTGTGGGACGTGTGCACCATGGCCGCCCTGGGCGTGCCGTACGAACGCTGCCGCGACCGCCCGGTCACCACGCTGTCGGGCGGGGAGCAGAAGCGTCTGGCGCTGGAGGTGCTGCTGCGCGGCCCGCACGACCTGCTCCTCCTCGACGAGCCCGACAACTACCTCGACGTCCCCGGGAAGCGATGGCTCGAGGAAAGCCTGGTCGACTCCGACAAGAGCGTGCTGTTCGTGAGCCACGACCGTGAGCTGCTGGCCCGCACCGCCACCGCCGTCGTGACGCTGGAGCTCGGCGCGGCGGGCAACACCGCGTGGACCCACCCCGGTGGTTTCGACAGCTACCACGAGGCCCGCGAGCACCGGTTCGAGCGTCTCGAGGAGCTCGGCCGACGCTGGGACGAGGAGCGGGCCAAGCTGCGCGCCCTCGTGCTCATGTACAAGCAGAAGGCGGCCTACAACTCCGACATGACGTCGCGCTACCGGGCGGCCCAGACGCGGCTCGCGCGGTTCGAGGAGGCTGGGCCGCCCGAGGCGCAGCCACGCACCCAGAAGCTGGCCATGCGCCTCGAGGGCGGTCGGACCGGCAAGCGGGCGGTGGTCTGCGAGGCCCTCGAGCTCACGGGTCTGATGCATCCCTTCGACCTCGAGGCCTGGTTCGGGGACCGCATCGCCGTGCTCGGATCGAACGGGTCGGGGAAGTCGCACTTCCTCCGCCTGCTCGCCGGCGGAGGCACCCGTCCTGAGACGGAGCACCTGCCGGTCGGCGACGTCGAGGTCCCGCCCGTGCCGCACACGGGCACCGCACGACTCGGGGCGCGCGTGCGGCCGGGCTGGTTCGTGCAGACGCACGGTCGCCCCGACCTCGCCGGCCGCACCCTCGTCGACGTGCTTCACCGCGGGGACGACCACCGTCGCGGCATGCCGCGGGAGGAGGCGTCGCGCGCGCTGGCCCGCTACGAGCTGGCTGCCAGCGCGGAGCAGACGTTCGACTCGCTCTCGGGTGGGCAGCAGGCCCGGTTCCAGGTGCTGCTGCTCGAGCTCGGCGGAGCCACCCTGCTGCTCCTCGACGAGCCGACCGACAACCTCGACCTCGAGTCGGCGGAGGCGTTGCAGGCTGCGCTGCGCGGGTTCGAGGGCACCGTCCTGGCCGTGACCCACGACCGCTGGTTCACGCGCGACTTCGACCGGTTCCTCGTGTTCGGCTCGGACGGCGACGTGTACGAGTCCGACGTCCCGGTGTGGGACGAGCGACGTGTCGCGCGCGAGCGCTGACCGGCGCAGCCTGACGGGGTGGGCGAAGAGGGACTCGAACCCCCGACCGCTCGGGTGTAAGCCGAGTGCTCTGACCAGCTGAGCTATTCGCCCCGGGTGGATCCGGCGGATGCCGTCGGACGCCTGGGAACCCTACCGCACGCTAGCGCGACGGCCGGGTCCCGACAGACAGAGGCTGCGGCCGCCGGGGTCTCGGGTCCCGGGCGGCCGCAGCACCCCCATCATGGCGCAGCACCGGTCCCGCGCGCAGCCGTTTGAGCGGGAAACTCGGGCGGATTCAGCCGTCGTCGCGCAGGTGCGCCTCGAGCCGCTCGACCTTGGCGGTCAGCTGGCCCGTGAACCCCGGACGGATGTCCGCCTTCAGCACGAGCGAGACCCGCGACGAGACCGCCGCGACGGCGTCGACGGCCGCCTTCACGACCGCCATCACCTCGTCCCAGTCACCCTCCACCGTCGTGAACATCGACGTCGTCTCGCACGGCAGGCCCGACGCACGGACGACCCGCACGGCCTCGGCGACCGCAGCCGCGACCGACCCCGACTCGTCGGCACTGACCGGGCTGATGCTGAACGCGGCGAGCATCAGAGCTCGGCCAGCGCGGCGCGGTAGGCGTCGAAGTCGCGCGCCTGGCCGATCGGGTGCTCCACCTTCCAGCGCAGGACACCCTCGGCGTCGACGAGGTAGGTGCCGCGCTCGGGGGCACCCGCGCCCTCGTTGAAGATGCCGTAGGCGCGGCTGACCTCGCCGTGCGGCCAGAAGTCGCTCAGCACGGGGAACGTGAGGCCCTCCGCGTCGGCGAAGGCCCGGTTGGAGAAGAAGTGGTCGCACGAGATCGCGAGCACCTCGACGTCGCCGTCCTCGAAGGCGCCGATGTTGTCGCGGATCTCGCAGAGCTCACCCGTGCAGATGCCGCTGAAGGCGAAGGGGAAGAACACCAGCGCCACGGGACGTCCGCGGAAGGACGAGAGCGAGACGTCCTCGCCGTGCTGGCTCTTGAGCGTGAAGTCGGGGGCGGTCTGCCCTACGTCGATCGTCATGCCCCCAGAGTAGGACGCGACGAGCCTCCGGCGCCGCTGCGCCGGCCCCGACGAAACGCCGGGAGTCAGCGCTTGTGGGTGGAGAGCTTGGTGGCGGCCCACTCGGCCGACGCCGAGGAGGTCGTGGTCGTCGACAGGCCGGCGACGGGAGCCGCCTCGGCGATGTCGGCACCGGTCACGTACCCCGGCCGGCCGACCTTGGGCGTGAGCACCCAGATCGACCCGCCCTCGGCGAGGTCGGAGAGCGCGTCGAACAACGCGTCCACGAGGTCGCCGTCGTCGTCGCGCCACCAGAGGATGACGCCGTCGACCACCTCGTCGGACTCACCGTCGACGAGTGCGTGTCCGACGATCTCCTCGATCGCGGACCGGAGCTCGTTGTCGACGTCCTCGTCCCAGCCCAGCTCCTGGATGACGGTGTCGGGGCTGAAGCCCAGCCTCGCGGCGTCCAACGGTTCTCCTCGGGTTCGTCCGGTGGTGTGGTCCCACTCTGGCACGCCTGGAGGGGCGGTGCCGCCCGGGACCGGGTCGGGTTCGACGGTGGTCGAGAACCTACTGCAAAGTAGGGGATTTTCCTACTGATCGGTAGATGTTCACAACGTCCGCCGGTGTCACCCTAGCGAATCCGGCGTGGAAAGATGGAGAGGTCCACAAGACGTCCCAGGAGTCGCACATGCCCACCGGCCAGTCCCCCACCGAGCGCCCCGCTGTCATCCACGAGGGGCTGCCGACGCAGCTGCCCGACATCGATCCCGACGAGACCTCCGAGTGGCTCGCGTCGCTCGACCAGATGGTCGACGAGCGGGGCCGCTCCCGCGCCCGGTACGTCATGCTCAAGCTCCTCGAGCGCGCCCGTGAGCAGAACATCGGCGTGCCGGCCCTGCGCAGCACCGACTTCATCAACTCGATCCCGCCCGAGCACGAGCCGTGGTTCCCCGGCAACGAGGCGATCGAGCGCCGGATCCGCTCCTACATCCGTTGGAACGCGGCCGTCATGGTCTCGCGTGCGAACCGTCCCGGCCTGGGCGTCGGCGGCCACATCGCGACCTACCAGTCGGCGGCCAGCCTCTACGAGGTCGGCTTCAACCACTTCTTCCGGGGCAAGGACCACCCGGGCGGCGGCGACCACATCTACATCCAGGGCCACGCCGCGCCCGGCATCTACGCACGCTCCTTCCTCGAGGGTCGCCTGAGCGAGGAGCAGCTCGACCGCTTCCGCCAGGAGCACTCGCACGGCTTCGGCCAGGGCCTGTCGTCGTACCCGCACCCGCGCCTCATGCCCGACTACTGGGAGTTCCCGACCGTCTCGATGGGTCTGGCGGCGATCAACTCCATCTACCAGGCGCGGTTCAACCGCTACCTGCACGACCGCGGCATCAAGGACACCAGCCAGCAGCACGTCTGGACGTTCCTCGGCGACGGCGAGATGGGCGAGCCGGAGTCGCTCGGCGCCATCGGTCTCGCCGCCCGCGAGGAGCTCGACAACCTCACCTTCGTCGTCAACTGCAACCTGCAGCAGCTCGACGGCCCGGTGCGCGGCAACGGCAAGATCATCCAGGAGCTGGAGTCGTACTTCCGCGGCGCCGGCTGGAACGTCATCAAGGTCGTGTGGGGCCGCGAGTGGGACGACCTCCTCGCCCGCGACGTCGACGGTGTGCTCGTCAACCAGATGAACCGCACGCCCGACGGCGAGTTCCAGACGCTGTCGGTGGAGTCCGGCGCCTACAACCGCGAGAACTTCTTCGGCCCCGACCCGCGCCTGCGCGCCATGGTCGAGCACCTGAGCGACGAGGACATCGAGCGCCTGCCGCGCGGCGGCCACGACTACCGCAAGGTCTACGCCGCGTTCGACGCCGCCCAGAAGCACACCGGCCAGCCGACCGTGATCCTGGCGCACACCATCAAGGGCTGGCTGCTCGAGTCCTTCCAGGGCCGCAACGCCACGCACCAGATGAAGAAACTGACCAAGGACGACCTCAAGCGCTTCCGGGACCGGCTCAACATCCCGGTCAGCGACGCGCAGATCGAGGGCGACGACCTCGCGCCGTTCTACCACCCGGGCGAGGACAGCGAGGAGATCCAGTACATGCGCGCCCGCCGCGACGCGCTGGGCGGCGGACTCCCGTCGCGTCGGGTCGATCCCGTGTCGGTCAAGCTGCCGGAGCCCGACACCTACTCGGCGCTCTCCAAGGGCTCGGGCAAGCAGCAGATCGCGACGACGATGGCCTTCGTGCGGCTCCTGCGCGACCTCATGAAGGACCCCGAGATCGGCCGCCGTATCGTGCCGATCGCGCCCGATGAGTACCGCACCTTCGGTATGGACTCGATGTTTCCGTCGGCCAAGATCTACAACCCGGCCGGCCAGACGTACGAGTCGGTCGACCGCAAGCTGCTGCTGGCCTACAAGGAGTCCGAGAAGGGTCAGCTGCTGCACGAGGGCATCAGCGAGGCCGGGGCCATGGCGTCGGCGATCGCGGCGGGCAGCGCGTACTCCACGCACGGCGAGCCGATGATCCCCGTCTACCTCTTCTACTCGATGTTCGGCTTCCAGCGGACCGCCGACTCGATCTGGGCCATGGCCGACCAGCTGGCGCGCGGGTTCCTCATCGGCGCCACCGCGGGTCGCACCACGCTCACCGGCGAGGGCCTGCAGCACGCCGACGGCCACTCCCCCCTCATCGCACAGACCAACCCGGCGGTCGTGCACTACGACCCCGCGTACGGCTACGAGATCGCACACATCGTCAAGGACGGCATGCGTCGCATGTACGGCACGTCCGACGACCGTCCGCACGGCGAGGACGTCCTCTACTACCTCACGGTCTACAACGAGCCCATCAACCAGCCGGCCGAGCCGGAGGACCTCGACGTCGACGCCCTCCTGAAGGGCGCCTACCTGTACCGCCGCGGCGAGCAGGGACGCCACACGGCCCGCATCATGGCGTCGGGCGTCGCTCTGCCGTGGGCGCTGAAGGCGCAGGAGATGCTCGCCGAGCAGTACGACGTGAAGGCCGACGTCTGGTCGGTCACGTCGTGGAACGAGCTCGCCCGAGACGCGGTCGCCGCGGAGAAGTGGAACCTCAACAACCCGGGCGAGTACCAGCGGGTCCCGTGGATCACGACGCAGCTCATGGACCACGCGAACGTCACGCTCGCGGTCAGCGACTACATGCGGGCCGTCCCCGACCAGATCGCCCGCTGGGTCCCCGGCCCGTGGCAGTCGCTCGGCGCCGACGGCTTCGGCTTCGCCGACACGCGTGCCGCCGCGCGTCGCGTGTTCCAGATCGACGCGGAGTCGATCGTCGTCTCGGTGCTGCAGAGCCTCGCGCAGCAGGAGCTCGTCGACCAGTCGGTCGTGCGCGACGCCTTCACGTCGCTGCGCATCGACGACCCGACCGCCACCCGCGGCGTCGCCCAGGAGGGCGGCGACGCCTGACACGGTGCCCTGGGACGTCGACGCGGGCGGTCGGCGTCTCAGGGAACTCCTAGTCGACGCACCCTAGGATGTTGCCCATGCGTCGTTGGCCGTACACCTTTGCCGTCGCGCTGTCCGTGGCGGTCACGGGCGCCGCGGTGTTCTCCTCCCTCTACCTCGACCTCCCCATGAAGGACCCCGAGGGGTTCCTCGGTCCGGCGTACGTCCGCCTCCCGCTGCTAGCGCTGCTGTTCTTCGCCGCCGGGATCGTGCCCGCCGCGGTGCGTCGTCGCGGCTGGAAGCAGATCGGCGAGGGCGCGCGCGAGGTCGTGCGGGAGGAGTGGTCGCTCAAGCGGGTCGGCTACATCGCGACCGGCCTGATCACCTTCTACGCGAGCTACGTCAGCTACCGCAACCTCAAGAGCTACCTGCCGACCTACCGCGAGGGCGTGCTGTTCGACCGTCAGCTCCTCGAGCTCGACCACTGGCTGATGTTCGGCCACAACCCGGCCACGGTCCTGCACAACCTGCTCGGCACCGACGTGATGGCGCATGTGCTGTCGTTCGCGTACATCGCCTACCTGCCGCTCATCCCCATCACGCTGGGTGCCTTCCTGGTGCTCAACCGCGACTTCTCGATCGGCGCCTGGTACGCGACGGCGCTCTGCCTCAACTGGATCCTCGGCGTCATCAGCTACTACGCGCTCCCGACGCTGGGCCCCGCGTTCGCGCAGCCGTCGATGTACTGGGACCTCGCGACGACCGACGTCACCGAGCTGCAACGGTCGTTGTTCCGCAACCGTGTGGACGTGCTCACCGACCCGTGGGCGAGCGAGAAGATCCACGGTGTCGCAGGGTTCGCGTCGCTGCACGTCTCCGTGACGTTCACGGCGGCCCTGTTCATGCAGCGCACGGGTCAGAAGCTCGCGATCCGCGCGATCACCTGGGCGTTCTTCGTGGTCACCGTGCTGGCCACCATCTACTTCGGCTGGCACTACCTGGCCGACGACGTCGCCGGCATCGTCATCGGCTGGGCGTCGGTGTCGCTCGGCGCCTGGGCGTCGGGGAACCGAGGGCGGCGCAAGCGACGAGGCCTGGCCCCGGTCGACGAGCAGCCGGTTCAGCCGGCGACGGTCACCGCGCCCGGTCCCGGCGGCGGCTCCGGGTCCATCACGGGCTGACCCTGGCGCAGCATCGTGCGCCACGTGCTGCGGTGGTAGGTGGCCGGGTCGGTCGCGGTCACGAAGTCGTGGAGGATCTGCGCGAACTGCTCCGGGTGGTCGCGGTGCGGGAAGTGGCCCGCGTCGGGCAGCACGTGCACGTGCGACCACGCCTGGCTGCGCGCGATGTCGGCGTGCGAGGCGGGGATGACGAGGTCGTCGGCGCCCCAGACGACGAGCACCGGGATGATCCGGGCCAGGTAGGTCCGGTCGATCATCGTGACGAACTGCCCACGCCAGTCGAGCACGTGGCTGGTGACCCGCTGCACCGCGTGACGCGCACGAGGGTCGGCGAAGGACTCGTAGATCGACGCCACCTCGCCGAGGTCGCGCAGCTGCCGGACGCCCGTGCGCGAGAGCCCGCGCATGCTCGCGGCCACCGCGCGCCGCCAGGGACGCAACGTCGCCAGGCCGAGCGCGGTCCCGCTGCCGGGCAGGGTCAGGAAGCGGATGAGCGGCGTGACCTCCCTGCCGAGACCGCCGGAGGACACCAGCGCGATCCGCTCGGTGCGGTCGGGGTACTGGTAGGCGAACTGCATCGCCACGCCGCCGCCGAAGCTGTGGCCCACGACCGTCACCTTGTTGATGCCGAGGATGGTGAGCAGGTCGCGCATGCCGTTGGCGTAGCCGCCGAGCGAGTAGTCGGCGTCGGGCTTGTCGGACTCGCCGTGGCCGAGCAGGTCGGGCGCGATGACCGTGTAGTGCTCCGCGAGCGCGTCCATCACGGGGTCCCAGGTGCTGGACTCGCAGCCGAGCCCGTGCAGCAGGAGGAGGGCGGGACCCTTGCCCCGACGTCGGTAGGCGCGACGGTAGCCGTGCACCACCACGAACTGCAGGTCGTCGCCGCTGGTCATCGGCCCATCGTAGGAGGTGGCGGGTTCGGCCGCGCCGGAACCGTGGAGGTCGGGCGGCTCGTTAGACTGACGTCGTGCCCACCCCAGCCGAGGTCCGCGCACAGCTGACCGACATCCTCGTGACCGTCGTCGAGTGCACCCCTGACGAGGTGCGCGACGACGCGCGGCTCGAGGACCTCGGGGTCGACTCGCTCGCCGCCGTCGAGGTCGCGGACGAGCTGGGCCGCCGGTTCGGCGTCCACCTCGAGGACGCCACGGTCGACACCTTGGTGACCGTCGACGACGCCGTCCGTGCCGTCGTCGACCACCGACCCGCGACCCGACGCGGTCGCCGCGGACCCGCCGTGGCGGTGACCCTGGGCGCCGAGGGCCGCGAGCGGGCGCCGGGCGAGCGCAGCCTCGCCGGCCGTGCCGACGCGCTCTGGCGGCTCGCGATGTGGTTCGTCGTGGCCGGCCTCGTGGTCGGCGGGGGTCTCGGCTTCGCCGGCGCCACCGTGGTGCGCGCGACGGGCCTGGGCGGGGTCGAGCTCCCGCCGATCTCCAGCCCGACCGCCTCCCCCACGCCGTCGAGCAGCCCCTCCGCGAGCCCGTCGCCGACGCCGTCGGCGACGCAGGAGCCGGAGGAGAAGCCGACGTTCTCGGTCGAGAGCGACCGGGTGGCCGCCGGGCAGCGGTTCACCATCTCCGGCAGGTTCCCCTCGCTCGGCGAGGGCCAGCTGCTGCAGGTGCAGTCGCGCGACCCGGGCGCCGACTGGGAGGACTTCCCCGTCTCGCTGCAGACCCGCGAGGGCGGCCGGTTCCAGACCCAGATCTACACGTCACGTCCGGGCGAGCGGGAGTTCCGCGTGTTCCACGAGGACAGCAACACCGCGTCGCCGTCGGCGAAGGTCACGATCGGCTGACCGCCCGCCCGCGCGACCGCGGGACCGAGCGGATCAGACGACCTGGTGGAGCCAGCGCACCGGAGCACCCTCGCCGGCGTGCCGGAACGGCTCCAGCTCGGCGTCCCAGGCCACCCCGAGCAGGCCGTCGAGGGCCTCGTCCATCGTGATCTCGCCCAGCGCCGCCTTCACGCGGAACGCCTTGATGCGGTCCTCGGGGATGAGGACGTCACCGTGCAGACCGGTCATGGCGTGGAAGATGCCGAGGCTCGGCGTGAACGAGAACCGCGCCCCCTCGCTGGAGGCGGTCGGCTCCTCGGTGACCTCGAAGCGCAGCCGGTCCCAGCCGCGCATGGCCGACGCGAGGGCCGCGGCGGAGCCCGCCGGGGCCTGCCACGACAGCTCGGCGCGGTACGTGCCGGCCTCCGCTGGCTGCGACTGCCAGTCGAGGTCGACGCTGTCGCCGAGGACGCCCGCAGCCGCCCACTCGACGTGCGGGCACAGCGCGGACGGCGCGGAGTGGACATACAGGACTCCACGGGTGGGGATGCTCATCGTGCCTCCTAGCTCGAGATCCGCCTTCCCCAGCGACCTCACGGAGCCACGCGTCATCAGTCCGCGTTGCGCCCATGGTAGCCACAGCAGCGTCCTCGGCACCAGCCCCGGCCCGACGCGACGTGCCTGCGCAGGTCGGTCGCGACCCTGGGCGACGCATGTGACGATGAGGTCATGACCTCCGTCGTCCAGGACAACCCGAGCGCCTCCCGCTTCGAGATCACCGTCGACGACGAGCTCGCCGGCTGGGTCGACTACCGCGCCGACGGCGACGTGTACGCCCTGCCCCACACCCGCGTGCTCCCCGCGTTCGAGGGTCGCGGCATCGGCTCCGAGCTCATCGTCGGCACCCTGCGGGAGCTGGCCGACCGTGACGCGCGGGTGCTGCCGTTCTGCCCGTTCGTGCCGAAGGTGATCCGCGAGCACCCCGAGTTCCTCGACCTCGTGCCCGTCGAGCAGCGGGGCATGTTCGGTCTCTGAGCGCGTCGCCGAGGTCGGTTCAGCCGACCACGTGCACGTCGATGCCCCGCGAGCGCCAGAGGTCGGCGATGTCTGCTGCGTCCTCCCACGCCTCGAGCACCCGGTAGCCGTCCTTCTCGAGCAGGTCGAGCATCTCCGCCTTCACGACGTGGTCGGGGCGGTAGTCGCCCACGATCCGCATGACGAGCTGGTCGTAGGGCACGTCGTGCTCCTGCAACCAGTCCAACGTCAGGTCGCGCCACACGAACTCCCGCGACGTCACCACCAGCACCGCGCGCCCCTTCTCGCGGGCCGTGCGGACCGCCTCGACCACCTCCGCCCGCGGTGGGCAGTCCCGCGACGCCGCGTGGAAGGCCGCGAAGTCGCGCTCCTCCCCCGCGACGTGGTGCAGGATCGACGACACGTCGACCAACGTCCCGTCCAGGTCGGCGATCACGGCGTCGGTCATGGACCCAGTCTGCCCGCTCGCTAGGCTGTGCACCCCCGGGGCGGTAGCTCAGCCGGTCAGAGCAGAGGACTCATAATCCTTGGGTCGTGGGTTCGAGCCCCACCCGCCCCACCGGACAGGGAGCATCCTCGTCCGCAGGACGTACGAGGCAACGAGGTGACCATGTCGGGCGTCGAGGAGAGCACGGCGTCGACGCGACGGCCGGGTCCGCTGCAACGGCTCCGCGCGTTCGGCCGACCGCCGCGCGTCGTCGGCATCGACGTCGCCCGCGGGCTGGCCGTCCTCGGGATGGTCGGAGCCCACCTGGGCGACACCCACGACGACATCACCTGGTCCGACCCGTCCACGTGGGACGGCATCGTCAACGGACGCTCCTCGCTGCTGTTCGCGATGCTGGCCGGCGTCTCCATCAGCCTCATCAGCAAGGGACGGGCACGCCCCGGGGACACGCGCCTGCAGATGACGCTCGTGCGGCGAGGTCTGCTGATCCTCGTCATCGGCCTCGCCATCGAGCTGCTGAACACCGGCGTCGGCGTCATCCTGCCGCTCTACGGGCTGCTGTTCGTGGCGTCGACCCTCGTCCTGCACTGGAGCACCCGTCGGCTCTGGACGGTGGCGGTCCTGCTCGCCGTCGTCGCGCCGTTCGCGGTCGCGCTGGCCCACGCGCTCAGCCTCGCCGCGTCGGGCCCCGGCCTCGACCTCACGCTCTTCGGCCTCTACCCCGTCACCGCCTGGCTGGCCGTCCTGCTGGCGGGCATGGCCGTCGGCCGTCTGCCCCTCACCCGTGTGCGCGTCGCGGGAGCGCTCCTGCTGGGCGGGGTCCTGGCCTCGACGCTCGGCTACGGCGCGGGCCACCTCATCGGCTCCGACCGCGACGACCTCGTCGCCTACCTCGGTTGGGCGGCACCGGACTACACCGACGACGTCGGCAACCCCACCAACGAGCCCGGCTACCTCACCCGGCTCGAGCAGTCCGACGAGATCCAGCACGTGTGGAGCACCGCGATGCAGTACAAGCCGCACACGGCCGGTGCTCCCGAGATCGTCGGCTCGGGCGGGCTCGCCGTCGCCGTCATCGGACTCTGCCTGCTCCTGGCCCGGCGGCTGCGTCCCGTGCTGCTGCCCCTCGCGGCACTGGGTTCCATGCCACTGACGGCCTACACCGGGCACCTGCTGCTGCTCACCGCGCTGGCCGGAGGTCCGTTCGGCGGCTACGTCGGCGTCAGCAACACCGTCTGGGCACGCACCAGCGTGGGCCTGGTCGTGCTGGCGACGCTCTGGGTCGCGTTCCTCGGGCGAGGGCCGCTCGAGCGGCTCGTGGCCCGCGCCAGTGGACCCCGCGCCGAGGGCTGAGCGAACTCAGCCCTCGCTCGACCCCGGCCGCGCCCCGTAGCCTGACGTCATGACCGACGAGGCGCCCGTCCCGCTGACCCCGCTCGACGAGGACTGGGAGCGGGCGCTCGTCGTCGTCGCCCATCCCGACGACGTGGAGTTCGGTGCCGCTGCCGCCGTCGCCCGCTGGACCGAGCAGGGCAAGACCGTCGTCTACTGCATGGTCACGAGCGGGGAGGCGGGCATCGACGCGCTCGCCCCGCAGGAGTGCCGGTCGGTACGCGAGGCCGAGCAGGTCGAGTCCGCGCGCGTCGTCGGCGTCGACGTGGTCGAGTTCCTCGGCTTCCCCGACGGCGTCGTCGAGCAGACCGTGGCGCTGCGGGCCGCGATCGCCCTGCAGGTCCGACAGCACCGGCCCGACGTCGTGATCACCGTGAACCACCACGACACGTGGGGCGGCAGCGCCCCGAACCAGCCCGATCACGTCGCCGTCGGGCGCTCGACCATCCACGCCGTGCAGGACGCGGGCAACCGCTGGATCCATCGCGAGCAGCTGCTCGACGGGCTCGAGCCGTGGGGCGGTGTCCGGCAGGTGTGGGTGTCCGGCTCCCCCGTCGCGGCGCACGGCGTCGACACCACCGCGACGTTCGACCGCGGGGTCGCGTCGTTGGAGGCCCACCGCGCCTACATCGACGGGCTCGGCTGGGAGCACTTCGACGCCGCCGAGTTCCTCGAGGGGATGTCCCGTCCCCTCGGGACGCGCATGGGCGTGGCCCACGCGGCCGCGTTCGAGGTCGTGTCGATGACGTGGGGCGACTGAGGTGCCCGAGCGCCACGACGCGACCCTCGACGTCCAGCACGTACCCGCCTTCCTCGTGCGGGAGCGTCCGGCAATCCGTGCGGAGCGGCACGAGGTCCTCGACCCCGACGGCACGCCGCTCGCCTTCGCCGAACGTCGGCGCTCATGGGGGTCGGGCTCGACCACCGTGTTCCACGCCGACGAGGCCCGCACGCGCGAGGCGTTCCGCAGCGAGGTCCGGGGTCGTCCGAACCTCGGTGCCCGTCATGTGGTCGTCGCCGCCGACGGTCGTCCGCTCGGGTCCTTCCGCAAGCAGGCGGCCCGCAGCCTCGTCCGCACCACCTTCGTGCTCGAGGCCGACGGCCTGGCGGGCACGGCTCAGGAGCGCAGCGGCTTCCTCGCCCTGGAGCGGCGACTCAGCAGCGACACCCCGACCCGCCGCATCGCCGTCGACGTCCTCGACGACGCCACCGCGAAGCCACTGCTGTCCGTCGCCCGCGCACCCCGGGAGCGCACGACGTACGCCGTCGACGTCCCCGACCCGCGTGTCGACGTGCGTCTCGCTGCGGCCTTCGTCGTGGGACTGCTCGGCATGATCGACCACTGAACGCACCGTCGAGCCTCTAGGCTCTCGGTGTGACCACTGTGCAGCACGTCCCGTCGTTCACCGTCAACCAGAAGCTGGCGATGACGACCAACCGCTACGAGGTCGTCGGCCCCGACGGCGCCCTCCTCGCCGTCGCGCAGCAGAAGCGGCTGGCGCTCAAGGAGAAGGTGACGTTCTACACGGACGAGTCCCGTACACGCGAGGCGTTCACGTTCGGGGCGCGCAACGTCATGGACCTGCGCGGCGCCTACGACGTCGTCGCGGCCGACGGGTCGCCGATCGGCACCTTCCGCAAGCAGTTCGGGGCGTCGCTGATGCGCACCACCTTCACTCTCGAGGGCGACGGCTTCGTCGGCACCGGCCAGGAGCGCAGCCAGCTCGTCGCGGTGCTGCGCCGCTTCACTGATCTGCCGTTCCTCACGATGCACTTCGACGTCGTCGACGACGCGACCGGCCAGCCCCTGCTCTCGGTCGAGCGCGCCACCTCGGTGCGCGACCGCTACGAGGTCTCCGTGCCCGACCCCCGCGTCGACGTCCGCCTCGCCGCGGCGTTCGCGGTGGGCATGGACGCGTTGCTCGGCCGCTGACGCGAGAAGGGGACCGACGCTGCTGCGTCGGTCCCCTTCTCGCTGCCCTGGCGGGCCTGTGCTCCCCCGATTGGACTCGAACCAATAACCCTTCGATTAACAGTCGAATGCTCTGCCAATTGAGCTACGGGGGAATGCCTCCCACTCGGGGAGCACGGTCGGTAACTCTACCAACACCCTCGCGCAGTCTCGACAGGGCCTGGTCACCGACCCGACGGACCGTCGAGACGGGGAGGTCGAGGCGGCTCGCGACGTCGGTCCACGGCGTCGGGCAGGCGCCGTCGGGGGTCCGGCTGAACCGCGCGAGGAGCACGGCACGTTCACGGCCTGGCAGACCTGCGAGGCAGCCGGCGACGTCGGCAGCCGAGTCGCGGGGCGACGCACGGGGCTCGGGGACGACGTCGTGGGGCACCTCCGGACGCGCCTGGCGGTGGGCGTGCAGGGCCCGCGTGATCCACGGCCACGCGTACGTCGCGAGCCGGGCGCCACGGTCGGGGTCGAAACGCGCGACGGCCGACATCAGCGCCAGCACGGCCACCTGCAGCGCGTCGTCCACGTCGTCGCCGCGGAAGCCGAGCGCCCACACGCGCAGGGCGGCCAGACGCAGCGAACCCCGCAGCAGCGCCGCCCGGGCAGCATCGTCGCCCGCACGGGCGAGGGTGGCCAGCCGGTGCTCCTCCTCCGCGGTCAGTGACGGTTCCCCCAGCAGACGACGCACCAGGTCCATGACCCCACTCTGGCGGCGGCGCCGCACGCGCTCCAGGAGCGCGGCACGACCTGTGGACGTCGGTCGGCGAGACCTCCACCGTCGGGCGACCCTGGGGACTACTCGCCGCCGAGGGTCCGGTTGCGCAGCTGGCGGAACTCCGCCTCCTGCGCGAGCAGGTCGGTGAAGACCGCGCGGTACTCGTCCGGCTGCTCCGCCGGGTCGGTGCGCTGCAGCTTGGAGCGCAGGTCCTCGACCCGTCGCCCCACCGTCAGCAGCCGCAGCCGCGTCATGATCGCCGCGACCACGCGTCCCGTGGCACCCTCGGTCGAGCTGAGCGGCTCCATCGCGGCGACGGAGAGCACGCGCCGCAGGTCGTCGGAGACGAGCGCGTCCGACACCCGCGGCACGAAGGTGGGGTCGGGCTGGGCCGGGAGCCCGACCGTCGTCATCGTGCGCCACAGCTCCTGCGCGACGGGGTGCGTGAAGTCGCCGTCGTCGAGCTGCTCGGCGTGCGGGCGTGCCAGATGCGGGTGCTGCGCCAGGGCCTTCAGCGCCTCGCGCTCGTCCGCGAACTGCGGCGCACCGAAGCTGACGAAGGGCTGCGGCGGCGGCGCAGGTGCCGGCTCGGCGGCCTGCTGGACCGGCGCTCGACGCTCCGGCTTCACCGGGGGGCGGTACCGACGGTGCTCGGCCCGCACCTGGTCGACGTCGACCCCGACGCGCGTCGAGATCTCGCGCAGGAACTCCTCCACCTTGCTCTTGTCGCGGATCGACGTCGCAAGACCGACCACCTCGCGCACGGCGTCGATCCGCTGGTCGGCGCGGTCGAGGTCGTAGCGCAGCAGCACGTTCTCGAGCACGAAGCGGTAGAGCGGGATCCGCGCCTCCACGAGCGCCCTCACCCCGGCGTCGCCGTCGGCGATCCGCAGGTCGCACGGGTCCATGCCGCGCGGCTCGACCGCGACGTACGTCTGCGCGGCGAACTGCTGGTCGCCCTCGAACGCCTTCATGGCGGCCCGCTGACCCGCCTCGTCGCCGTCGAAGGTGAACACCACCTCGCCGTGCATCGCGCCGTCGTCGAGCAGGATCCGCCGCAGCACCTTCGCGTGCCCCTCGCCGAACGCCGTGCCGCAGGTGGCGACCGCGGTGCGGACCCCGGCCTCGTGGCACGCCATCACGTCGGTGTAGCCCTCGACGACCACCGCGCGGCTCTCCGAGGAGATCCGACGGCGCGCGAGGTCGATCCCGTAGAGCACCTGGCTCTTCTTGTAGATCGGCGTCTCGGAGGTGTTGACGTACTTGCCCTGCATGAAGTCGTCGTCGAACATGCGGCGGGCGCCGAAGCCGATGATCTCGCTCGTCATCTCGCGGATCGGCCACAGCAGGCGTCCCTGGAAGACGTCGAACAGGCCGCGGCTCGATCGGCGGGCCAGGCCGCCGGCGACCAGCTCGTCGTCGGTGAAGCCCTTGCCCTTGAGGTGCCCGAGGAGCGCCGTGCCCGACTTCGGCGCCCAGCCCATGGCGAACGTCTCGGCCGCCCGCTGGTCGAAGCCGCGGTCGGTGACGAACTGGCGCCCCACCGACGCCTCGGGCGACGACGCGAGCGTCTGGGCGTAGAACTCCCCGGCGAGGCGGTGCGCCTCGAGCAGACGCTGCCGCTGCTGCGGATCACGACGCGGTCCGCGGGACTCGCCCTCCTCGTAGCGGAGCTGGATGCCGTACTTCGCCGCGAGCCGCTCCATCGCCTCCACGAAGCTGAGACCCTCGATCTTCTGGATGAAGGCGATCGCGTCGCCGCCCTCCCCGCAGCCGAAGCAGTGGAAGGTGCCGCGCGCCGGGTTCGCGTGGAACGACGGCGTCTTCTCGTCGTGGAACGGGCACAGGCCCTTCATCGTGCCGCCGGAGCGGCGCAGGGTGACGTACTGCTCGACGACCTCGTCGATGCGGGCGCGTTCGCGGACGAGCTGGATGTCCTCGTCGTTGATCAGGCCCGCCACGGGTCGATCCTAGGCGGTGCCGGTCAACCGAGGAGCCGGTCGGCCCACAGCCTCGCCGAGCCGTCGGTCAGGCTCGCCACCTGGTCGATGACGACACGCGTGCGGGCGGCGTCGTCGGCAGCGCGGCGCAGGTCGGCGCGGAACTCCGGCTCGAGGTGCTCCTCCCCCGACGCGAGGAGGCACGTGACGAGGGCGCCGAGGGCCTCGCGCTGCGTCGCGAGCTGGCGCGCGCGGTCGTCGGCGAGCATCACGTAGTGCGCGGCCACGGCCTTCAGGACGGTGATCTCGTCGCGCGTCGCCTGCGGCACCTCCAGGTCGGCCGTGTACCGGGTGAGCGGACCCGGCCCCCAGCGCTCGACGGTGGCACGCTGCGCGCTCACCGCGAACCGGCCGATGAGCGCGCTCGTCAGGCTCTTCAGCACGGCGAGGGCCTCACGGCTGCCGTCGAACTCGGCGCGCGGCCACTCCGGCAGCGCTCGCAGGCGTTCGAGCGCGCCGCCGAGCCGGTCGTCGTCGGCGCCGGCGTCGTACCAGTCGCGCGCGACGGCGTGC
Organism: Aeromicrobium sp. EU05-FHT14F07; assembly: GCF_058790455.1. Classification (NCBI taxonomy): domain Bacteria; kingdom Bacillati; phylum Actinomycetota; class Actinomycetes; order Propionibacteriales; family Nocardioidaceae; genus Aeromicrobium; species Aeromicrobium sp. EU05-FHT14F07. The sequence goes on from NZ_JBYTCR010000016.1 coordinate 80,790, forward strand.
ACGGCGTCGAGGTCGAGCCGGCCGGGCAGGAGGCTGAACCAGCCGCCCACGACCGCGTCCTCGACGTCGTGCACGGAGTACGCGATGTCGTCGGCGAGGTCCATCACCTGGGCCTCGATGGGGCGTCGCCAGGCGGGCGCGTCGGCCCGCAGCCAGTCGAAGACCGGTCGGTCGTCGGCGTAGACGCCGAACTTGGGTCCGCCGTCGGGCGCCTCGCCGCGGGCCCACGGGTACTTGACGCAGGCGGCCAACGTCGCGCGCGTGAGGTTCAGCCCGACGCTGCGGCCGGCACCGTCGACCGTCTTGGCCTCGAGCCGCGTGAGGATGCGCAACGTCTGCGCGTTGCCCTCGAACCCGCCGACCTCGGCGGCCGCCTCGTCCAGCGCGACCTCCCCGTTGTGGCCGAACGGAGGATGGCCGAGGTCGTGGGAGAGGGCCGCGCAGTCGACGACGTCAGGATCGCAGCCGAGCGACGCCCCGAGCTCGCGCGCCACCTGTGCCACCTCGAGCGTGTGGGTCAGCCGGTTGCGCACGAAGTCGTCGAACCCGGCGCCCATGACCTGTGTCTTGGCCGAGAGACGGCGCAGCGCTGCGGAGTGGACCACCCGGCCACGGTCGCGCTCGAACGGCGTGCGCCCGGCCCGCTTGGTCGGCTCCGCCACGACCCGGGCACGCGCCTCGATGCCGTAGGGACTCTCCACGGGACGCAGGCTACCGAAGCGCCCTGACGGCGCACGCACCGTCGTCCACGCGTCGTGGCACAGTGGCGTCATGACCCGATCGGTCGCGGTGCTCTCCGACGTCCACGGGGTCCTGCCCGCCCTCGACGCGGTGCTGGCCGAGCCCACCGTGAGGGCCGCGGACCTCGTCGTCGTCACCGGCGACCACACCTGGGGGCCGCAGCCGAGCGAGGTGCTCGACCGACTCGTGGACCTCGGCGACCGTGCCGTGCTCGTGCGCGGCAACGCCGACCGCGAGCTGCTGCAGATGGCGCGAGGTCTCGACGTGGGCCTCGACGACGACCCGCTGTCGGTCTGGGGTGCCGCGCAGCTCACGCAGGACCATCTCGTCCTTCTGGAGTCGATGCCGGAGCAGGTGACGCTCGAGCTACCGGACTTCGGGCAAGTCCGCTTCTGCCATGCCACGCCGCGCGACGACGCGGAGGTCGTGCTCGTCGACAGCAGGCTCGAGCGCTGGGACGAGGTCCTCGCCGACCTGCCCGCCGAGGTCACGACGGTCGTCTGCGGCCACACCCACATGCCGTTCCTGCGCCTCGTGGACCGCAGGCTGGTGGTGAACCCCGGCAGCGTGGGCCTGCCGTACGGCCACGCGGGCGCGAGCTGGGCCCTCCTCTCCGGCGGCCAGGTCACCTTCGGCCGCACGCCGCTCGACGTCGAGCGCCTCGTCCGCGAGGTCGTCGACGGGTCGAGCTGGCCGGGTGTCGACGCGTGGGCCGACGAGACGTTCCGCCGCCCGGCCGGCAACGTCGAGGCGCTCGCCGCGTTCGGACCGCGCGACGGGCGCTGACTCAGAAGCGGCCGTTGCGGGGTCGGGGCTGGCAGCGGGGGCAGGTGAAGGAGCTGCGGTTCATGAAGGCGTCGCGGCGGATCGGCGTCCCGCACCGCGGGCACGGCTCGCCCTCCTGGCCGTAGGCGGCGAGGGACCGGTCGAAGTAGCCGCTCTGGCCGTTGACGTTGACGTACAGCGCGTCGAACGACGTGCCGCCCTGCTCGAGCGCCTCGCCCATCACGTCGACGACGTGGTCGAGCAGCGCGTCGACCTCCTTGGCGCGCAGGTTCTCCGTCGCGCGCGCGTAGTGCAGCGGAACGCGCCAGAGCGACTCGTCGGCGTAGATGTTGCCGACGCCGGAGATCAACGTCTGGTCGAGCAGGGCGCGCTTGACGCCCGTGCGCCGACGACGCAGCCGCTGCGCGAAGAGCTCGCGGTCGAACGCCGGGTCGAGCGGGTCGCGGGCGATGTGCCCGATCGTGACCGGCACCTGCTCGTCGTCGACGTCGGCGAGCATCATGCCGCCGAAGATCCGCTGGTCGACGAACCGCAGCTGACGGCCGTCGTCGAGGTCGAGGACGATCCGCAGGTGACGCGGTGCCGGCGCGTCGGCGTCGCTGATCAGCATCTGCCCGCTCATGCCGAGGTGGCACAGCAGCGCCTCGTGACCGTCGAGCACGAGCCACAGGTACTTCCCACGACGTCGGGCCGCGTCGACCCGTCGGCCGACGAGACGCGGGACGAAGTCGGCCGTGCCGGGCAGGTGCCGCTTCAGGGACCGGACGTCGTGCACCGTGACGGCCACGACCGTCCGGCCGACGACGTGCGCGTCGAGGCCGCGGCGGACCACCTCGACCTCCGGCAGCTCAGGCACGGACCGCTCAGACCTCGACGGCGTCCGCCGGGGTCACCTCGGCGGTGATGGCACGCCACGCGATCTCGGCGACCTGCTGCTCGGCTTCCTTCTTCGACCGGCCGGTGCCGCCGTCGTAGCGCTTCTCGCCCACCACGACGGACGCCGTGAACGTCTTGTCGTGGTCGGGTCCCTCGCTCTCGAGGACGTAGCGCGGGACGCCGAGGTCGTGGTTGGCGGCGATCTCCTGCAAGGACGTCTTCCAGTCCAACCCGGCGCCCAGGTCGGCCGCGCGGGCGATGAACGGGTCGAACACCGCGTGCACGACCTGCGACGCACGCTCGATGCCGAACTGCACGTACACGGCGCCGATCACGGCCTCGACGGTGTCGGACAGGATCGACGCCTTGTTCCGGCCGCCGGTGGCCTCCTCGCCCCGCCCGAGGCGCAGGTGCGCGCCGAGGTCGAGCGTGTGCGCCACCTCCGCGAGCGCCTTGGCGCTCACGACGGCAGCACGCAGCTTCGCGAGCCGGCCCTCGGCGAGGTCGGGGTGGTTGGTGAAGAGCGCGTCGGTGACGACGAGCCCCAGCACCGAGTCGCCCAGGAACTCCAGACGCTCGTTGTTGGGCAGTCCCCCGTTCTCGTACGCGTACGAACGGTGCGTGAGGGCGTGCTCCAGCAGCCCGGCGTCCAGGTCGGGGACGCCGAGCACCTCCTTCAGGGCCTCGTGGCCCTGAGGATCAGAGGACCTGGCGACGCTCGCCACGCGCGCCGTACTGTCCGCACTCGCCGCACGCACGGTGCGGGACGACCTTGGAGTCGCAGGCGGGGTTGGCGCAGTCGACGAGGGTGGTCGCCGTGGTCTTCCACTGCGACCGGCGGTGGCGCGTGTTGCTGCGCGACATCTTCCGCTTCGGAACGGCCACGATCTACTCCTTGTTCGGCCCCGGGACGTCGCCCGGGAGGTTCTGGGTCAGCTGGCTCAACGACGCCCACCGGGGGTCGATCGGATCGCCGTGTGTGTGGTCTGGATCGTCCGCGAGTCGCGCCCCGCACTCGGGGCACAGTCCCGGACACTCCGGATCACACACGGGGTTGAGCGGCAGTGCGAGCACCACCGCGTCCCGCAGGACGGGTTCGAGGTCGAGCAGGTCGTCCTCGAGGGCCGGAAGCTCGTCTTCCTCCCCGTCCTCCTCGGCACCGTCGCCGGTGCCGATCGGGTCGTACAGGTACAGCTCCTGCAGGTCCACCACGACGGTGTCGTCGAGGACGTCCAGGCAGCGGACGCACTCCCCCACCACGCGCGCCGAGGCGGTGCCGGTGGCCAGCACCCCGTCCATGACGGCCTCGAGCCGCAGCTCCAGGTCGATGGACGAGTCCTCGGGCACGCCGTAGACGTCGTGGCCCAGATCCGCAGGCGCCGCGACGGTGCGCGTGAACGTACGCTCGGTCCCAGGTCGACGACCCAGAACCTGGGTGTCGAAGACCAAGGGGCCCGGTTGCACGGTCACGTCCGTCCGTCGAGGTGCACAACAGATCACGGCCTGTTTCCAGGCCGCCGTCCATCATAACCGGTGCAGGTCACGCGACACCAATCGCTCCCCCGCCCGTCGAGCCGCGGGGGGCTGGACGGGCGCAGCCCGGACGACGCACGGGAATCTCAGCGAGGCACAGAGAGCTTTTCGGGCGCGGCCGAGGAAACCGTGCCTGACAGGAGATTCCCAGGTCGACCTGGGAATCTCCGCACGCCGAACCGTCAGGCACGAGAATCTCAGCCACGCACGGAGAGCATTCCGGGCGCGGCTGAGGAAACCGTGCCTAGCGGGAGATTCCCAGGTCGACCTGGGAATCTCCGCGCGCTGAACTGTCGGTGGGGGCTGGGAGGATGCGCAGGTGCAGACGTCGGCAGAGCGGGAGGGGACGGTGCTGCACGCCGACCTCGACAGCTTCTTCGCGTCCGTCGAGATCCGCGACGACCCGCGCCTGCGGGGGCGGCCGGTGGCGGTGGGCGGCGGGGTGGTCATGGCGGCCAGCTACGAGGCACGGGCGCTCGGCGTCAAGGGAGCGATGGGGCTGCGGCAAGCGCTGCGGCTCTGCCCCGACCTGCTGGTGGTGCCCCCTCGTCCGCAGGCGTACAGCGAGGCCAGTCGCGCCGTGTTCGCGGTCTTCGCCGACACGACGCCGCTGGTGGAGGGGGTCTCGATCGACGAGGCCTTCCTCGAGGTCGGTGGGCTCCGACGGATCCGCGGCGCACCCTCGCAGATCGCCACCACGCTGCGCGAGCAGGTGCGCGAACGGGTCGGGCTGCCGATCTCGGTGGGCGTGGCCCGCACCAAGTACCTCGCGAAGGTGGCGAGCGCGATGGCGAAGCCCGACGGGCTGCTGGTCGTGCCCCTCGACGACGAAGAACGCTTCCTGCTGTCGCTGCCCGTCCAGGCGCTCTGGGGCGTCGGCCCGCGCAACACGGAGAAGCTGCACGCCGCCCGCGTGCGCACCGTCGCCGACGTCGCGCGCATGCAGCCCGGTGAGCTCGCCACGCTGGTCGGCGGCGGAGCGGCCGGCCACCTGCACGCGCTCGCCTCCGGACACGACCCCCGGCCGGTCCGGGCGCGACCGTCGCGTCGCTCGATGGGCGCACAGCACGCCCTCGGACGCGACGAACGCACGCCCGAGGGCGTCGAGATCGTGCTCCTGGGCCTGGTCGACCGCGTCGCCCGACGGCTGCGAGCGGCCGGACGCACCGCCGCGACCGTCACGCTGCGCGTCCGGTTCGGCGACTTCACCAGCTCCACCGCGTCGCACACGCTCCCCCGCCCCACCGCCCACACGCAGGTCCTCCTCGACGCCACGCTCCAGCTCCTGCGCGGCCGCCACGGCGAGATCGCCAGGCGCGGCGTCACGTTGGTGGGCTTCCAGGCGTCCGGGCTCGACAACCAGGGCGAACAGCTGCTGCTCCCGCTCACGCCGGCCTCCGACCCCGGCCTCGACACCGCCCTCGACGCGGTCCGCGACCGGTTCGGGACACGCGCCGTGCGCCGCGGCGTGCAGCTCGGGCGCGGCGAGCGCGCGGCCATGCCGATCCTGCCCGACGAGGAGGACGACGGGTAGCCCTCGGCGCGGGGTCAGGCTCGGCCGAACTCCCGGTCGAGGCGCTGGAGCACGAAGTCGGGCACGAGCCCGCTCACGTCGCCGCCGCCTCGTGCGACCTCCTTGACCAGGCTGGAGGCCAGGAAGGAGTACTCGGGGCTCGTCGGGATGAAGACGGTGTCGACGTCGGTGAGGCTGCCGTTCATCTGCGCCATCTGCAGCTCGTAGTCGAAGTCCGACACGGCGCGCAGACCCTTCACGATCGCGCTGATCCCGTGCTCGGTGCAGAAGTTCACCAGCAGGCCGCGGAACGAAGCCACCGACACGTTCGGCAGGTCCTCGGTGGCCTGGGCGAGAAGGTCCATCCGCTCCTCGAGCGAGAACAGGCTCTTCTTGCTCTCGTTCACCAGGACCGCCACGACCACCTCGTCGAACAGCCGGGAGGCCCGGCGCACGATGTCGAGGTGTCCGTTGGTCACCGGGTCGAAGGAGCCGGGGCACACGACGCGCGTCACGGCGGCGACGCTATCAGGACTCGTCGGAGCGGGCACCGAACCACACGGTCGTCTCGCCGTGGGCGCGGTCGCGGAACCCCTCGAAGCCGGCGGGCCACACGAACGGCGTGCGGGTGGAGCGCTCCACCACGACGACCGCGTCGTCCGCGAGGGCGTCGGCCAGCCCTGCCACGACCGCGGCGACGTCGTCGGTCGGCACGGGGTACGGCGGGTCGAGCAGCACGAGGTTGTAGGGGCCCGTCGCGCCGGCCACGAAGGAGGCGGCCGTCGTGCGGTGCACCTGCGCCCCGGCGCCGAGCTCGCGCACGTTCTGCTGCGCCACCTGGGCGGCGCGCCGGTCGGACTCGACAAGGTCGGCCGACGCCGCCCCCCGCGACAGCGCCTCCAGCGCGAGCGCCCCCGACCCGGCGTAGAGGTCGAGCACCCGGACCCCGTCGAGACCGCCGAACAGCGACTGCAACGAGGAGAACAGCGACTCCCTGACGCGGTCCGACGTCGGACGCGTGCCGTCGCCCGGAGGCGTGCGCAGACGTCGACCGCCCCAGCGTCCCGCGATCACCCGGGTCACGTGCGCTCCAGGTAGTCGGCCTGCTGCGACTGCTCGAGCCTCTCGACCGCGGCCCGCAGGTCGGGTGCGGTCGCCAGCCCGGGATCGGCCGCGACGAACGCGGTGGCCGCCTCACGGGCGTCGGCGATGACCTGCTCGTCCTTGACGACCGAGAGGAGCCGCAGGCTGCTGCGCACCCCCGACTGCGCCGCACCCAGCACGTCGCCCTCGCGGCGCTGCTCGGCGTCGAGCCGCGACAGGGCGAACCCGTCGGACGTGGAGGCGACGGCGTCGAGACGCTCCCGCGAGGGCGAGCCGTCCTCGGCGGAGGTGACCAGCAGGCAGAGCCCCGCGTGGCCCCCTCGGCCGACACGCCCGCGCAGCTGGTGCAGCTGCGAGACGCCGAAGCGCTCGGCGTCGACGACGACCATGACGGTGGCGTTGGGGACGTCGACGCCGACCTCGACGACGGTCGTCGCGACGAGCACGTCGATCTCGCCCCGCGCGAAGGCGGTCATCGTGGCGTCCTTCTCGTCGGGGTGCTGGCGTCCGTGCAGGGTCCCGAGGCGCAGCCCTGCCAGCGGACCGGCGGCGAGCTCCTCGTGCAGGTCGACCAGCGACCGGGTGGGCGGGCCCTCGGGGTCCGCCTGCTCCCCCGCCTCCTTGTCACCGTCGCCGATGCGCGAGACGACGACGTACGCCTGGCGTCCGTCGGCGACCTCCTCGCGCACCCGGTCCCACGCGCGGGCGAGCCAGTCGGGACGCTCGGCCGCCGGCACGACGGTGGTCTGGATGGGCCGCCTCCCACCGGGCAGCTCGCTGAGCGTGGAGGTCTCGAGGTCGCCGAACACCGTCATCGCGATGGTGCGCGGGATGGGGGTGGCGGTCATGACGAGCACGTGCGGCTTGGTGTCGTAGCGGTCGACGAGCACGGCGCGCTGCTCCACGCCGAAGCGGTGCTGCTCGTCGATCACGAGCAGTCCCAGCTCGGCGAGCTGCACGGTGTCCTGCAGCACCGCGTGCGTGCCGATGACGATGCCGGCCGCGCCGGACGCGGCGTCGAGCAGCGCCTCCTTGCGGGCCTTCGCACCCATCGAGCCGGTCAGCAGCCGGACCCGTGTGCCCTCGGCGGCTCCTCCCAGCATGCCGCCCTCGGCGAGCGCTCCGAGCATCGCCGTGATGCCGCGGTGGTGCTGGGCGGCCAGCACCTCCGTGGGCGCGAGCAGCACCGCCTGCGCGCCGTCGTCGACGACCTGGAGCATCGCCAGCAGAGCGACGACGGTCTTGCCCGAGCCGACCTCGCCCTGCAGCAGTCGGTGCATGGGGTGCTCGCGCGCGAGGTCGGCCTCGATCTCCCCGACCACCGCACGCTGCCCGTCGGTGAGCGTGAAGGGCAGCTGCTCCTCGAACGCGTCGCGCAGACCGCCCGTCCGACGAGGACGCGGCACCGCGGCCTGGCCGAGCGCGGCGTGACGACGCTGCGCGAACACCGTCTGCAGGACGAACGCCTCCTCGAAGCGGAAGCGGTCGCGCGCGGTGCGCCACTGCTGGTCCGAGCGGGGACGGTGGATCATCTCGAACGCGACGTCGGCGGACGGGAGCCCCCGGTCCGCCCGGACGTCCTCCGGGAGCGGGTCCTCCACGTCGGCGACGGGCAGCACCGTCTCGACGGAGCGCTCGATGGCGAGCGACGGGATCTTCGCGCTCGCCCGGTAGATCGGGATGATCCCGCGGGCGATGCGCCCCTCCAGGGCGTCGGGGCCCTCGAGCGGCTCGTAGAGCGGGTGCGTGAGCTGGAGCCGACCGTTGAACTGGCCCACCTCGCCCGCGAACAGGCCGACCGTGCCGGGCGTCAGCTGCGCCTGCCGCCACGGCTGCGAGAAGAACGTGAGCGTCAGCCGGGCGTTGCCGTCGGTCAGCGTGACCTCCGTGCGCGTCTTGCGCCCTCCCGGACCGAACCGCTTGTTGACCGCCTCGACGACGCGCGCCATGACGGTGGCGTACTGCCCCACCTGGAGCGACGCGAGGTCGGTCATCTCCCCCAGCGACACGTACCGCCGCGGGTAGTGCCGCAGGAGGTCGTCGATGGTCTCCAGGCCGAGGGTCGCGAGCTTCTTGGCCGTCGCGTCGCCCACGACGGAGCGCAGCCGACGCTCCGGCGGGTTCGTCGGTCCGGACGCCGCAGGACTGGTGGTCACGACCGCACCCCTACTCGACCGCCACGAAGAGCGGGTAGTTCTCCTGGCCGCCCTCGTACACGACGACGTCGACGTCGACCCGCTCGTCGCGCAGCCGGTGCGACAGCGTCTCGGCGACCGTGCGGTCGGCGCCGTCCCCGACGACGAGCGTGACGAGCTCGGCCGTGGGTGACAGCAGCCGGTCGAGCACCGCGCCGGCCACCTCGGCGACGTCGGAGCCGACGACCGCGAAGTCGCCCGAGACGACGCCGAGCACGTCGCCCGCCTCGCACGGTCCGGCCATCGTGATGCCGGGCTCGACCGCGACGGTGACGGCCCCGTGCTGGGTGTGCGCCGCGGCGCTCGACATGGCGACGACGTCCTCGTCGAAGTCGCGACCGGGGTCGTGGACGGCGAGCGCGGCGAGCCCCTGCACCTGCGCATGGGTGGGGATCACCGCGACACGGACGCCGTCGGCCCTGACCTGCTTGGCCGCGGCGTCGAAGAGACCGACGTAGCGCTGGTTGTTCGGCAGCACCACCACCTCCTCGGCGTCGAGGCCGCGCAGCGTCTCGAGCATGGTGGAGACGTCGACCGGACGCTCCCGCGTGAACTCGAGGACGTGGGCCCCCGCGTCGCGGCAGAGGTCGGCCAGGCCCGCGCCGGTGGCGGCCACGACCACGGCCCGGCCGGACCGGCGCCGACCCTGCTGGCGGGCGACCTGGTCGGCGAAGTGCGTGACGGCGATGCGGTAGGGCCGACCGGCCTGCAGACCTGCCTCGATGGCCGCGCCGACGTCGTCGACGTGGACGTGGACGTTCCAGAGCCGGTCGCCGCCGACCACCACGAGCGAGTCGCCCAGGGTGTCGAGCGTGTGCCGCAGCGGCGGGATCTCGCTCGCGTCGGCGTCGAGGAGGTACATGACCTCATAGGCCGGACCGCCCTCGACGAAGTCGTCGCCGGACGCGGCCAGCGGCGTGGGCACGTGCTGCGCGGCCGGTGTGGGGGCGCGGCCCGTGAGGGCACGCTCGGTGGCGTCGAGGACGACCACGAGGGCCCGTCCGCCCGCGTCGACGACGCCGGCCTCCGCGAGCCGCGCCAGCTGCTCCGGGGTGCGCTCCAGGGCCACCCGCGCCGACGCGGCCGCCAGGGCGAAGACGTCGCGCGCCTCGGCACCGGACTCGACCGCGTCCTGGGCGCCGTCGGCCGCCGCCCGCGCGACGGAGAGGATCGTGCCCTCGACCGGGCGGCCCACCGCCGCGTGCGCGGCGTCGGAGGCGGCGCGGAACGCGTGCGCGACGTCGTCGGCGCGCACCTCGGCGTCGAGGTCGAGGTCGCCGAACACCGCCCGGACGAGCTGGGACAGGATCACGCCGCTGTTGCCCTTGGCGCCCATGAGCAGTCCGTCGGTGTGCGCCCGCACCAGGTCGCGCAGCACGACGTCGTCGGGCAGCGCCGCGACGGCGTCGGCGCCGGCCACGAACGTCAGGTAGGCGTTGGTGCCGGTGTCGCCGTCGGGCACGGGGAACACGTTGAGGGCGTCGATCTCGGCGCGCGCGGTGGACAGCGCCTGCACGCAGAGCTGCGTCCACGCGCGGAAGGCGTCGGCTCGCAGGCGCAGGACCATGGGGGCAGGTTAGCGTGGGCCACCGACGTGGCGCCTGGCGCCGCGAGGGCGATTGGCCCCGCCCCCGGGGCATCGGCTATCCTTACGTGGTTGCCCGTTCACCGGGCACGCCTTTCGTACGTTCGTCGTCCGACGAACCCCGTTCTCGAGCTTGCAGGAGTGGTCGCTGTGGCAGCGGTCTGTGACGTGTGCACCAAGGGACCCGGCTTCGGCCACAACGTGTCCCACTCGCACCGACGCACGAAGCGTCGTTTCGACCCCAACATCCAGCGCGTGCGCGCCGTCGTCGACGGCACGCCCAAGCGCCTCAACGTCTGCACGTCGTGCCTCAAGGCCGGCAAGGTCAGCCGCTGAGGCAGGTCCACGCCTTCGGCGACGACGCGCTCGGTGAGCACGACGCCGTCGCCCTGGCAGCCGCGATCCGTCGCGGCGACATCAGCGCGGTCGACGCTGCTCAGGCAGCCGTCGACCGCGCTGCGTGCGTGGAGCCGCATCTCGACGCGATCGTCGTCGCCGACGTCGAGCGTGCGCTGACGCTGGCCGCGGGCCCCCTCACCGGCCGCCTCGCCGGCGTGCCGACGTACGTCAAGGACAACACCGACGTCGCGGGTCTGGCCACGCGGCAGGGCTCGCGGGCCATGCCCGACGTGCCCGCCCCCGCCGACGCACCGTTCACCACCCAGCTCCGCGCGACGGGGCTCGTGCCGCTCGGCAAGTCCTCCCTGCCGGAGTTCGGCTGGAACGCCAGCACCGAGTTCGACCAAGGGAATCCCACCCGCAACCCGTGGGACACCGCCTTCTCCAGCGGCGCGTCGTCCGGCGGCGCCGCGGCGCTCGTCGCGTCCGGCGTCGTGCCGATCGCGCACGCCAACGACGGCGGCGGCTCGATCCGCATCCCCGCCGCGGCGTGCGGCCTCGTCGGCCTGAAGCCCACGCGAGGGCGGCTCGAGCCCGACGCGCACGCGGCGCAGCTGCCGGTCGACGTCGTCTGCAACGGCGTCGTCACCCGGACCGTGCGCGACACCGCCCACTTCCTCGCCGCGGCCGAGGCGCACCGCACGGCCCCCGGCCTTCCACCGGTCGGTCTCGTCGAGGGACCGTCGCCGCGACGGCTGCGCGTCGGGCTGGTCCTCGACTCGCTCACCGACACCCCCACCGACGCCGACACGCGCGCCGCCGTGCTCGCCACCGTCGAGCTGCTCACGTCGCTCGGCCACGACGTCGTCGAGGTGCCGCTGCCCGCCGACGACACGTTCGTCGACGCGTTCACCCACTACTGGGCCATGCTCGCGTTCTCCACGCAGCACTTCGGACGGCGGGTCATGCACCCGCAGTTCGACACGACGGCGACCGATCCGCTCACCCGGTTCCTCGCGGCGCGGTTCGCACGGTCGTTCTGGCGCCTGCCACGCACCGTCCGGGCGCTCAGGCGCTCCGAGCACGTGGTGCGCACGCACTTCGCCGAGCACCGCCTCGACGTGGCCCTCTCCCCCACCGTCGCCCACACGACACCGCGCCTCGGCCACCTCTCCCCGAACCAGCCCTTCCCGGAGATGTTCGACCGGCTCGTCCGCTACGCCGCGTTCACGCCGCTCAACAACGCCACCGGCACGCCCGCCGTGTCGCTGCCACTCGGGCGGACCGGCGACGGGCTCCCGATCGGCGTCCAGCTGCAGGCGCTGCACGGCCAGGAGCGTCCGCTCCTGGAGCTGTCGTACGAGCTCGAGGCGGCCCAGCCGTTCGCGCGCATCCAGGACGGCGTCGCGCCGCTGACGTAGGCCCGTCCCACGGGCGCAGGTCAGCGCCAGTGGCGCCAGCCGGGCTCGCCCTCCCACGGCGCGCCGTCGACCAGCACGGTCGGCGCGGCACCCGCGGGCACGTGGCGCACCTCGCCGACCACCGTCCAGCCGTCGGGCAGCACGGTGGGCGCGCTGAACGTGGCGGTCAGCGCGAAGTCCTCGCCGCCGGTGAGGACCAGCGACAGCGGGTCGAGGCCGAGCGCCTCCCCGACGGTCAGCAGGGGTGCGTCGATCGTCAGCGCCGAGGTGCGGAGGTCGACGACGACGCCGCTGGCTCGGGCGACGTGCCCGAGATCGGCCAGCAGGCCGTCGCTGACGTCGATCATCGCCGTCGCGCCCGCGTCGGCCGCCGCCCGGCCGGCCCAGTAGGGCGGGGCGGGCACCCGGTGGGCGTCGACCACGGCCTTCGGCGAGCGGAACCCGCGCCCCAGGGTCGCCAGACCGGCCGCCGACCAGCCGAGGCGTCCGGCCACGGCCACGACGTCGCCGGGCAGCGCGCCGGAGCGTCGGACCGGGCGCGGGGCGTCGCCCATGACCGTGACGGCCACGACGACCACGTCGCTCGCGGTCATGTCGCCTCCGACGACGTGCGCGCCGACGACCGCGGCCTCCTGCTCGAACCCCTTCGCCAGCTCCACCACCCAGGCGGAGGGCGTGTCGGCGGGGACGCCGAGCCCCACGGTGAGCGCGGTCGCCACTCCGCCCATCGCGTTCAGGTCGGACAGGTTCGCGGCGGCGGCCTTCCGGCCGATCTCCAGCGCCGTCGACCAGTCACGACGGAAGTGCCGGCCCTCGACCAGCAGGTCGGTAGACACGACGAACGTGCCGTCGGCGGTGCGGACGTGGGCGGCGTCGTCGCCGGGCCCGATGAGCACCCGGTCGGACGTGCCCCCGGCCTCCGTGACCTGGTCGATCAGGCCGAACTCGCCGACGTCGGACACCGTCCCGGGCCCCGGGCCCTGCTGCTGCGCTGGCACCCGTCCATTGTGGACCAGCCGGACGCCGGGACACCGGCGTGGTCGGCTATGGTGTCGAGGTTCCCGAGCAGGAGGTCCTCATGACGGTCCACGCCTACATCCTCGTCCAGACCGAGGTCGGCAAGGCCGCCCAGGTCGCGCAGGAGATCGCCGCGATCCCCGGCGTCACCGTGTCCGAGGACGTCACCGGCCCGTACGACGTGATCGTCCGCGCCGAGGGTCCGTCGATGGACCAGCTCGGCACGCTCGTCGTGCAGAGCGTGCAGAAGGTCGCCGGCATCACCCGCACGCTGACGTGCCCCGTCGTCAAGATCTGACCCGCCGCGCCGGCCTCCTGGCCGCCGCTCTCGTCGTGGTCCCGCTGAGCGCCTGCGGGAGCGGTGTGCTCGTCGACGCCTACCCGACCGAGCCCGGCACCGACGTCGACTGCCAGGCGCTCCTCGCCGACCTGCCCGCGTCGGTCGGCGGCCTCGACAAGCGCGGACTGGAGCAGGACGTGCCCGCCGCCGCCTGGGGCGACCCGCCCGTCGTGCTGCGCTGCGGCGTGCCCACCCCCGACGCGTTCGAGCCGACGTCGCAGTGCGCCACCTTCGACGACGTCGACTGGTTCGGCGAGCAGACCGCCGACGGCTTCCGCTTCACCACCGTCTACCGCCGCGTCAACGTCGAGGTCGACGTCCCCGCCGTCCACGACCCCGCCTCCGACGTCCTCATCGACCTCGCCGCCAGCATCCAGAAGCACGTCCCCGCCGAGCGGCGCTGCCAGGGCTGACGTCGCCTCGGCTCGGCGCCCTGCGGGTGCGTGGGTGCGGGTACGCCTCGTCCTGCGGGGTGCGTGGGTGCGGGTTCTCGGTCGAGTGGGGCTGCGTGGGTGCGGGTTGCTGCTCGGGTGGGGCTGCGTCGGCGCGGGTTCTCGCTCGGGTGGGGCTGCGCTGGCGCGGGTTCTCACTCGGGTGGGGCTGCGCTGGCGCGGCTTCTCGAGGAGGTGGTCTCCGAAAGGGCCTCGACCGGGCGGCTGGCGGGCCGGTGGGCTGGGTTCTCGGGCTGCGGCTCGCGCTGTGGACCCAAGATTCTTCCTTCGTGCGTGACTGGCCCAAGATTTTGCGTTTGCGTGGTCCGGCGGTGGATCTGCCACCTTCTGAGCGCTCTACAGGTGGCGCATCCACCGCTGACGGGGCCAGACGTGTGAAGGATTCTTCCTTCTCGTGGACCGTTCCACGAGAAGGAAGAATCCTTCGTCACCCCAACCCAAAGGGCACCCAAGATGCTGCATTCCTGCGCTCGAGACTGAACGCTTCTGCGTTCACCACGGGATCCCGTAGCAAACGCAGAACCCTTAGCCCTCCCGCACGCGAACGCAGCATCTTGCGTCCACCTCGTGCCGAAGCCACAGCCCGGGACCCCAGACCAGCGCGGTTGCCAGCCGCCCGGTCGAGGCCCTTTCGGAGACCACACCCAGCGAAAGCCGAGGCAGCGCACCAGCACGACGAGACCCCCGCAGGCAGCGCACCAGCAAGGTCACGACCACCGCAGGCAGCGCACCAGCAAGGTCACGACCACCGCAGGCAGCGCACCAGTAAGGTCACGACCCCCTGCAGCAGCGCGCCGACAAGGTCACGACCGTTGCAGGGCGGACCCCCTCAGCGCAGTCCGGGCGAGCGGTGGAGGGCGAGCTGGAGGAGGCGGTCGACGAGCTCGGCGTAGCTGATGCCGCTGGCCTCCCACAGGACCGGGAACATCGACGTCGAGGTGAAGCCGGGCATCGTGTTGATCTCGTTGATGACCAGGCCGTCGGGGGCGGAGTCGGTGGCGAAGAAGTCGACGCGGGCGAGGCCCTCGCCGCCGATGGCGGTGAAGGCCTTCACGGCGTAGTCGCGGATGCGGGCGGCGAAGACGTCGGAGACGTCGGCGGGCACCAGGTTGGCGCTGGTGCCGTCGAGGTACTTCGCCTCGAAGTCGTAGAAGTCGTGCGTGGTGTCGTCGTTGCGGACCTCGCCGACGACGCTGGCCAGCGGGGTGCCGTCGGGCTGCTGGATGACGCCGACCTCGAGCTCGCGCTTGTTGACGGCGGCGGCCTCGACGATCACCTTGGGGTCGTGCTTGCGGGCGGCCTCGACGGCCTCGACGAGGAACCCGGCGTCGTCGACCTTCGTGACGCCGGAGCTCGACCCCGCCCGGGCCGGCTTGACGAACACGGGGAGCCCGAGCGCGCCGACGCGGGCGAGCACCTTGTCGCGCTCGGTGTCCCACTGGGCGGGCAGGATCGTGACGTACGGGATCTGCGGCAGGCCGGCGGCCGCGAACACCGTCTTGGTGAACGGCTTGTCCATGCCGACCGCGCTGGCCAGCACGCCGGCCCCGACGTAGCGCACACCCGCGACCTCGAGCAGGCCCTGCACGGTGCCGTCCTCGCCCCAGGGGCCGTGCAGCAGCGGCAGCACGACGTCGACGTCGCGCAGCTCCTCCCACGCGAACGGCTCGCCGTCGACGGCGACCTGCGGCAGCCCGCTCGCGGGTACCGGCGCGGACAGGTCGTCGCGCACCCAGCGGCCGTCGGGGGTGATGCCCACGGTCCGGACGTCGTAGCGCTCACGGTCGACGACCCCCACGACGTTGCGTGCCGTGAGGCAGGAGACCCCGTGCTCGCTGGAACGCCCGCCGAAGAGGACGACGACCCGAGGACGGGCGGGCACGGTGCTGGAGGTCTCGTTCATCGCCCGTCAGCCTAGCCCGCGCCGACGACGTGCCGCGGGAGCCTATGGAACATGTCACGGAGGTCGAGGCCCTCGGGCCCTGGGCTGTGTCGGGGGCGGCCTGCACAATGGAGGTCATGCACGGACCCGAGCTCTCGTCGTCGACCATCGCCGTCGGAGCCGGGCGTCCCGCTCGCACTCCGGGGGCCCCGCTCAACGCGCCGATCACGCTGGCGAGCGCCCTCGTCCCCGGAGGGGAGTCCGAGTACGGACGTCACGGCAACCCGGCATGGACCGCCTTCGAGGAGGTGCTGGGAGCGCTGGAGGGCGGTCGTGCGCTGGCGTTCGCGTCGGGCCAGGCGGCGTGCGCCGCCGTGTTCGACCTCGTGCCCGCCCGGGCCGCGGTAGTCGCCCCGGCAGGCGCCTACTCGGGCACGCTGGTGCAGCTGCGCGAGCGCGCGCGACGCGGACTCATCGACCTGCGGCTCGTCGACGTCACCGACACCCAGGCGGTCGTCGACGCCGCCGACGACGCCGCGCTCGTCTGGCTCGAGTCGCCCACCAACCCGCTGCTGGAGGTGGCCGACGTCGAGCACATCGCCGCCGAGGCCGCCCGCGCCGGCACGGCCGTGGCCGTCGACAACACGTTCGCGACGCCGCTGCGGCAGAAGCCGCTCGAGCTCGGCGCCGACTTCGTCGTGCACTCGGCCTCGAAGCTGATCTCCGGCCACAGCGACGTCATCCTCGGCGCCGTCGTCACGGGGAACCCTCGCGCGCACCGGGCGATCGAGGCCCGCCGCGCGAACCTCGGTGCCATCCCCGGGGCGATGGAGTGCTGGCTGGCCACCCGCGGCATCCGCACGCTGCACGTCCGCCTCGACCGCGCCGAGGCCAACGCCCGTGAGATCGCCCGCCGCCTGCAGTCGTCGTCGGTGGTCTCCGGCATCCGCTACCCCGGCTGGGGCACGATCCTGTCCTTCGAGGTCAAGGGTGGTCCGGAGATGGCACAGAAGGTCACCGAGCAGTCCGACGTGATCACCCACGCCACCAGCCTCGGCGGGGTGGAGTCCACCTGGGAGCGACGTCGGCGGCACGCGGCAGAGCCTGCCGTGGTGCCCGAGTCCCTCGTGCGGCTCTCGGTGGGCATCGAGGACGTCGAGGACATCTGGTACGACGTCGAGCGGTCCCTGGCGACGATCTGACGCCCGCCGCGGGCAGCACGAGGGATCAGCGCACCTCGGGCTTGGCCTCGCGCGAGATGAGCGCCTTCACGAGCGCCTCGGGGTCCATCTCCCCCGCGATGAGCGCTGCGACGTGGGTGACGATCGGCATCTCCACGTCGTGCGCGGCGGCCAGCTCGGCGACGGAGAGGCACGACTTGACGCCCTCAGCGACCTGCCGGGTCTGCGCCGTCACCTCCTCGACGCTCAGGCCCTGACCGAGCTTCTCGCCGAAGGTGCGGTTGCGCGACAACGGCGACGAGCAGGTGGCCACCAGGTCGCCCATGCCGGCCAGCCCGGAGAAGGTCAGCGGGTCGGCACCGATCGCGACGCCCAGCCGGGCGGTCTCGGCGAGACCGCGCGTGATCACCGACGCCTTCGTGTTGTCGCCGAAGCCGAGACCGATGCACACGCCGACGGCCAGCCCGATCACGTTCTTGGTGGTGCCGCCGAGCTCGCAGCCGATGACGTCGGTGTTGGTGTACGGCCGGAACGCTGCCGTGTGGCACAGCTTCTGGAGCCGCTCGGCGACGGCCTGGTCGGCGCACGCCACGACGCTCGCCGCCGGCTCCCGCCGGGCGATCTCCTTCGCCAGGTTCGGGCCGGTGACCACGGCGATCCGCTCGGGACCGGCACCCGTCAGCTCGGCGACCACCTCGCTCATGCGCAGGTGCGTGCCGAGCTCGACGCCCTTCATGAGGCTGACCAGGACGGCGGAGTCGTCGATCGCGTCGCCCCAGTCGCCGAGGTTGGCGCGCAGCTGCTGCGACGGCACGGCGAGCACCACGACCTCGGCGTCGGCGAGCGCCTCGCGCGGGTCGTTCGTCGCACGGATGGTCTCCGGCAGGGCGATGCCGGGCAGGTAGTCGGCGTTCTCGTGCGTCGCGTTGATCGCGTCGCAGAGCTCGGCGCGGCGTCCCCACAGGCGCACGTCGTTCCCGGCGTCGGCCAGCACCAGCGCGAAGGCGGTGCCCCACGATCCTGCTCCCATCACGGCGGTCCTGGCCATCACGGCTCCTTCGGGGTGTCGTCCGCGCCGGGCGAGGCGGGGTCGGCTGGAGGGGCGACGTCGTCGGTCGCGTCGGTCGGTGCACGGTACGCGGTCCGAGGGGCGGCGAGCGTGTGCACGTCGATCCGGGGACCACTCGGGAGCTCCCCGCGGATCTCGCCCACCATCACGGTCAGGGTGTCCATCAGCCGGTCCGTCGCCGTGCGCAGCACGTCCTCGGTGATCGGCAGGCCGACGAGGTCGGACAGGTCGACCGGGTCACCGACCACCACGTGGATCGTCTTGCGCGGAAGGAACCGCGGGACCTTCGTGTACGGCCAGAGGATGCGCTGCGCCCCCCACTGCGCGAGCGGCACGAGCGGACGGCCGGTGGCGAGGGCCACCCGGACCGCGCCGGTGCGCCCGCTCATCGGCCACAGGTCGGGGTCGCGGGTGATCGTGCCCTCGGGGTAGATCGAGATGACCTTCCCCTCCTCGACCGCGGCGACGGCCGAGCGCAGCGACTCGGCTGCGCCCTCGGTGCTGCGGTGCACGGGGATCTGCTCCGCGCCGCTGAGGAGCGGTCCGAGGCCCTTGACGGAGAACAGCGTGTCCTTCGCGAGGAACCGCGGGGTCACGCCCTGGTCGACCATGAAGTGGCTGATGAGGATGGGGTCGAGGTGCGAGATGTGGTTCGGGGCGATCACGTAGCCGCCGTCGCGGGGCAGCTTCTCGACGCCGCGCCAGTCGCGACGGGTCACGACCATGAGGAACGGCCGCAGGATCCGCACGATCCACCGGGTCGCTCTCGGCAGCTGGGCCCGGGGTCGATCCATGGGGCCGACCCTATGACGTGCCGATGCCGCGCGGCGTGACGGGCGGCACGTGTCGAGCCCTCAGGCGCTGGTCGGGTGCTCCTCGCACCACCGGGCCAGCCGACGGTGACGGTGCCGGAAGATCGCCGACACGACCGCGTGAGTGGCACCAGCGCCGTGGCGCAGGCGGGGATCGATCGTGAGCCTGTCGTGCACCTGCGTGCCGCCGCCGTCCACCGACGTCAGCGTCCGCTCGTGCTCCCACCGGCGGGCGGACAGCATCCGCGAGACCTCACGGAACCGGCGGCCGGGCTCGAGCTCGACGACGGTGAGGTCGTCGTACTCCACGGGCAGCACGCCGAACAGCCGGAGCCAGGCCTTGCCGAGCGGCTGACCGACGGGCAGCGTGTGGACGTCGAGGTGCTCGGTGCCGCGTGGCATCGACATGAGCAGCCACGGCATCATCTCGTGCTGGATGCCCGCCACGGACGCCACGCGCGCCCACACCACCTCACGCGGCAGCGGGACGGTCGACGCGACCTCCACGACCACGGTCATCGCTGGCTCCCGTCCCTCCCGGGTCCTGCGGACCCGCGCTCGCCTCACTCTCGCACCGGCACCTCGGGTGCGGTCAAGAGCGAGCGAGGCGGACCCGCGCCGCGTCGTGCGGACGTCTGGGCGTGGGTCAGAGCGTGGCCGGCTTGAAGGCCGGTCGACGCTGCTCGTAGGCGGCGATGTCGTCGTCGTGGGAGAGCGTGATGGCGATGTCGTCGAGCCCCTCGAGCAGGCGCCAACGGGTGTAGTCGTCGATCGTGAAGGAGTCGACGATGGCGTCGGGACCCTCGCCGGCCCGCACCGTGCGCGACTCGAGGTCGACGGTGATCTGCGCACCCGGCTCCTCCTCCAGGAGGTCCCAGAGCCGCTGCACGACCTTCTCGTCGACCTGCGCGGCGAGCAGGCCGGCCTTGCCGGAGTTGCCGCGGAAGATGTCGCCGAACCGCGAGCTGATGACCGCCTTGAAGCCGTAGTTCTGCAGCGCCCACACGGCGTGCTCGCGGGACGACCCGGTGCCGAAGTCGGGACCGGCGACCAGGATCGTCGCGTGCTGGTACGGCTCGCGGTTGAGCACGAAGTCGGGGTCGTTGCGCCAGGCCGCGAACAGCCCGTCCTCGAAGCCCGTGCGGGTGACCCGCTTCAGGTAGACGGCGGGGATGATCTGGTCGGTGTCGACGTTGCTGCGACGCAGGGGCGCGCCGACGCCGGTGTGCGAGGTGAACTTCTCCATGATTCAGACTCCTGCGGTCGCGCGGACGGGCTCGAGGTCGGCGGGGCTGGCCAGGTGGCCGAGGACGGCCGTGGCGACCGCGACGTCGGGCGAGACCAGGTGCGTGCGGCCGCCCTTGCCCTGGCGTCCCTCGAAGTTGCGGTTCGACGTCGAGGCGCTGCGCTCGCCCGGCGTCAGCTGGTCGGGGTTCATGCCGAGGCACATGGAGCAGCCCGCGCCGCGCCACTCGGCGCCGGCCTCGGTGAAGACCTGGTCGAGGCCCTCCTCCTGCGCCTGCAGACGGACCCGGACCGACCCGGGCACGACGAGCATGCGCGTGCCGTCGGCGACCTTGTGGCCCTTGATCAGCTCAGCGGCGCGGCGCAGGTCGGAGATGCGGCCGTTGGTGCACGAGCCGACGAACACGGTGTCGACGGCGATGTCGCGCAGCGGGGTGCCGGCCTCCAGCCCCATGTAGGCGAGGGCGTTGGCGGCGGCCTCGCGCTCGATCGGGTCCTCGAAGCTCTCGGGGTCGGGGACCGTCGCCGACAGCGGAGCACCCTGGCCGGGGTTCGTGCCCCACGTGACGAACGGCGTCACCTGCGAGGCGTCGAGACGCACGATCTTGTCGAAGTGGGCGTCGTCGTCGGTGACGAGGTCGCGCCAGTAGGCCACGGCCTCGTCCCATGCCTCGCCCTGCGGGGCGTGCGGACGGCCCTGGATGTACTCGAACGTCGTCTCGTCGGGGGCGATCAGACCGGCCTTCGCGCCCCACTCGATGCTCATGTTGCAGATCGTCATGCGCTCCTCCATGGAGAGCGCGCGGATCGCCTCGCCGCGGTACTCGACGATGTAGCCCTGGCCGCCGCCGGTGGTCTCCTGCGTGATGAGCGCCAGGATCAGGTCCTTGGCGGTCGAGCCCTCGGGGAGCGTGCCCTCGACCTCCACCGCCATCATCTTCGGCTTGGCCTGCGAGAGCGACTGCGTGGCCAGCACGTGCTCGACCTCGCTCGTGCCGATGCCGAAGGCGATGGAGCCGAACGCGCCGTGCGTCGACGTGTGGGAGTCGCCGCACACGATCGTCATGCCGGGCTGCGTCAGACCGAGCTGCGGGCCGACGACGTGGACGATGCCCTGGTCGATGTCGCCCATGGGGTGCAGCCGCACGCCGAACTCCTCGGCGTTGCGGCGCAGCGTCTCGACCTGGGTGCGCGAGACCGGGTCGGCGATCGGCTTGTCGAGGTCCGTGGTCGGGATGTTGTGGTCCTCGGTGGCCAGCGTGAGGTCCGGGCGACGGACGGGGCGGCCGGACAGCCGTAGGCCGTCGAACGCCTGGGGGCTCGTGACCTCGTGGATGAGGTGGAGGTCGATGTAGAGGAGGTCGGGCTCACCGTCGGCCGTGCGGACGACGTGGTCGTCCCAGATCTTCTCCGCGAGCGTCCTGCCCATCGCGATCATCTCTCCTCTGACGTGTCTGGCTCGGTCCGTGCGACCCCGTGGCCGCACGTGCCGAGCGTAACACTTGCGTCTCACCATGCGATACGGCAGTATCAAGGCATGGACAACGCCAGTGGTGTGGGAGTGCTCGACAAGGCAGCCCTCGTGCTCTCCGCCCTCGAGCCGGGCCCCGCCACGCTGGCCGGTCTCGTCGCCGCCACCGGGCTCGCCCGACCGACCGCGCACCGGCTCGCCGTCGCCCTCGAGCACCACCGCCTGGTCTCGCGCGACATGCAGGGCCGTTTCGTGCTCGGTCCGCGGCTCGGCGAGCTCGCGGCCGCGGCGGGCGAGGACCGGCTGCTCGCCGCCGCCGGCCCGGTGCTCGCCCGGCTGCGCGACATCACCGGCGAGTCGGCCCAGCTCTACCGGCGCCAGGGCGACTTTCGCGTGTGCGTCGCCGCGGCCGACCGGCCCACCGGCCTGCGCGACTCGATCCCCGTCGGCGGTCAGCTCACCATGGCCGCCGGGTCCGCCGCGCAGATCCTGCTCGCGTGGGAGGACCCCGAGCGGATGAACAAGGGGCTGCTCAAGGCGACGTTCTCCGCCGCGGAGCTGTCGGCCGTGCGCCGACGGGGCTGGGCGCAGAGCGTCGGCGAGCGCGAGCCCGGCGTCGGCTCGGTCTCGGCCCCGGTCCGCTCCCCCTCGGGCAAGGTCGTGGCGGCAGTGTCGGTGTCGGGTCCGCTCGAGCGACTCACCCGTCAGCCTGGACGCATGCACGCGCCGGCCGTCGCCGCTGCGGCGGAGCGGCTCAGCCAGAGCCTGCGCCGCGCCGGCTGAGCGCCCCGCCCGGGTCGGCGGACGAGGTTAGGACCGCAGCGCCTCGAGCAGGGCCGCCTTCGTCATGCGCGAGACGCCGGGGAGCTGCTTCTCGCGGGCCGCGGCCCGCAGCCGCACGACGGTCCACGACGCGTCCGGCACGGACGGGTCGTCCACCGGCAGGTCGCCGCGATCGGCGGGCG
This sequence comes from Aeromicrobium sp. EU05-FHT14F07, assembly GCF_058790455.1. Classification (NCBI taxonomy): domain Bacteria; kingdom Bacillati; phylum Actinomycetota; class Actinomycetes; order Propionibacteriales; family Nocardioidaceae; genus Aeromicrobium; species Aeromicrobium sp. EU05-FHT14F07. Next base: position 103,317 of record NZ_JBYTCR010000016.1, read on the forward strand.
GCTGCCGGTCGACCGGTGCGTCGCGCTTGGCCCGACGCAGCCTCGCCTCCAGCTTGGCCACCTTGGTGCGCTCCTGCCGCGCCTCTGCCTTCCACTGCTGGGACTTCGCCTTCGACTTCTCCAGCTTGCCCTCGAGCAGCTCGACCGTCGACCGCAGCTTCTCCACCTGCTTGAGCGCCTTCGCGAGCTGCTCCTCGGCCTCGGAGACGGCCTGCTTCTTCTTCGCCTTCTTCGCCTTCTTCGTCCTCTTCCCCGCGTTCTTGCCGGACTTCTCGACGCCTGCCTTGCCCACGGCGCGCGTGGCGTCGTCGGACGACGTGACCTTGGCCATCTCACTCCTTGCTCTCGTCAGGGCTCCGGCCGGATGATGACAGACGAAGATGACACGTCGATGAACCCTGCAACCGTCACACGCGCGGAGCGGGCGCACGGGCGACCGTCGCACCTCTGGCATCGACGATCCGCAGGCCGGAGACGTCCTGCCGGGCGACCGCGGCGTTGACCCGGCAGTGCACCTCGACCGGCGAGCCGAGGAACCCGCCCGCCTCGACCTCGCGGCCGGCCTCGTCGACGACGTAGACCGCGTAGACCGCGCCCGGACGCGTGCGCCGCACGTCGAGCACGGCCTCGGTCCCCCACGTGTGCGCGACGAACGCCGCCTCCACGTAGGCCGGCTCGCGGCTGTCCCCACGCACCGGCTCGAGCGTCTCCACGGCACCGAGCGTGCCGGGCGGGCCCACGACCGGACGCTCATCAGTGACGGCCTGCAGGGCGAGCGTCCCACCGGAACCGGCCAGCACGAGCAGGGCAGCCGCCAGCACCAGGCGTCCACGGCGCCGGCCGACGGTGGCGGTCGCGGTGGGTCGTCCTCCCGACGCTCGCCCGGACGTCGCAGCGACGCCGAGGGACGCGACGCGTGCGTCGAGCCGCTGCGACGGCTCGGCGTCCAGCCAGCCCTCCCCGTCGGGAGCACGCCAGGCCCCCAGCCCCTCGACATCGCGACGCAGTGCCTCGAGCTCCTCACGCGCCTGCGGGTCCGCGCGCAGCAGGGCGTCGAGCTCGGCCTGCTCGTCGGCGTCCAGGGCACCCGTGGCAGCGGCAGCCAGCAGCTGCTCACGACGGTCCGACGTGGTCATCGACTCTCCTCTCCCTCGTCGAGGATCGCACGCAGGGCTCGCAGCGCGTGGAACATGCGCGTGCGCAGGGTCGCGACCGGCACGCCGTCGCGCTCCGCGAGCTCGTCGTACCCGAAGCCCTCCAGCCGCACGGCCACGACGACCCGGCGGTGCGCGTCGCTCAGCTGGGCCAGCGCCCACACCAGCGTCACGTGGTCCAGCGTCCGTGAGAGGTCCGCGTCGCGGGTCGCCGACTCCTCGACCTGCTCCCCCGACGCGGGCGCGGGCCGGCGTGCCCGCGCCCGCACGGCGTCGACGACGACGTTGCGGGCGATGGCGAACAGCCACGTGCGCTGCGAGGCGCGCGCCGGGTCGTAGCGGTCCCGCGCCTGCCACGCGCGCGTGAAGGTCTCCTGCACGCACTCCTCGGCGAGTCCGCGGTCGCGGAGGGCGTTCACCATGAAGCCCAGGAGGTCCCGGCCGTGGGCGGCGTACGCGGCACGGACGTCGAACCCGCGAGCATCCATCCGGCCGTCCTCTCGCGCTCGGGTCCGCACCACCGTAGCCACGCGAGGACGACTCGGCAGATCGATCACCGACGTCGCGCTCACGCAGAGGTCTACGCGCGCCACCCCGTCACCGTTCACCGATCCGCGGGGAGAAGAAACCCGGTCGACGACGTGAACGCGACGTCGTCGACGGACGTACACCCCGCGAGCGGGCGTCGTCCGGCGCCTCACGACGAAGGGACCACCATGACCGTGAAGCGCGCCACCCGATGGACCGGAGCGGGAGTCCTCGCGACGACCGCGACCCTGACCCTCGGCGCCCTCGGGTCCACCGCCTCGGCCGACACCCCCGACCCCGTCGACCCGCCGGAGACCTTCACGAGCGCCTTCGTCGTCGACGCGACGCCGCAGCAGGTCGTCGGCACCGACGGCACCGTCGGCGTCGGCCAGCCGGGCGCGACGGGTCGCTTCGAGTTCCTGGTGAGCTCCGACGAGGAGGTCATCTGCTGGAACATCACGCTGAACAACGTGGTGACGCCGTACCAGAGCCCTGCCAAGACCGCGACGCACATCCACGAGACCGGCGCCGGCGTCAACGGCCCGCCGCGCATCGCCTTCCCGAACCCGACCCCCGCCGACGACCCGACCGCGACGGTGCGCACCAGCACGGGCTGCTCGGAGGGTCCGTTCACCACCGGTCTCGCACCCAACGGCACCGACACCGGCACCGGCTTCACCCTCGCGCAGCTCGAGGCGAACCCGGCCGGCTTCTCGGCCGACACGCACACCGCCGGCTTCACCGCGGGCGCCGTGCGTGGTCAGCTGGTCTTCAGCCAGGAGCTGCTGGACGCGGCGAACGCGGTCGAGGAGGAGCCGGTTCCCCCCACCGACGGCGAGCCCGCACCGGGCGAGGACGCCGCTGACGTCGGCGAGGAGCGGGAGCTGCCGGTCAACGGCGTGGACACGGGGCAGGGCGGCACCGCCGGCTCCCCGACCCTGCTGCCCGTCGCGGCCCTGACGCTGCTCGGCCTCGGCGTCGCCGGTGCCGCCGTCACGCGGCGTCGCCAGGGTGCCTGAGCGCACCCGCGTCGCCCCGGTCGTCCTGCTCGCCGTCCTGCTCGTCGCGCTGCTCTCGGGGTGCGGCGGGCAGGGCGAGGCGGCCGAGGAGGCGCCTCGCAGCACGCCCAGCACCTCCGCGACCGCTGCGGCACCGACGAGCCCGGCAGCCGACCGCGCCGCCGCTCCCCCGAGGAGCGTGACGATCCCGTCGCTGGGTCTCGACGAGGAGCTCGTCGACCTCGGCATCGACGACGCGAGCGGCGAGCTCGAGGTGCCGAAGGACCCAGCCCGCGTCGGCTGGTTCACCGGCGGCGGCAAGCCGGGCGAGACCTGGCCGGTGGTCATCGCCGGCCACAAGGACTCGCGCACGGGCCCGGCCGTCTTCGCCCGGCTCACTGAGCTGCAGGTCGGCCAGCGGGTGAGCGTCGTCGACACCCGGAACCAGCGTCGCACCTACGAGATCACCGAGGTGCGCGACGTGCCCCAGGACGGCCGCTTCCCCACCGACGACGTGTACGGCGAGACCGGCGACTCCCAGCTGCGGCTGATCACCTGCACCGGTCCGTACGACCGCGGCGTCGGGCGGTACACCGAGAACCGGGTCGTGTTCGCCGCCGAGGTGTGAGACCGGGAGGTCCGGTCAGAACAGGCCGGGCCGCTCCAGCGCGAGCAGGATGCGCTTGCGCTCGACGCCACCCGCGTAGCCGGTGAGCGAGCCGTCGGACCCGACCACGCGGTGGCAGGGCACGACGACGGGCAGCGGGTTCGCCCCGTTCGCCGCACCGACCGCGCGCGAGACGACGGGCTCGTACCCGAGGCGCCGTGCGACGTCGGCGTAGCTCGCGGTCTCGCCGTAGGGGATCCGGCGCAGCTCGCCCCACACCTTCTTCTGGAACTCGGTGCCGTCGTTCGCGAGCGGGACGTCGAAGTCGTGCCGCTCGCCCGCGAAGTAGGCCGCCAGCTGCTCCTCCGCGAGGTCGAGGACGGGGTCGGCGACCCGTCGGCCGACCGGTTCCGCGTCGAACTCGATCCTCGTGAGGAGCCCGGCCGACGCGTGCAGCCGCAGGCCTCCGATCGGTGAGTCGATCCATCGGGTGCTCATGCTCTCGATCCTCTCGTGCGCTGCTCGGCCTGGCGGGCGAGGTGCTCGGTCCACAGGTGCATGCCGGCGTAGGAGCGCCAGGGGCTCCACCGTCGGACGTCGTCGGCCGACGCGCCGCGGGCGTCGAGGATGCGGCGCAGGACCAGGTCGGTGTCGAGGAGCACGTCGGGGTCGCCGAGACCGCGCATGCGGACGTAGCCGACCGTCCAGGGCCCGATGCCCGGGAGCGCGAGGAGCGCGCGGCTCGCCTCGTCCCGGTCGACGCCGACGTCGAGCGAGAGGTCGCCCGCGGCGACCGCGTGCGCGAGCCCGACGACGGTGCGTCCGCGTGAGCGCGGCATCGGGAGGGCCTCGGGGTCGAGCGCGGCGAGTGCCTCCGCCGTCGGGAACGCGTGGGTGAGCCCGTGCTCGTGCGCGAGGCCGAACGTCACCGGCTCCCCCGCCGTCGCCAGCACACGGCTCAGGACCGTCCTGGCGCCGCTGACGGAGACCTGCTGCCCGACCACGGTGCGCACGGCGGTCTCGACCGCGTCGACCGTCCCCGGCACCCGCAGGCCAGGACGGGACACGACGAGGTCGGCCAGGTCGACCGCGTGCGGGCCCGGCTCGGCCAGCGCGGTGTCGACGGCGGCAGGGTCGGCGTCGAGGTCGAGGAGGTGACGCAGTCGTGCCACCGCCGCGGTGAGGTCGCGCTGGTCGGCCAGCTCGAGCCGGACGGCGACGTGGTCGTCGTGCAGCACCATCTCGGCGACACCGTTCCCGTGGGGCAAGGTCAGCACGCGCGCGAACAGTCGCCCGTCACCACGCTCCAGGCCCGGCACGGCGTGGTCGGCCAGGAACCCGGCCAGCGCGTCGACATGGAACGGCTGGCGGACGGCGAGCCGCAGGTGCAGCGCACCGCCGACGGACGCACCCGCGGCGCCGTGGGCGCGCAGCTCGGTCGGCGTGCGGGCGAACGCCCGCCGGAAGGCGTCGTTGAACTGGCGCACCGACGAGAACCCCGACGCGAACGCGACGTCGGCCATCGACAGCTCGGTCGTCTCGACGAGCACGCGCGCCGTCCGCGTGCGCTGCGACGTCGCGAGCGCGAGCGGACCGGCGCCGAGCTCCTGCGTGAGCATGCGGGTGACGTGCCGCTCGCTGTAGCCGAGCCGGCGCGCGAGCCCCGGCACCCCCTCACGCTCGACGACGCCGTCGCGCACCAGCCGGACGGCACGGCCGACCACGTCGGCGCGGACGTCCCACTCCGGCGACCCGGGCGTGCAGTCGGGGCGGCAGCGTCGGCAGGCGCGGAAGCCGGCGGCCTCCGCGGACGCGGCGCTGCGGTGGAACTCGACGTTCTCGCGTCGCGGGGTCCGCGCCGGGCACGACGGCCGGCAGTAGATGCCGGTCGTGCGGACCGCCGTGAAGAACACGCCGTCGAACCGTTCGTCCCGCGAGCTCACCGCCCGGTACTGCGCCTCGACGTCGTCCACACCCCCATCCTGCCCCGACGGACCTGACGTCTCTGGCGGGATTCGGACGTGGCCGTGGGGCGTCAGCGCCCGCGCTTCCTGCGGCGCACCATGACGGACTTCCCGTCACGCTTGACCTCGAACAGGTCGATCGCCTCGATCAGCCCGCTGAACTTCGCGTACCCGTAGTTGCCGGGCTGGATGGACGACTGGTTGCGGATCTGGTCGCTCACCTGCGACAGCTGCGCCCACCCGTCGTCGTCGGCGGCCTCCTCGACCGCCGTGCGCAGCATCCGGACCAGCTGTCGGTCGCTCTTGAGCGTCGCGCCGTCGACCCGCTGCGACGGTCGGGTGCGTCCGGCGGCGGGCTTCGCGGCCGTCACGTCGACGTCGTCGGGCGTCTCCACCCCCGGCGCGTCCTCGACGTCGTCCTCCGTGTCGTCGTCCTCACGCAGGGTCTCGAGCTTGTAGAACGTCGAGCAGGCGTTCTGGAACGCCTTCGGCGCCTTCTCCCCGCCGAACCCGAGCACCTCGGCGCCCGACTGGCGCAGCCGCATGACGAGCGGCGTGAAGTCTGCGTCGCTCGACACGATCGCGAAGCCGTCGGCCACCCCGGCGTGCAGGAGGTCCATCGCGTCGATCACCATCGCGATGTCGGACGCGTTCTTGCCCTTCGTGTACGCGAACTGCTGCACCGGCGCGATCGCGAACTCCTGCAGCCGACTCTCCCACCCCTTCAGGTGCGAGTTCTTCCAGTCACCGTACGCACGCCGGACGTGCGCGTTCCCCGACTTCGCGACCTGCGACAGGATCGCGCCGATCTTCGAGGCGGGCGCGTTGTCGGCGTCGATGAGCACAGCGATGCGAGCAGGAGGCATGGGTCCACCCTAGGGGCGTGGGGTGAGACGCCGAACCACCCGTCGGCGGGGTGTCGGGCGGGGGCGGGGGGGGTTGTCGTTCGGGTGGGCCTTCTCGCTCGGGTGGGGCTGCGCTGGTGTGGCTTGTCTCTCGGGTGGGGCTGCGTCGGTGCGGCTTCTCGCGGAGGTGGGGCTGCGTCGGCGCGGCTTCGACTCGTCCTGCGCTCCGAAAGGGCCTCGACCGGGCGGTTGGGCGGGAGCCGGCTTCGGGTCTCGGGCTGCGGCCCGCGCTGTGGAACGCAAGGATCTGCGTTCGTGTGCGGAATGGCGAAGGGTTATGCGTTTGCTACGGGATCCCGTCGTGAACGCAGAAGCGTTCCGATCTCAACGCGCGAATGCACAATCTTGGGTGCCCTTTGCGTCGGGGAGACGAAGGATTCTTCCTTCTCGTGGACCGTTCCACGAGAAGGAAGAATCCTTCACGCCCTGGCCCCGTCAGCGGTGGATCTGCCACCTGAAGAGCGCTCTTCAGGGTGTCTCTTATACACATCTCCGAGCCCACGAGACTAGAGAATACATCTAGGGTG